>JABGSE010000082.1 GCA_018647945.1 Flavobacteriales bacterium | reverse complement strand
TTACTAAAAAACCTACTCCAGTAAAAACAGAAGAAAAGAAAACTGAAAATACTGAAAAAGTAGAAACAAAAACAAACGGAAAGAAGGAAACTGAAAATAAAGTTCCACAAAATAAAAAAACAAACCCAAATCAAGAAAAAAAGGTAAATCAGGAGCAAAAGCTGAATCAAAATCCAAACCAAAATAAAAAAACAAACCCAAATCAAGAAACAAAGGTAAATCCTAACCAAAATCCGAATCAAAATCCAAACCAAAAGAAAAAGAATCCAAACCAGGATCCGAACTACAATCCGAATCAGAAAAAGGGATTAAATTACGATTATGATTTTAACGGAATTATCCAAATTGAAGGAGTGATAGAAATTCTTCCTGATGGATACGGATTTATTCGTTCTTCCGATTATCATTACTTAACATCTCCTGACGATATTTATGTATCGCAATCTCAAATTAAATTGTTGGGATTAAAAACAGGAGATTCTGTTGAAGGAAATGTTCGTCCTCCAAAATCTGGAGAAAAATATTTCCCACTTATCAGAGTAGAAAAAATTAATGGTCGTCACCCAAATATTGTTAGGGACAGAGTTCCTTTCGAACATTTAACTCCCCTATTTCCTTATCAGAAATTTAATCTTTTAGGGGAAAAACATAACAATACTGCAATCAGATTATTGGACTTATTTACTCCTATCGGAAAAGGACAAAGAGGATTGATTGTAGCACAACCTAAAACGGGTAAAACTGTTCTATTGAAAAATATTGCGAATGCAATTGCTGATAATCATCCGGAAGTTTACATGATTATTTTACTAATTGATGAAAGACCAGAAGAAGTAACAGATATGGAGAGATCAGTAAATGCAGAAGTTATTGCTTCTACTTTTGACGAACCAGCTTCTCGTCATGTAAAGGTAGCTGATTTGGTATTGGAAAAAGCAAAAAGAATGGTAGAATGTGGTCATGATGTTGTAATTCTACTTGACTCTATTACAAGATTAGCAAGAGCATACAATACAGTTCAACCTGCATCTGGAAAAATACTTTCTGGAGGAGTAGACGCTAATGCATTACACAAACCAAAAAGATTTTTTGGAGCGGCTAGAAAAATTGAGGACGGAGGTTCACTTACTATTCTAGCAACTGCACTTACAGAAACAGGAAGTAAGATGGATGAAGTAATCTTTGAGGAATTTAAAGGAACTGGTAATATGGAACTTCAATTGGATAGAAAAATTTCGAATAGAAGGATTTACCCTGCTATCGATCTTATTTCTTCTTCCACTAGAAGAGAAGACCTGCTTATTGCAGATGGAATGGAAGCTAGAATTTGGGCTTTAAGAAATTACCTTGCAGATATGAACCCTGTAGAAGCAATGGAATTTATGAAAGATAGAATAAACAAAACCAAGAACAATGATGAATTCCTGATGACTATGAATGGATAATTGTTAATGTAAAAATGAAACAATTACTAAATCTAACAATAAATCCCTGCCAATTTGGTGGGGATTTTATTTGTTAAAAATTCCAAATAAGACACTACCACTTCCACTCATAGATGAGTAAATAGCTCCATCATCATAAAGTTCTTCTTTCCTCTTAACTAATTGAGAGTGTTTTTCAAAAGCAGAATCTTCAAAATCATTTTTAAGTTTATTTTTCCATTCTTTTATGGGTAGCTTAATAATTTCTTCAACAGATAATTCTGGAATTTGTGGCACCACTCCACTATAAGCTTCCTTTGTAGAAATGTGAATTTTAGGATTTACAAGACGTATCTCATAATACGATAAGTCCAAATCAATAGTATTCATTTTCTCCCCTATACCTTGCACATATTTTGGAATATTATCAATAAAAAAGGGACAATCAGCACCCAATTGTAAAGCATATTTTTCTAACTCTTTATTTGTAAGTTTCAAATCAAAAAGTTTGTTTAGTATTTTTAAAGTAAAAGAAGCGTCTGCTGAACCACCACCCAATCCTGCTCCAATTGCTATTTGTTTGTGCAAATGAATCTTTACATTTTCAATGTCAAAATCTGAATGTAATAATTGCCATGCTTTTTCACAAAGATTCTCTCCATTCGGAATTTCAATACCACTTTTTGTAAATTCAAACCTTTCTGATTTTACAATCTCTAAAATATCTACACACTTCTTTACAGGGTAAAAAACAGAAGATATATCATGGTAACCATCTTCCCTTTTACGGAGGATATTCAGTCCCAAATTTATTTTAGCGTTCGGATATACTATCATTAATCAATTAGTTTTCAACAACAAATATAAACACATACATTTTTATAGGCTTAAGGAAATCATTTTATTTAACTTTGTTGTCCCAAATAATTATAAAATAATGGATTATTTAGAATTTGAAAAACCAATTGAAGACCTAATTGAAAAGCTAAACCAAGCAATTCAACTAGGAAGAGAAGGTGATCTAGACGTAAGATCTACAGTAGCAGAATTAGAGAAAAAAATTAAAAAAACAAGGAAAGAAATATACGAAAATCTTACTCCTTGGCAAAAAGTACAGATGTCTCGTCATCCACAACGACCTTATACACTGGACTATATAAACGAACTTACAAAGGGTGATTTTGTAGAACTTCATGGAGATAGAGGAGTAAAAGACGACAAAGCCATGATAGGTGGTTGGGGTACTATTGATGGGCAAACCGTTATGTTTATCGGTCAGCAAAAAGGTAGAAATACCAAACAACGACAATACAGAAATTTCGGAATGGCAAATCCAGAAGGATACAGAAAAGCACTCCGTTTGATGAAAATGGCAGAAAAATTTGGAAAACCTGTTGTTTCTTTAATTGATACTCCAGGTGCATTTCCCGGATTAGAAGCTGAAGAAAGAGGACAAGGTGAAGCAATAGCTCGTAACCTTATTGAAATGACAAAATTAAAAGTGCCTATCATTTGTGTTATAATTGGTGAAGGTGCTTCTGGTGGAGCATTAGGAATAGGAATAGGAGATAGAGTTTTAATGATGGAACATTCTTGGTATTCTGTTATCTCCCCAGAAAATTGTTCTACTATTTTGTGGAAAAGTTGGGAGTTTAAAGAAAAAGCTGCAACAGCACTAAAACTTACTTCTGACGATATGATGAAAAATAAATTGATTGATGGAGTAATAAAAGAACCTCTTGGAGGAGCTCATACTTTTCCAGAAAAAGCATTTATAAATGTAAAGAAAGCAATAAAAGAAAGTATTGCTGAATGTAAAGAGTTAAAAACTGAAAAATTGGTAAAAATAAGAATGGATAAATTTTCCAACATGGGAGTATACAAAGAATAATATGGCAAAAAAATTTCCAATTAAAAATAAAACAGTAGATATTGGTGGAAGACTTCAACCCCAAGCAATCGATTTAGAAATGTCTGTTTTAGGAGCAATACTCATTGACAATGAAGCGCTTTCTGATAGTATCGATATTCTGAAAAAAGAATATTTCTACAAGCCTGAACACCAACATATTTATGAATCCATTTCTAATCTATTTCAGGATGCAAAGCCAATTGATATTCTAACTGTTACTGATGAGTTAAAAAGATTAGGAACACTAAAACAAGCTGGTTCGGCTTACTATGTTTCACAACTTACAACTCAGGTTTCTTCCTCTGCAAATACAGAATATCATGCCCGTATTATTGCAGAAAAATTTATACAACGAAAATTAATTAGTATTTCTAGTGGGATTATTGAGGAAAGTTTAGACGAAACAATTGATGTTTTCGAAACCTTAAACAAAGCTGAACAAGAACTCTTTAATGTAACAGAAGGTACACTCCGTAAGAGTTATGATAGTATGGGGGACTTAATAAATATCGCCCTTAAAAATATTGAAGAATTACAAAATCAGGAAGCAGGTTTAAGTGGAGTTCCTTCTGGTTTCTCAAAACTTGACAGAGTAACTTCAGGTTGGCAAAAATCTGACTTGGTTATTGTTGCTGCTCGTCCTGGTATGGGTAAAACCGCTTTTGCACTTTCCATGGCGCGTAATATTGCTGTGGAACACAATATGGGAGTTGCTGTTTTTTCTTTGGAAATGTCATCTGAACAATTGGTAAATCGTTTAATTTCTTCCGAATCAGAAATATCTGCAGGAAAACTCAGAAAAGGAGAACTTGTTGATCACGAATGGGTTCAACTACACTCAAAAATAAAAGGGCTTTCAAAAGCTCCAATCTTTATTGATGATACCCCAGCTATTTCTGTATTTGAATTAAGAGCAAAAGCCAGAAGGTTAGTAAAAAAACACGGAATAAAAATGATAATGATTGACTACCTACAACTAATGACAGCAGGTGGAAAAGGAGGAAATAGAGAGCAAGAAATTAGTACAATTTCCAGATCATTAAAAGGAATTGCAAAGGAATTAAATATTCCTGTAATTGCACTATCTCAAGTAAATCGTTCCTTAGAACAAAGGTCGGGTGTAGGTAGTAAACGGCCAATGCTTTCTGACCTAAGAGAATCAGGAGCTATTGAACAAGATGCAGATATTGTTACATTTATTTACCGACCAGAATACTATAAGATTAATGAATGGGAAGATGGAGAAAATTGCTTAGGACAAGCGGAAGTCATTATTGCAAAACACAGAAATGGTGGTCTTGCTGATATCAGACTTAAGTTTAAAGCAGAATATGCAAAATTCTCAGATTTAGATGATTTCTCTCATCAATTAGAAAATATTGAAAATAAATCAATGGTTTCTACTGTTTCATCCAGCATGAATGAGGAGGGGGATGAAGATGATGATTTATAATGAAAAATTTATTATTTATAATAATTTGCTTCATTAGCTTAAATTGCTACTCATCCTACATTCTTATTCCAATGGATGACTCTCAAACCAATCATTTAAAATCTTATGGAATCGCTTTTATGTCCTTGGAAAATGATGTAAAAGTAAGTTGGCTCCTAAATTATAAAGGAGGAAGTTTCCTTATTAAACATTATCCAAAACTTGAAAAAGAATGTATTATCAGAGGAGTTTCTTATCAAATAATTGCTGATGTTCAATCTACTCAAATCCTCAGAAGTATCTCCTCACCGTCTGTAAATCAGGATGTTGTAATTCTAGAAAAAGCACCAAAAATTGCTATCTACTCTCCAAAACACAATCAACCTTGGGATGATGCGGTTACACTAGCACTTGCGTATGCCGAAATTCCTTATGAAGTTGTTTATGATCAGGAGGTTCTTGCAGGTTTACTGCCAGTTTATGATTGGCTTCATTTGCATCATGAAGATTTTACTGGACAATACGGAAAATTTTATGCAACATTTAAAAATGCAACTTGGTACAAACAGCAGAAAAAATTGTTTGAACAAACTGCCTTAAAGTTAGGATTCAATAAAGTTTCTGAGGAAAAATTAGCCGTTGCAAAAAAAATTAAAGAATTTGTTTTGGGTGGAGGATTCGTTTTTGCCATGTGCTCTGCAACCGATTCATACGATATTGCTTTAGCATCTGAAGGAACAGATATTTGCATGTCAATGTTTGATGGTGATCCTGCTGATGTCCATTCTCAAGAAAAACTTGATTTTTCAAAAACATTTGCATTTAAAGATTTTACTCTAGTAAAAAATCCTAATCAGTACGAATTCTCTAATATTGATGCTACTTCAAACAGAAGGATAAAAGCAGAAATCGATTTCTTTACTCTTTTTGATTTCTCTGCAAAATGGGATCCAGTTCCAACTATGTTATGCCAAAACCACACCATGATTATTAAAGGTTTTATGGGTCAAACAACTTCTTTTAATAATCAATTTATTAAATCTGATGTTCTAATTATGGGAGAAACAAAATCAACAAACGAATCTCGTTATATTCATGGTAAACTTGGGAATGGAACTTGGACTTTTTACGGAGGACATGATCCTGAAGATTACCAACATAAAATTGGAGATCCAAAAACAGATTTGTCATTACATCCTAACTCTCCAGGTTATAGATTAATTCTTAATAATATTTTATTCCCTGCAGCTAAAAAGAGAAAACAAAAAACATAAAAGAGAAAAAAGTCGGGGAAGCAGGATTACAACATACACTCTATTTACATGATTACAGCAAGATTTTAAACTAAAAATTGCTCCGCTTTCTGCACCTCTAATCAATCTACTAAAACAAATTTAAAAAATTAATTTGATTTTCTGAGTAATCAGTTATTTTTAAAAATATGCTAAAAACTAATTCCAAGACTTCCTCCAACAATGAAGAAATAAATATCTGGATGCCCAAGAGGCCCGTCTTCAAATGGTGGAGGTAAAAAATATAATCTAAAATTTATTTTATTTGATTGTAGAGGTAAAAATCTATACCCAATAATCGGATATAAAATATAAGGATCGCTTGTTTCTCCATAAAGTATTGTTCCCCCTAATCCGAATTCAAAAAAACTTCTTCTTTTTCCAAGATTAGCTGTAAAATGATGGGGTATCGTTAAATAATTCTTTGCTGGAGAAGAACAAGGACCAAACAAACATATTCTAAATTCATGATTATAACCCAAGCCAAATTTAGTGGTTAGAATAAATGATTCTGCTACTAAAAATTGTTTCTCATAATTAATAGACATTTTTGAAGCATCACCTAAAAAATTCAAACTGATATTATTTAATGGTCTATCTTCTATACTTTGTATCTTTTCTATTTGAGATATAGACTTTTCTTGTGCTTTGATCTCAATCACAAAGAAACACAATAATGATAATAATATTAATCTAGAAAAATACATATAGCAAAGAAAAGTAAAAATTCAGAACATATTATGCTAAGCATAAGAAATAGAAAAATTCGGGGTAGCAGGATTACAACCTAACACCTTTTTACATGATTACAGCAAGCTTTCAAACTAAAAATTGCACCGCTTTTTGCACCGCTAATCAATCCAATAATTCTAATAACTCCTCTACTAATTTTGGAACAGCTTTTGTTGCCTTCTCAGAAATAACCTCAATACCATCATAATTAGATGAGTTTGGATCTATAAGAATAATTCTTTCTGATCTTGTAGCGAAATCGATAAGTGAGGCTGCTGGAAAAACATTCAATGAAGTTCCAATAATTATAAAAATATCAGCT
>JABGSE010000081.1 GCA_018647945.1 Flavobacteriales bacterium | reverse complement strand
GGCTTGTAAGTTTCTGTAACACCAACATTCATCAGTAAATTGAAAATAACTCTTAAAACTACAATGAACATAATAAAACCTAAAATCAGTTTATTTCTGTTTACACTTACAAAACTAAGAACGGATTCAGCTAATGTTTCAGAAGATTCATCTAAGGATTCTTTTAATCTATTTTTTACTGAAGTAAGAATGTAAATTATAAAGAATAAAATTGAAATAAGTATTATCATAATATTTGTGCCACTCATTCCATCTTCTGATTTAGTTCCAGATTGAGTATTAACTTTCACTTCCTCTACAACATCTGTTGCCAAAAACGCAATTAAATTATCCATATCTCCATCCGAAATAAGAATAGGATTCATGTCATCATCTGGAAATTTTTCATTTAATTCCTTAGCGTAATCATCAGTTAACTTCATGGAATTAGGATTAGCAATCCAAGATTTTAACCACTCATTATCTAATCTTGTTGTCACTCCCTCCAAATCTGGACCAGTTAAAATCCCTTTCCCTCTTGTATGACAAGAAGTACATTTCGATTTAAATATTTTAGCTCCTTCATCAGCATTTGCTGTTATATCCTGGGCATTAATTGTAGTTAGTGAAGTAAGGATTAAGGTAAGAAAAAATAATCCCTTTGTTATTTTTTTCGGACAATACATATGTTATTATTTATCTTTCAGAATAATTATAATTTTCGCATGCAAATGTATCAAAGTAAATAGTTTCAAAAGTGAGAATATAATAAAATAATTGCAATTTATAATTATTCTAAATAAGTGTTTTTAATCAGGTAAAAAAAATAATTATTCACTCAAATAGTTTATAAAATAGTTTTTATATTTTTGGAAGATGAAATCACACTCTATTATATTTATTTTTCTTCTTCCAATATTTGCTTTTTCTCAAATAAATTCTGATAATACCCAATCTGATTATTCAAATTTTGAAAACATAAAAGCGGACAGTATCACAAAATGCGAAAGTCAAATTAATATGTCAACTGAAATAGAAAAATTACTTGAAAAATTTATTTCAATTAACAAATCCAAAGGTGGTATTGAAGGATATTGCGTACAAATCTATTTAGGAAACGACAGAGAAAGAGCAAGAAAAGTAAAACATGTTTTTATGCGAAAATATCCTGAGATTATTCCGATAAGTTACGAAAGAATAAATCCGAATTGGAAAGTTAGAGTTGGACAATTTCGAACAAAGTTAGAAGCTGAAAAGTTAAAAAATGAAATAATTAAAAACTACCCACATTGTTACATTGTGGATATAATTATTCCATTAAATAATTTGGATTAAAGAGTTCTTTTTACTTCTACTTCCTCAAAACCTTCAACAATATCTCCTACTTTAATGTCATTAAAGTTTTCAATTGAAAGACCGCATTCAAAGCCTTTCTGAACTTCTTTAGCATCTTCCTTAAATCTTTTTAAAGACGAAAGTTTTCCGGTATAAACTACAACTCCATCTCTAATAATTCGGATTCCTGTATTTCTGTTTAGTTTTCCGTCCAATACCATACAACCTGCAATTGTACCTATTTTTGATATTTTAAATGTTTCTCTAATTTCAATATTACAAACAATTTTCTCTTCAACATCTGGAGAAAGCATTCCTTCCATTGCAAGTGTTATTTCTTCAATTGCTTTATAAATTACAGAATATAATCTGATATCAATTTGTTCTTTTTCGGCAATTTTACGAGCTTGTATTGAAGGCCTCACTTGGAAACCAATTACAATTGCATCAGAAGCAGAAGCAAGCATTATGTCTGACTCTGAAATCTGACCAACAGATTTCTGTATAATATTTACCTTTATTGCTTCAGTAGATAATTTTTCCAAAGAATCAGAAAGAGCCTCAATTGAACCATCTACATCACCTTTTACAATTATATTTAATTCTTGGAAATCACCAAGAGCAATTCTTCTTCCAATCTCGTCAAGTGTAATGTGTTTTTGTGTTCGTACTCCTTGCTCTCTTTGTAATTGCATCCTTTTTGTAGCAATCTTTTTAGCTTCTTGTTCGTTATCCATTACATTAAAAGAATCTCCTGCAGTTGGAGCTCCATTTAACCCTAATAATATAGCAGGGGTTGATGGTCCCGCTTTACCTATTTTATTTCCCCTTTCATTTAAAAGTGCTTTTACTTTACCGCTATAACTTCCTGCAAGTAAATAATCTCCTACTTTTAATGTTCCTTTCTGAACCAAAACAGTTGTCAAATATCCTTTCCCTTTATCTAAAGAAGCTTCAATAATTGAACCACTCGCAGTTCTGTTCGGATTCGCTCTAAGCTCAAGCATTTCTGCTTCCAAAAGTATTTTCTCTAAAATTTCTGGGACACCTAATCCTGTTTTTGCTGAAATATCGTGTGACTGAACCTTACCTCCCCAATCTTCAACAAGTAAATTCAATTCGGCAAGTTCACCTTTAATTTTTTCTGGATCCGCAGTATCCTTATCTACCTTATTAATTGCAAATATAATTGGTACCTCAGCGGCTTTTGCATGACTAATTGCTTCTTTAGTTTGAGGCATCACTCTATCATCCGCTGCTATAACAATCACTACAATATCAGTAACTTTAGCTCCACGAGCTCTCATGGCAGTAAAGGCCTCATGACCAGGAGTATCTAAAAATGAAATGTGTTTTCCATTCGGAAGATCAACCTCATAAGCTCCAATATGTTGAGTAATTCCTCCCGCTTCTCCTGCAATAACATTTGCTTCTCTGATATAATCAAGTAATGATGTTTTCCCATGATCAACATGTCCCATAATCGTTACAATTGGAGATCTTTCTTCTAATTGGTCTTCAATATCTTCAATATCTTCAATCGATTCTTGAACTTCCGCTCCAACAAATTCTACTTCAAAACCAAAATCTTCAACTATAATTTGAAGTGTTTCGGCATCTAATCTCTGATTCATGGTAACCATAAATCCTAATGACATTAATGAAGAAATAATTTCTGTTACAGGAACTTCCATCATAATAGAAAGCTCATTTGCAGTTGCAAATTCTGCTATTTTAATTGTTTTGTTTTCAGATGATCTTTCTTCTTGCTCTATATCTGCTATATCTCTGTGAGCTTGTCTTTTATCTCTTCTGTTTTTTACAGATGTTTTCTTACCTCTACCTTGTAATTTTGCAAGTGTTTCTCTCACTCTTTTTTGAGCTTCTTCAGGGGAGATTTCAACAGGAGCTTTCTTTTTACTAAATTTCTTTTTTACAAATTTGGACGGATTAACTTTCCCTACAATTCGTTTTCTTTTCTTTTTTGAATCTACTGTTGTTTTAGGAGAGTTTGAAGGAGTTTTCTTTTTTGGGACTAATCTAGTTAAATCAATTTTTACACCCGTAAGTTTTGGCCCTGATAAAGTTTGTTTTTTCGCTTTAATTACTTCTGATACTTCCTTTTTTTCTTCTACCTTTACTTCTTCAGTTTTAGGTCCGTCTTTAGGGGGTTCAGAATCTTTTTTCTTTTTTGAATTTATATCTACTCTCCCAATAACTTTTACTTTTTCAGTTGAAAGTACTTTTTCTTCAGAAGAATTTTTTTCTTTTTCTTCATTAAAAGCTTTCTGAGTAGCTGCTTTTTCGGTAGCTCTTTCCTCTTCTAATTTTAACTGTTCTTCTCTTTCCTCTTCCCTTGCTTTAGCAGACAAATCAGCTGCTAATTTCGCTTTTAAGTCCGGTTGAAATTCTCCTAATAAATCTAAATATACATCTTGAGAAACCTTAGAAGAAGCGCTCATTCCGTCTAGTCCTTTTTCATCAAGGAAAGAAAGTACTCTATCAATACTTACATTAAACTTTTTGGCTAATTTATTTAACCTTTTACTCTTATAATCAGACATATTTTACCTATCTATTTTTACTCCTCAAATTCCGCTTTAAGGATACTTAATACACTCTCTACTGTTTCTTGTTCTAAATCTGTTCTTTTGACCAAATCATCAGCATCAATTTCCAATACACTTCTGGCTGAATCGCAACCAATCCCTTGAAGTGTTTCAATTACCCAAGCATCAATTTCATCAGAAAATTCTGATAGTGAAACATCATCTTCAAAACCATCAGTATCTCTATAAACGTCAATTTCATAACCGGTTAACTCACCTGCAAGTTTAATGTTAAATCCTCTTTTCCCAATTGCCAAAGAAACCTGATCTGGAGTCATATACACTTTTGCTGTTTTCTTTTCGTCATTCAATTCAATTGAAGTAACTTTTGCAGGACTTAAAGATCTTGTCAATAATAAATTAATGTTTTCAGTATAATTAATAACATCAATATTTTCGTTTCTAAGTTCTCTTACAATTCCATGAATTCTACTTCCTTTTACACCTACACATGCTCCAACAGGGTCAATTCTTTCATCATAAGATTCTACCATCACTTTTGCTCTTTCTCCTGGCATTCTGACAACTTTTTTAATAGTAATAATTCCATCAAACACTTCTGGAACTTCTGTTTCAAATAATCTTTCAATAAACTCTGGAGCAATTCTGGAAAGCACAATATGAGATTTATTATTTTTAAGTTCGGCAGATTTTACAACCGCCTTTACATTATCTCCTTTTTTGAAAAAGTCTCTCGGGATTTGCTCTAATTTAGGAAGAATTAAATCATTTTCGTCATCATCTTGAAGAAGAATCTCATTTTTCCAAATTTGATATACTTCAGCGTTTACAATTTCGCCAATTCTATCTTGGTATTTTTTAAGAACTTCATCTCTGTTTAAATCATTAATTCTGGCAACTAAGTTCTGACGAATTGAAAGAACTTGTCTTCTTCCAAATTCTTCTTCAAAATTCACTTGCTCAGAAACCTCTTCACCAACTTCATAATCATCTTCAATTTTTAATGCTTCAGATAATTTGATTTGTATATTCTCATCTTCAATTTCTTTATCGGCAACTACTTCTCTGTTTTTCCAAATTTCTAAATCCCCCTTATCTACATTAATAATTACATCAAATATTTCTGCTCCATCATATTTTTTTTCCAAAACAGTTTTAAACACTTCTTCCAAAATGCTCATCATTGTTTCTCTGTCAATGTTTTTTACATCCTTAAATTCTGAAAACGAATCTATTAAATTTTCAACATTCATTTTTTTACTTATTTAAATTTTATTATCAATTTTGTTTCTTTTATTTTTTCTTTTTCAATTGTAACTTTTTGTTTTAATAATTCCTTTTTCCCTTTTTGCTTTGTTTTAGTTTCAAGTAAAAGTTCATTTCCATACTCTAAAAGGGTGCCTTCTATTTTATCACCATCAGTAGTTACAACTTTCACATCTCTGCCAATATTTTTGATGTATTGTTCTTCAACTACAAAAGCTTTGTCCAATCCTGGAGAGCAAACTGTAAGTTGATAATCTTCAATTTCTCTATCCAAATTCCCTTCAATATGCCTGCTTACATACAAGCAATCCCTCACAATAACCCCATCCCCTTTATCAAATAAAACAGTGATTTCATTTTTTGCACTTATCTTCACATCAACCAAGAAATAATTCAATTCCTCAATTTTTTCTTTGGCCAAACTTATTACTTTCTCTTTTGAAATCATTTTTAATAATAAAAGAAGGGGCTACTCGCCCCTTCAATCTTTCTTCACTTAAATTCTGTGCAAAAATATAAAAAAAAATGACACTATCAACACATACATTCTTATTTATCAAATTGTTCCTGAAGATACTGAGAATAAATAGTAGCACCCTTATAGTTTAAATGGCTTAAATCGCTAAAAGCAGAATCAGGTAATACAAAATTTGCATGGTTTAGATAACTTGCATTTGGCATATTTTTGTTTATTAAATCAATGTGATCTTTTTCATGTTTGTTTAATTCTTTTTCTAATAATGGATGTAAAGGAGTATTTATCAGAATCAGTTTCAAATGATGTGATTCGCAATATTTATAAACCCTAATCAAATATTTAAGTTCGCTTTGAGATATCACCCCACTGACGTCTTCCTCTTTCCCTTCCCAGAATATTTCTTTTGCTTGTTCTAGTTTATATCTCTCCAAAATTTTATATTCTCCAATTAAGGACCTTCCTTCTATTTGTAAATTGTAAAATTCAGAATACATAACTAAAGATTGTAGAATAACACTAACAGGATTTGCTTTTAATAAGTCAAAATAATCTTCTATTTCAAACATAAATATATTCTGATTCATTTTTTGTTCAATTCTCTCATCCCCTAAAAACCTGTCTTCTCTTATCTCCCATAAATCATCATAATTTAAAGAAACAATAATTGTATCAATATGAGAATTCTTACTTGAAAAGCTCTTTAGTTTGATATAATGGTAAAAAAAAAGAAGAAGCACTCTTGGATAAATTAGTAGATCTTTTTAAAACCTTGTCATTTATTCCACATTCTGTATGAGAATTCCCTACAATCAGAATATTTTTATCTTCACAAATACTATAGTTAAAAGTCTGTTGGGTAATCAATACTGATGATATTCCTAATGATAGTAAAACTATCAAAGTTAATAACAAAAACACAATTCCTCTTTTAATAAATTTTTTCATCTTAAAACTGGAAATAAATAAATTCATTTTTCTGTCCGCTATGTCCTAATATTAAAATGATTAATATTACATAAGAAGTCCATCTAAAATAAAAGCTATTAATATTTAACGGTTTTCTTTCATCTTTCCTATTCCACCAATCAAATAAAACAATCAGAATTACATAAATAAAACCTGAACGATAAACATTTGGAAAAGCAATATCTGTAAACATTCTTAAAAGATATAAGAAAGCGTCTGTAACCGAATCACTACGAAAAAATACCCATGTAATCATTACCGAAAGAAAAGTAATTGTAATCTGATAACATTCTTTTAGAGAAGGAAATAAACTGTCCTTAGATACAATTAGAGTAGTAACCTTTCTATTCTGATTTTTTAACGATAAAATAAGATACAGCATGGAATGAGCTAATCCCCATATTATAAAAGTAAGGTTTGCCCCATGCCAAAAGCCACTTACAATAAAAATAATAAATACATTTCTGATGGACATCCACTTTCCTTTTTTAGATCCTCCTAACGGTATATATAAATAATCCTTAAACCAAGAAGATAAGGAAATATGCCATCTTCTCCAAAATTCTCCAATATCTCTAGAAAAATAAGGGAAAATAAAATTAGAACGTAGTTCAATACCGAAAAGTTTTGCTGTACCAATTGCAATATCAGAATAACCACTAAAATCGCAATAAATCTGAAATGAAAAATAAATTAAACCCAACAGAAGTACTCCTCCATTTAGGTTTAAATAATTATCAAAAATAGGATTGACCAATAAAGATAATGAATCCGCAATAACCACCTTCTTAAATAATCCCCATAAAATCAATCTTAATCCTTCTACACTTTGAATATAGCTAAACTTTCTTTTGTTTAATATTTGAGGAAGAAGATGTGATGCTCTTTCAATAGGACCTGCCACTAACTGAGGAAAGAAACTAACAAAAGAAGCAAATGATATAAAATCTTTTGTTGTTTTCAATTCTCTTCTGTACACATCTAGTGAATACGACATAGTTTGAAAAGTATAAAAAGAAATTCCTACAGGTAAAATAATTTTTAATGACCAAGTATTTTCAATATTATACCCAAAAACTGAGATGAAATCTACCCAAGAATCTATGAAAAAATTAAAATATTTAAAAACTCCTAGTAAAGCAAGGTTAAAGAAAACACTTATATATAAAATTCTTTTTCTTTTTTTACTGTCCGAATTATTCTCTATTGATAAAACTACAAAATAATCTACAACAGTAGACATAAAGATAAGAAATAGAAATCTCCAATCCCACCAACCATAAAAAACATAACTACTAATTAAAATTAGTATGTTTTGTGTTTTAATGTTATTATACTTCCAATATAAAAAGAATACTATAGGTAGGAATAAAAAAAACTCTAATGAATTAAATAACATTAATTTGAATTAATCAAAAAATCCGAGAAGAATTAATTCTTCTCGGATTTTAAATTATTTATTGTACTACAATTCTTTTACTTACAAAAGAGTCATTTGTTCTGATTTGAACCATGTAAATACCTTTTGAATAAGTAGATAAATCTACTTGTTTTGTATATTCACCAACAAATTGTTGTTTATTTTCCTTCATAATTACCTTACCAAAAGCGTCAACTAACATAATTTCAAAATTATTTACTTCTTCTGAAACAAAAGAAATATTAAATAATCCTCTTGTTGGATTCGGATAAATATTAAGGTTATCTGCTAATTTATTATTTCCAGCAGTAATTCTTATTGAGGATAAGGTACTATAAATTTGCATAGCAGACCAAGAGGATAAGTTAGTCCCCAAGGAATCACAAACTCCATGAACTCTCCATTTATGAGTAGCTCCAGCATTTAATGATGTTAAGCTTAACGAATTTGTATTAACTATTGTATAAACCCAACCAAAACCTACTTGTCTATGCATAACCTTATATCCCCAACTTCCAGGAATAGCGTCCCAATTTAAGGTTGCGGTAGTAGTAGTAACATTTGTTTCTGATAAATTAACAGGAACAGTACATGCTATAGGACCACTAGGTGTAGGAGTTGTTGTTACAAAAGTATTCATTGAAGACCAAGCAGATAAAGTGGTTCCCAAAGAATCACAAACACTATGAACCCTCCACTTATGAGTAGCGGAAGAATTTAATGAGGTTAAATTTAATGAATTAGTATTTACGGTATCAGAATTCCATGCAGAACCAACCTCTCTCCAGCTTACTACATAACCCCAACTTCCTGGAACTAGATCCCATGATAAAGTTGCACTTGTAGCTGTAACTGCACTCTCTGTTAAATTTTGAGGT
>JABGSE010000019.1 GCA_018647945.1 Flavobacteriales bacterium | reverse complement strand
TCAATTTCATTAAAATACAGATTCTGATCTTCTCCCCATTTTGGATAAGACACAACTATAAATTGGAATTCACCAGAAAGCTCTCTACAAGGATGTTGTACTCCAACTTGTATTGCTTTCTCAGACTTTACAAAATTCTTATAGAAAACAGAATTACTCCCCTCTCCCATTAATGACGATAAAATATCTAAAGCCGCTTCATCTTTATGATAGTTTGGTACTGTTGGAAAAACTATCTGAGTCATTGGCAGATATATATTGTCGGTATAGCCGCAATATATATCTTGTGTTAATCTAGGTATATTTGGTCTTAAATCTCTAACATTTGGTCCTTTTTTAATTGTTCCAAAATATTTATTCACCATTTTCATAACCTCTGCAGAATTAACATCTCCAGCAATTGTTAAAATAGCATTATTAGGACCGTACCATCTCAAAAAGAAATTTTTTAGGTCTTCAAGGTCAGCTCTCTCTAAATCATCTACATATCCAATAACAGGCCAATTGTACGGATGAGATGGAGGGTATAAATTCTGACCCAAAATCTCATAACTCAATCCATAAGGTTGATTAATCTGATTTTGAAATTTTTCATTTGTAACCGCATCTCTTTGGTTTTCAAATTTTTCAGAAGTCACCGCGTCTAGAAGAAATCCCATTCTGTCAGATTCTAACCAAAGTGCTGTCTCCAAATAATTAGATGGAACTGTCTGAAAATAAACTGTTCTATCATAGGTAGTATTTCCATTCATATCACCTCCAGCATCACTTACAATCTTAAAATGCTTTTCGTCTGGAACATTTTCACTTCCTTGAAACATCATATGTTCAAAAAAGTGTGCAAACCCAGACTTACCAGCACTTTCCCTGTTAGACCCTACATGATAAGTTACATGAACTTGAACAATTGGATCAGAATGATCTTCATGAATCAAAACAGTTAACCCATTAGGTAACTCCCACTTTTGATAGGAAATATCCAACTCTCCACTACCACAATTCTTAATTAATGTTGGCTCAGTAATTTCCTGAGCAAAAACTGAAGCACTTATAAAAATCAGTGCTAATAATAATTTATTCTTCATTTTCTGTATTTATTTCGTTATTATTTTCTCGATTTTCCTCTGTATTTTCAGAAGAATCTGAAGTATTTTCCATCTCATTTTCAGATACTTCTTCAGATATGATTGGATTTCCCTCTTCATCAAATTCTGCAATTTCTTCCTCTTGCTTAAATTTAGAAACTTTAGCAACAGATGCAATAGAATCATTATCTCTTAATTTAATAATTTTAACACCTTGAGTTGCTCTACCCATTTCTCTTAAAGTGTCTACTCCAATTCTGATAGTAATTCCAGATTTATTAATAACCATTAAATCATCTTCATCAGTAACATTTTTAAGTTCAATCAGATTACCAGTTTTTTCAGTAATGTTTATGGTTTTAACACCCTTACCACCTCTATTTGTAATTCTGTATTGTTCAATTGAAGACCTCTTACCATACCCGTTTTCCGCAACAACTAAAACGCTCGATTCCATATCGTTTACGCAAATCATTCCTATTACCTCATCATTATCATCTTTTAATCTTATACCTCTCACACCAGAAGCGGTTCTACCCATTGACCTTACTTTTTCTTCTTCAAATCGAATGCATTTTCCTGATTTAACTGCCATCATTATTTGAGATTCACCGTTAGTCATTTTTGCTTCTAATAACTGATCACCCTCTCTAATTGTTATGGCATTAATTCCGTTTGTTCTTGGTCTTGAATATTGTTCTAAAGATGTCTTTTTAATTTGACCTTTTTTAGTACACATTACAATATAATTTTCATTAATATACTCTTCATCTTTCAGGTCTTTTGTATTAATGTAAGCCATTACTTTGTCATCAGATGGTATATTTATTAGGTTTTGTATTGCTCTACCTTTAGAAGTTTTACTTCCTTCTGGAATTTCATAAACTTTTAACCAGAAACATTTTCCTTGCTCAGTAAAGAAAAGCATATAATCATGATTATTTGCCATTATCATTTCTTCCACAAAATCCTGATCTCTAGTTGTAGCTCCTTTGCTTCCTACTCCTCCTCTACCTTGTGATCTGTATTCAGAAAGAGAAGTTCTTTTAATATATCCTAAATGAGAAATAGTAATTAAAACTTCATCATTTGGTATCATATCTTCTATACTTACTTCAGAAGAAGAATATTCAATATTCGATCTTCTTTCATCACCATATTTCTCTCTTACCTCTTTTAAGTCCTCTACAAGTAAAGAGTATCTTAAGTCTTCATTAGAAAGAATTTCTTGTAATCCTTTAATTCTTCCCATTAACTCAGCATGTTCTTCTTTTATCTTATCTCTTTCTAGTCCTGTAAGTTTTTGTAACCTTAAGTCCAGAATTGCTTTTGCTTGAATTTCAGATAAAGAAAAATTAGACATTAATCCGTTTTTCGCTTCTTCTGGAGTCTGAGAAGCTCTAATTAATTTTATAATCGCATCTAAATTGTCCAAAGCAATTAATAAACCTTCTAAAATATGAGCTCTTTTTTCTGCTTGAAGAAGTTCAAATTTAGTTTTCCTTACCAAAACCTCATGCCTGTGATCTACAAAGTGACCAATAATTTGTTTCAGATTTAAAAGTTTTGGTCTCCCTTTTACAAGAGCAATGTTATTGACACTGAAAGAGGATTGTAACTGAGTGTATTTGTATAATTTATTCAGAACAATGTTTGGAATAGCATCTCTTTTTAGCTCGTAAACTATTCTCATGCCCGTTCTGTCCGACTCATCTCTAATATCAGAGATACCTTCAATTTTTTTACTATTTACTAAATCGGCAGTTTTCTTAATCATATCCGATTTGTTTACCATAAAAGGAATTTCATCTACTATAATTCTTTCCCTTTGTCCAGCTTCTTCAAATCTTACTTTACCTCTTACCACTACTCTACCTCTTCCTGTTTCGAAAGCAGAACGAACCCCGTCATATCCATAAATAGTTCCTCCGGTTGGGAAATCAGGAGCTTTTACATGTTGCATTAATTCAGAAATTTCAATCTCCCCTCTTTTCTCAATATAAGCAATTGTACCATCAACAACTTCAGTAAGGTTATGAGGAGGCATATTTGTAGCCATACCTACTGCGATTCCCGTCCCTCCATTTAGTAGTAAATTTGGTAATCTTGATGGTAAAACAGTTGGCTCTTTTAAAGAGTCATCAAAATTATTTTGCCAGTCAATTGTATCTTTATCAATATCTGCAAGTAAATCTTCTGCTGTTTTCTTCATTCTAGCCTCAGTATATCTCATTGCAGCAGGGTTATCTCCGTCAATAGAACCAAAGTTACCTTGCCCATCAACTAATTGGTACCGCATGGACCATTCTTGCGCCATACGAACCATTGCGTCATAAACAGCAGTATCACCATGAGGATGAAACTTACCAAGCACCTCCCCTACAATTCTGGCTGATTTTTTATAAGAGGAAGAAGATCTAATTCCTAACTCATGCATTCCAAATAAAATTCTTCTGTGAACTGGCTTTAATCCATCTCTCACGTCTGGTAAAGCTCTCGACACAATAACTGACATTGAATAATCAATGTACTTTGACTTCATTTCTTCCTCAATATTAATAGGAATAATCTTTTCTCCTTCTGACATTTTTATAGTTTTTTATTAAAGAAACAAATAAACGAAATTTCCGTATTTTAAGACAGAATATACAGTTATAATATCCGTGTAAGTTATGAACAATTTTTGTTGAAAAAACAAAATCCTGTCTCAGATTACATATCCAAAAAATAACTAATTATTGCAGTGAAATATTAATGATTAAAAACAACTATTATGAATGGAAATTTTTCGGAAAGAATGAGATTGGTTTTAGAACACGTAAAAGAAGAAGCTTTAAGGTTAGGAGACGACAGTATAGGAGTAGAGCATTTGATACTAGGAATTATAAGAGAAGGAGAAGGTTCCGCAATACAGGTGTTGAACATTTTAGGGTTAGACAAGAATGATTTGAGAAAAATAATTGAAGAAGTTGTTTCTATTGACGAGAAAAAATTTGTAAATTACAATGCGAAAAACCAAAATATTAGTAAACAAGCAGAAAAAATACTACAGAAGTCAATTATGGAACTTAATGAGGTGAATGATAAAGAAGTGAAAACAATTCATGTACTACTTTCAATTTTAAAAGATAAAAATAATATTGTTTCTACTACTTTAAAAAAATTAAGAATTGACTACGAAAAAGTATTGGAATCATATCTTGATATTCAAAATAAATTTGATGACACTCCTGAAGATGATGACCAAACAAATGATGACGATTTATTTGAAGATCAGGACCTTCCTCAAAAGAAATCTACTAGGAGAAGTAAAACTCCAACTCTAGATAATTTTGGAAGAAACTTAACTTTAATGGCAATTGAAGGAAGATTAGACCCAATAGTAGGAAGACATAAAGAAATTGAAAGGGTTTCTCAAATTTTAAGCAGGAGAAAGAAAAATAACCCAATTTTAATTGGTGAGCCTGGAGTTGGTAAATCTGCTATTGCAGAAGGATTAGCCCTGAGAATTGTACAAAGAAAAGTCTCCCGAATACTCTTTAATAAAAAGATAGTGATGCTTGATTTAGCAGCTCTTGTTGCAGGAACAAAATACAGAGGACAGTTTGAGGAAAGAATGAAAGGAATTATCTCAGAATTAAACGATAATCCTGATATTATTTTATTCATTGACGAAATACACACACTAGTTGGAGCTGGAGGAGCGTCCGGATCTTTGGATGCCTCTAACATGTTTAAACCTGCTCTTGCTAGAGGAGAACTACAATGTATTGGAGCTACTACCCTTGATGAATACAGACAAAATATTGAAAAGGATGGAGCATTAGAAAGAAGGTTTCAAAAAGTAATTGTTGAACCAACTACCCCTGAAGAGACAATAGAGATACTACAGAATATAAAAGACCGATATGAAGAACACCATAATGTTGACTATACAGATGAGGCTTTAGAAGCTTGCGTAAGTCTATCTAATAGATATATGAACGACCGATTTTTACCAGACAAAGCTATTGACGCAATGGATGAAGCTGGATCAAGAGTTCATATTACAAATATTGAGGTTCCTAAAAACATAACCGATTTAGAAGGTGAACTTGAAGAAACAAAAAAAGAAAAACTGCAGGCAATAGAAAAGCAAAAATTTGAAGACGCTGCCAATATAAGAGATAGAGAGAAAAATATTGAGTCGAAATTGAAACATGCAAAAGATGTTTGGCAAACTCAATTAAAAAGTAAAAAGGAAATTGTAAATGAAGAAAATGTTGCTGATGTTATTGCTATGATGACTGGAATCCCGGTTCAAAGAATAGCTACTCAGGAGTGCAATAAACTTATTGAAATACCAAAAAAATTAAAATCAAAAATAATTGGGCAAGATGAAGCGGTAGAAAAAATTGTAAAAGCAATAAGAAGAAACCGTGTAGGACTAAAAGATCCAAATAAACCTATAGGTTCATTTATATTTTTGGGAGCTACAGGAGTTGGAAAAACACAACTAGCAAAAGCCCTAACTGAAGAAATGTTTGACTCAACTGATTCTTTAATCAGAATTGACATGAGTGAATACATGGAAAAATTTTCTGTTTCCAGATTAATTGGAGCTCCTCCAGGATATGTTGGATATGAAGAAGGAGGACAATTGACTGAAAAAGTAAGAAGAAAACCTTATTCTGTTATTCTTTTAGATGAAATAGAAAAAGCCCACCCTGATGTTTTCAACATTCTACTTCAAGCTTTGGATGATGGACAATTAACCGATAGCATGGGAAGAAAAGTAAGTTTCAAAAACACTATCATTATTATGACTTCTAATATTGGTTCCAAACAATTGAAAGATTTTGGACAAGGAGTTGGGTTTAATACTTCTTCTAGAAAAAATGATATGGACTCTTATTCTAAGGGTATTATACAGAAATCCCTAAAAAAGAGTTTTGCACCTGAATTTCTAAATAGAATTGACGATATCATTATTTTCAATAATCTTTCAAAAGAAGATATCAATAAAATTATTGATATTGAAATGGATGATATCCTGAAAAGAATTGAAGAAATTGGATATAAAGTCAAAATATCTGAACAAGCAAAAGACTTTATAGCAGACAAAGGATTTGATGTAAATTTTGGAGCAAGACCCCTAAAAAGAGCTATCCAGAAATATTTTGAAGATCCTTTAGCGGAAGAAATAATTAATAGTAAAATTGGAGATGGAGATAATATTAAAGTCAGCTTAAATAAAGACAAAACCGCTTTAACAATAAAAAAAGTATCCAAAACGAAAAAAAGAACAGAAAATAAAAAAGAAAAAGATAAATTAGAGGGGTAATCTCTCCCCTTCTTTTTCTGTCAGTTCTCTGAAAATATTTTGTAATTTTTCAAGTATATTCCCTATATTTTCTATTTTTCTTTTATCTATTTCTACTACTCTAGCAAGCTCTCCCATTGTTCCTGTTGTAAATACTTCATCTGCATTGTATAGTTCAGTTACTGAAATATCTTTTTCAATAATTGGGATATTGTTTTTATGGCAAAGTTTAATTATTAAACTTCTTGTAATTCCTGGTAAACAAGCGGTAGGAAATGGAGTGTAGACAATCTTGTTTTTAATCATAAAAATATTAGTAGCATTAGTTTCTGCAACAAAACCGTTTAAATCTAGCATTATAGCATCATCTACTCCTGCATGATTTGCCTCAATTTTCGCCAAAATATTATTAATTAAATTATTATGATGTATTTTAGAATCCAAGCAAAGTGGTGAATTTCTCCTAATATTTGAAGTGACTAAAGTCAGATCCTTACCAGAATAAATAGAAGATTTCCATTCCGCCAGAACAATTAATGTACAACCAAACTGATTCAATTCTGGATTCATTCCAGAAGTTATTTTCTCTCCTCTTGTTAGAGTCAATCTTATGTGAGTATCTTTCCTCATTCCATTTGATTTTAAGGTGTCAAAAATTGCTGTTTTAACTTCATCAACAGAAGGAATTCGTTTAAAATCCATACTTTTTGCAGATTCCATCAATCTATTCAGATGTTTATCCAAACAAAATAATCTCCCATCATACACTCTAATTCCTTCCCATACAGAATCTCCTCCTTGCACCACACTATCAAATACAGAGACTTTTGCTTCATCTCTGTGAAATAATTCTCCATTTATCCAAACTTTAATATCTCGATTTCTTTCATCAAATTGTTGTATCATATTTTAATTGATTTATTAGTTAAAAATTTATAATAAGTTTTACATTTTTCGTGTAACTCCAAATTACTATTTTCTAAAATAATTTCTTTTTCAGTATAAGGCAAAAAAGAGGTGGAATTATGAACATTTTCATACCAATATTTCGCCCAAGTACCATCTTCTTCTTTAGTTCCTCTCTCCCATTTTAACATCTTACTATCAAATGAAATATTAAGTAAAGAACATAGTTTTTTCAATATTAATTCTGGATTTCGCAATAAATATTTAGAATCCAAAACAATTGGAATCTGTCCATTTTTCTCTAGTTCCAAATACAATTTATATTGTTTCTCAACTCCAATGTCATCCATTGTAGGATTTGGAATAACTTTTGAATATGAAAAAATAATTTCTTTTGGATTTCTGATAAAAATAACATTTATTACTTCAGATAAAAAATCAGTATTAATATTTATCAAAAAATGAGTCATTAACTTATGAAATGAGATAAATTCTCTTTTTTTAAGAATTACATTTTTCACCACTTTATTTCCATTATTTTCTTGAGACAATAAAACATCTTCTCTTCCAGGATGAATAGCTCCTGAACTTTTCAGATAATGAGCATACAAAGCTTCATCAAAAACTTTAGTATCTTTTCTTTGAGCAAAAGAATACATTAAAGCAGTAGAAACATTTCTGGGACATGACCACAAACAAATTATCTTATTCATGTGGCCAAAATTAAAAAAAGGGGAGATTAACTCTCCCTTTTTATAATTTATTTTTTATTTTTAAAATAAGCACTAATATAATGAAGATATCCATCTTCAAATGATTGATGAACTTTACTCCCTTCTACAGCTGCAAAAGATTCTAAAACATTTCTGAACCAACCAGATTTTAGTTTATTAATTGATTCTTTTCTATCTGTAGACATTCTAATTGTCGCTTCAATTATATTGGTTGAAATATTAGTTTTAGAAATTAATTTCAATCCATTAGAGTTTATTGAATCCATCATTTCCTGAATATAAATATCCCTTCTTAAATCACAAAAAAGAAAATAAGCATTTGGCTTCAACACTCTAGAGACTTCCTGAATAAATTTATCCATTGAAGCGTAACAATGTGAAGATTCTACATTTATTACCGCATCAAAAGTATTGTCTTCAAAAGGTAAATTTTCGGAATCACCCACTTTAAAAGTTAAATTATCAATATTATAAATATTATTACAAATATCTACTGCTGAAGGAGAAATATCAATTCCATACATTTCAGATGGCTTCAAGTATCTGCTAACATACGAACATCCACCTCCTCTACCAGAACCAACTTCTAAAACTTTTAATCCTGTTAAATTAATTTGAGAAGCAACATGATGATATAAATGAATGGAATACCTGTCTTTCTCTTCTTCTGCACTTAATTCTATATTTAAATCATCAGAATAATATCCATAATTCATAAATCGTAAATCAGGATTTGAAACTTTATTAGCAAAAATAGTATACCACTTTTTCCAAAACCATCTCTTTAATCTTGGAAACAGTTTAAAGATATAATAGGTAATTTTATAAAGCATTATTTACTTCTTTTCATCATCCATCATTTTCAGATAGGTATTCATAGCGGTTTCACTCATTCCTGTAAACGAAAATCCTCCATCATGAAATAAATTTTGCATTGTTACTTTTCTGGTATAATTAGAAAATAAAGAAATACAATAATCTGCACATTCTTCAGAAGTAGCGTTTCCTAAAGGAGATAAATCATTAGCAAAACGATAGAAACCATCAAAACCAGCCACCCCACTACCTGCAGTAGTATCGGTAGGAGATTGAGAAATAGTATTTACCCTCACTTTTTTTCTTAAACCATAATGATATCCGAAACTTCTGGCAATTGACTCTAACATAGCTTTATTGTCAGCCATATCGTTGTAAGTATGAAAAACTCTTTGAGCTGCAATATAGGAAAGTCCAATAACAGAACCCCACTTATTTAAAGCGTCTAACTCCCATGCCGCTTGCATTGTTTTATGAAAAGAAAGTGCCGAAACATCATAACCTTTCATTGTCCAATCATAATTTTGCTCATAATATTTTTTTCCTTTCCTTACATTAACAGACATACCGATTGAATGCAAAACAAAATCAATTTTTCCACCCAAATGATCTATAGCTCCTTCATACAATGCTTTTAAATCATCCATTGAAGTAGCGTCAGCTGGAATTACTTTTGCTCCAATCTTTTCTGCTAATTCATTAATTGTACCCATTCTCAGTGCAATAGGAGCATTTGTCAATACAATTTCCGCTCCTTCTGCATACGCAGCTTCCGCTACCTTCCAAGCAATAGATTTACTATCTAATGCTCCAAAAATAATTCCTCTTTTTCCTTTTAATATTCCGTTAGCCATTTTTTATTTAATTTTAGATTACAAATATATATTAAAGATTTAACAATTGTTTAGCATTTTCAATTGCACTTTCTGAAACTTTTTTACCACTCAACATTTTTGCAATTTCACTGATTCTTTCCTCTGTTTTTAATTCCTTTATTTTGGAAATGGTTGAATTGTTAACCACATCTTTATAAACCAATAAATGAGAGTCAGATTTTGATGCTATTTGAGGTAAATGCGTGATGGAAATAATTTGGCAATTTTCACTCATTTTCAACATCATTTCAGCCATTAAATCAGCTATTTCACCAGAAACTCCACTATCAATTTCATCAAAAATGAGACAATTTACCTTGTTATTGTCACTACATAAATACGAAATACTCAACATTAATCGGGAAAGCTCTCCACCAGAAGCTACTTTAGAAATTGAATTTAAATTACTTCCTCTGTTGGCAGAAAACAAAAAGTTTATTAAATCATTTCCAGAAATAGAAAAATCCTCTTTTTCAGTTAAGTCTATTTCAAATTTAGCATCTTTAATTCCAAGTTTTTTTAAATTACTAACTAGTAAATCAGAAAATATTGGAATAGATTTTAATCTAGATTTTCTTAAGTTAAAAGACGATTTAATCAATAAGTCCTTTTTTATTTTTAATTCCTCCTCTTTTTCAGAAATCAACTTGTCAAAAGCATAAGATATTTTTACTTTATCTTTAAATTCTGACAACACAACAATCAACTCTGAGACATCATTTTTTTTGTGTTTTAAAAGTAGTGTATTTAACTGATTTAGTCTGTTATTACATTCTGATAATTGATGAGGTTTAACTTCAACTAAACTATTAATACTTTTTATTTCTGATTGTATATCATCTAACTCTATTCTGACAGAAGAAATTCGTTCAGCAATTAAAGATATTTCGGAAGAAAAATTATTAATTTTATTCAACTGAGCTTCAATTTCTGATAAAAAAGATAGAACAGAATTTTCTGAATTCAGTAATTGATCTGAAACATTTAACACTTCTGTAATGTCCTCCGCATTTTCCAGTATTTTCAGAGATTCTTCTAATTCCTCTTTTTCATTCTCTTTCAAAAATGATTCTTCCAATTCTTTAATTTGAAAAGTAATAAAATCAATTTCAGAATTTGATATTTTACCCTGAATTTCAAAGTTTTTTATTTCTCTTAAAAGTGTATTGTATTGAGAGTACTTCAATAAATAATCTTTTTTCAATTCATCATTTTTAGCAAACGAATCAATAATTTGAAGTTGTTTCTTTTCTTCTTTTAACGATATAGATTGATGTTGAGCATAAATCTCCACAACTTGTGAAGTTATCTCTTTTAAGTCTGACAAGGAAACCGGAGTGTCGTTTATAAATGCCCTACTTTTTCCGTTTATTGCAATCTCTCTCCTAATAATTGTCTCAATATCAAAATCTAAATTTTTCAGTTCAAAAAGATTTTTATTTTCAGATTCAAAAATAAAAACTCCCTCAATTACACATTTATTATCTTTATTGAATAATGAAGATTTATCTGCTCTTTTTCCACATAATAAGGAAATAGCGTCCAGCATAATAGATTTCCCCGCTCCAGTTTCTCCAGAAACTACTGAAAATCCACTTTTTAATTGAAAAGAAATATTTTCAATAAGAGCATAATTCTTTATTAAAAGTTGTTTTATCATTTATCTCCCTTCAGAACTTTTTGTTATGACTTGGTATTTTGAAGAATTTGTTGGATCAATTTCAACTAATGTTTTTATAATTCTAGCTTGCTCATTAGGATAAGCTTCCGAATAGATTTTAATTATTTCATTCGATTTAGCGTCAAAAAATAGTTTCAATATAAAAGCAGAAGGATTTTCACGATACACTTTTCTTAATTCTTCCAAAGATTCTGTTATCTCAAATCTGGCGTCATCTGGTTCTTCTCCTAATTTATCCATTCCCAATCTGTGATAACGGTACATTACTTCATGTACTTTAATGTAACGGGACTCCAAAAAATCGTGAGCCATCCAATATCTATTCTTATCATTTTCAAAAGCTTTCCATCCAATTTCCGCAGTATTTTGACAATTATTTACAATGGTCTGAGCTTTTACAAAATACTCCATTCCTCCGTATTCTGAATAAGTATCGAAATCCAGACCTAAAATAATATTTACATAAAATGCCAAAACAGAAGTAAGATTGGATAAATGTGTACTTTCGGAATACTCTAAAGCCTGAAATTCTAAATATTTAAATCTGAAATTATTGTCGATATAATTGAATAAAGTAGATTTGTAGGATGTTCCGTAAATTGGGCGAGTGCTCTGAATTTGAATAGAAGCCTTAAACTCATCAGATGAAATTCTCTCTTTTATATTTATAAGGATAGTACATTCAATTCTCTCTTCATTATTAATAACAGTATTGGTCCATTCCGTATTATTTACAAACTCATAAATAGCAGTTTGTAAAGTTTGAAATATTTTCCTATCGGATGTTTGTACCTGATTAGAATTTACTTGAACATTACAAAGTAACTCCTGAGAATCTGCAGAAAAACTGATTAAAACTAATATAAATAAAACTGATTTTTTCATTTCTTAATTTATGTTTTTAACAATTGCATCAACAATATCTTTTGCTACATCTATTTTATCTTTCAACTGAAAATTTTCAATATTAAAATCTTTGTCAATAATACTGATTTTATTTGTGTCATGACTAAATGTAGCGCCCTTATCTTTTGTAGAATTTAAAATAATTAAATCTAAATTTTTGTTTTGTAATTTTTGTTTTGCATTCTCAATTTCATTTTCTGTTTCTAAAGAAAATCCCACAACAAATTGATTTTCATTTTTTTTATTTCCCATTTCAGAGAGAATATCCTTGTTCTTTTCTAAATCAATAATCCAATTTTCATCTTTCTTTTTTATTTTTTCAGTAAACACTTTTTTTGGCTTATAATCTGAAACGGCTGCAGAAAAAACAGAAATATCTGAATTTAGAAAATATTTCTGTACTTGAGTAAACATCTCATCAGCAGTGTTTACATTTATCTGTTTTATATTTGGATGAATAGTCGTCTGACTTGAAGGTCCCATTATCAAACTAACATCCGCTCCTCTTTCTGCTAATTCCTCTGCAATAGCCATTCCCATTTTCCCAGAAGAACGATTCCCAATATATCTTATAGGATCAATATTTTCGTGAGTTGGCCCTGCTGTAACCATGCAAGTTTTATCATAAAGAACTTTAGCTTCATTTAAATCGTTAATAATAAATTCAATGATCTCGTCTGGCTCAGCCATTCTACCTTCACCTATCAATCCACTTGCAAGTTCTCCATGTACAGCCGGAATAAACTTGTTTCCAAACTCTTGCAATTTTTCAATATTATGTTTTGTTGAAGGATGTTTATACATATCCAAATCCATAGCTGGAGCAAAATATACTGGACATTTTGCAGAAAGATAAGTGGATAAAAGTAAATTATCACAATTTCCTTCTACCATTTTCGACATTGTTTTTGCAGTTACTGGCGCAATAATCATAAAATCAGCCCACAAAGCCAAATCTACATGGTTATTCCACTCATCAGTTTCCTTATCAATAATTGAGGTAAGAACTTTATTTTCGGACAAAGTGGAGAGAGTTAAGGGAGTTACAAAATCCAAAGAAGCCCCAGTTTGAATTACTCTAACTGAAGCTCCTAGTTTTTTAAGTAATCTTACAATGAATGCCGATTTGTATGCGGCAATACTTGCAGTGACTCCTAATAAAACTTTTTTTCCTTTAATCATCTGTATTTTTATCGGTAGGTTTTTCCTCTTCCACACGATTTTGAATATAAATTTCTTCTTCCATTAATTCTTTTAAAGCAATCGCCCATGGTTTTGGTAACCTTTCATAATATTTTGAAACTGCAATTTGCTCAGTATTTTCGAAAACCTCTTCCAATTGCTCGTTATTTGTAGCAAATTCTTCAAGTTTATTTAACAATTCATTTTTCATTTCAGAATTAATTTGAGAACTTCTTTTCGCAACAACCGATAAAGATTTAAAAATATTACCTGTTTTCAATCCTAAATCAATAAGATCTCTTGTAACTGTTGATTTTTCTGCTCCTGTTTTTTTGTAATCCATTTTATTTATTGTTTATTTATTTTTTTTAATGATTGTTTTGTATCTAATTGTATTTTTTCTGCTTGTTTTGAGTGTTCACTTTCTGGGTAATTATCGTTAAAAACTAAATAAGCATCTAAAGTGTTATTTAATCTTTCTTCAATTTTTGTAGAAATACTATTAATAGCTAATTGATAAGAAGATTTCAGAATAAGAAAGTGAATCTTTTCTCTATATTTATTCCCGGGGAAATCAATAAGGACATTATTTAATGATAAAATTGCGGCTTTATAATTTTCTGTAGTGTAATATTGTTTTGCATTTTCGAATGCTTTATGGGAAATTTTACTTCTCAGTTCATCTATTAATTGATTGCACTCTTTTACTTTGGAACTATTTGGATATTTATTGATAAAAATCTGAAACTCACCAATTGCTTTTCTTGTATTGGTTGCATCCAATGAGTATATAGGAGATTCCATATATATACAATATGCACTCATAAATAAGCAATCTTCCACATGCAGTCCGTTAGGGTATGTTGTCACATAATTTTTAAATAAATAAGAAGACATTAAAAGATCTCCATTATTATAATGGCAATATGCAAAATAATAACTTACAGCTTCTGCCTTTTTGGATCCTCTCATAGATGTAGAGAGTTCGTTAAAAAGAGGCATTGCTCTTGCAAAATCTTCATTTTCATAATATTCTACAGCCTTTACATACTTGTAGTTTACATCTGTACTTTTTAATACTTTTTGGTATTCTCCACATGAAAGTAGAATGAATAATAAGGGGATGAATAGCGTTTGTTTTTTCATTTGATATAAATATTTGGCAAATTTAAAGCTAATTTATTATGAAACCTAATTTATTTTTTGATGTAAAAATAACAACAAAACATATCTATTATTGTATTTATAAATCAATCTCTTTGAAATTCATTTATTATTACTATTTTCGGCAATCAAAATTTTAAATCAATTATGAAAAATAACAATCATGAATTATTAGGACACCCAAAAGGTCTATTTTATTTATTTTTTGCAGAACTTTGGGAAAGATTCTCATATTATGGAATGCGTGCTTTATTAACTCTATATATGGTAAATGAATTTTTTCTATATATAAAAGATGAAGCCGCAAGAGAAGAAATGTCGATTGGTATTTTTGCTGCATATGGTTCATTAGTTTATGCTACTCCTGTTATTGGAGGTATGATAGCTGATAAATTTATAGGATTTAAGAAATCCATTATACTAGGTGGTATATTAATGGCATTAGGACATTTCTTTATGGCTTTCTATTTTGATGCAGAAGATTTTACTAATGGTATGTTTGGACTCCCTATACAAGATATTAATGGATTATTCTTCTACACTGCTTTAGCTTTACTTATTGTGGGAAATGGTTTTTTTAAACCGAACATTTCTACAATGGTTGGTCGTTTATACGATGATGGAGATAAAAGAAGAGATTCTGGTTTTACAATCTTCTATATGGGAATTAATATAGGTGCATTTTTAGCTCCATTAGCTTGTGGATATCTAGGTATGAGCGAAGATTGGGGGTGGCATTATGGTTTTGGGGCTGCTGGAATTGGTATGTTAATAGGATTAATATTCTTTTGGAGAGGAATAGAAGATGGGGTTTTTGGAAATAATGGAGAACAGCCAGAGGAATATAGAAATAAGAAAATGTATGGATTAAGAACTGATTATTTCTTTTATCTGATTGCTTTATTAATGGTTCCGCTTTCTGCATTTTTAGTAAAGTTTAATGCTTTTGAAGTAATTGGAGAACTGCATCTTCATTCATCTATACTTATAGGTTTATTAATTATTATATTAGCAATTATAGCTAAAAATATGATGGATTTTTCTAGAATAGAAAATTTCCGATTAATAACGGTTTTAGTGTTAACATTGTTTATCACTGTATTTTGGTCGTTCTTTGAACTTGCAGGAACAGCAATAACTTTATTTGCAGAAAGAAATGTAAATCTTGTATTAATGAACGCTTCTCAAACAAACGCGATTAACCCAGGATATATTATGTTTTTAGCAATTCCTTTCTCACTTATGTGGGTAGCTCTTGCTAAAGCACAGAAAAACCCTACAACACCAATAAAATTCGCTTTAGGGATCTTACAATTAGGATTAGGGTTCTTAGTGTTTGCTATGAGCGCTCAGTTTATGGATGATGCTGGTAAAACTCCCTTTCTATTTTTAATGTTAGGTTACTTTTTAATGACAACAGGAGAATTATTTATCTCTCCTATTGGACTTAGTAAGGTAACAGAACTTTCTCCTAAAAAAATGACTGCATTTATGATGGGAGTTTATTTCCTGTCTTCTTCATTCGCTCATTATATTTCCAAATTTATTGCAAACGCTACTATCTCTGGATCAGAAGATGTTCCTGAACCAGGATTTATGACAACAATTATTGAAAAAGTGACCGGATTTGCTGGAGCCACTACAGATTCTACAATAGAAGGCGTCAATTCCTTATTAAACTACACATCTGTTTTTACACAAGTTGGGGTTGTTGCAATAGGAGTAGCTATTTTAGCGTTTATATTATCTCCAGTTCTTAAAAAATGGATGAACGGAGTACATTAAAAAATTAAATATTAAATAAATAAAAACTATGAAAAAATTAATCTTTTTACTTATCGTTACATTTTCACTAAACTCTTTCTCTCAGCACAATTCAGTAGATTGGAATACTGATATGAACAAATCAATTGAATTATCTGAAAAAACAGGGAAACCCATTCTATTATTCTTTACTGGTAGTGATTGGTGTGGTTGGTGCAAAAAATTGGTTAGAGAAGTATTTGCAAAACCAGAATTCGCAAAATGGGCAAAAGAAAATGTTATTTTAGTTGAAATTGATTTCCCTAGAAAAACAAAACTGTCAGCTGAATTACAAAAACAAAATAGGAGTTTACAACAAATGTTTGGAGTTAGAGGATATCCAACAGTTTGGTTTGTTCAACCTGAAAAATCTGATGGTCAAGTTAATTTAACAAAAATAGGTTCTACAGGTTATGTTGCTGGAGGACCATCAAAATGGATTGCAGCTGCAAATCAGATATTAAAGAAAAAATAGAATGAGAAGAACTATCCTTTTATCTCTTCTTTTTTTACCTTTTCTTGTTTTCTCCCAGGGAAATAACAAGAAGAGTACAATCAATTGGATTTCTTTAGAAAATGCAAAAGAATATTCGGAAAAATATAATCAGAAAATATTAATTTACTTCTATAAACATAATTGCGAATATTGTGAGAAGATGCAAAAAGAAACTCTTAACGATATAAATATTATTAATCTAATAAATAATAATTTTCTTCCTGTAAAAATAGATTCAAGAACTAAAGATACAATTGAATATAATGGAAAAAAATATACTAATCAACAACCTGAATCCTCTGGAAGACATGATTGGAGACATGATTTCTACGCTGAAGTAGCGTCATTTAAACAAAATAATAAAGATGTTTCAACTACTCCATCAATTGTCATATTTAACAGTAAATTTCAAAAGATTAAAGTTCTTCCTGGGATACAATCTAAACCTCAATTACTTAGAAGTCTTAATAAAATAATAAACTAATAAAAAAGGAGTTGATTAATCAACTCCTTTTTCTTTTAAATGGGTGACTGATGGGATTCGAACCCACGACCCCCGGCACCACAAACCAGTGCTCTAACCAACTGAGCTACAATCACCATTTTTGAGATTGCAAATATAAAATTTACTTATAAAAAATAGCAACTTTCAAAATAAATCTTTACTAAGTTTGTAAACTATATGGAAAGTAAAAATATCAAACAAAATTTAAAGATTAGTGGTATGACTTGCGCAAACTGTGCATCCGGAATTAAGAAACATCTCACATCTAAAGGAGTGGAAAAAATTAATGTTAATTTTTCCACAAATGAAGCTACATTTAAATCAGAGAAATTTACAAAAGATGAAGTAAAAAAACTAATTCAAGAATTAGGATATAAAGTAAATAATACTGAAAAAGAAGATAAATATTCAACACAAGAATTATTATTTATTTTTTGTTTGGTATTTACCCTTCCACTATTTATGCATATGTTCCTTTCTGAAAATCATTTTCTACAAAATCCACTGGTTCAATTTGCACTTTGTTTGCCTGTTTATTTAGTTGGAACATGGTTTTTTGGTAAAAGTGCTCTCGGCTCCATAAAAAGTAGATCATTAAATATGGATGTGCTAATTACTATAGGAAGTTCAGCGGCTTTCTTTTACAGTATTTATGGTTGGTATCTTCATCAAGGTGACGATTTAGCTCATAAATTTTTGTTTTTCGAAACTTCTGCTACTATTATTACATTGGTTTTATTAGGTAATGTTTTAGAACATAGAAGTGTAAAACAGACTACCACTTCTATTAAAGATCTTTCCGATATTCAAAATACAAAAGCTAAGGTGGAAAGAGACAATAAGATTATAGAAGTTAATTTTGAAGATATAGAAGTTGGAGATATTCTGATTGTAAACTCTGGGGATAAAATTGCAGTAGATGGAGTGATAATTAGTGGAGATTGTACAATAGATGAGTCCATGATAACAGGAGAAAGTATTCCTGTTGTAAAAGAGGAAAATGACAATGTAATTGGAGGAACAATATTACTTTCAGGAAATATTAGAGTTAAATCTACAAATGTTGGTTCCGATACACTTTTATCTCAAATTATTGAACTGGTAAAAGACGCTCAAAACAACAAACCAAAAATACAAAAATTAGGAGATAAAGTCAGTTCAATATTTGTTCCAATTGTTTTAGGTATTTCATTATGCACTTTCTTGTTTTCATACTATTTATTTTCTATAACATTAGTTGACTCCTTTTTAAGGTCAATTGCAGTTTTAGTTATTTCTTGTCCTTGTGCTATGGGATTAGCGACTCCTACTGCAGTAATGGTTGGAATTGGTAGAGCAGCAAAAAATGGAATTCTGATAAAAGGTGGTGACACATTGGAAAAACTTGCATCTGTTTCTCATATTTTATTTGATAAAACAGGAACAATTACAACTGGAAAATTTAAAATAAAAGAATTCTCAATATTAGAGGGAGTAGAATATGAAATTAAAAATATTGTTTACAATTTAGAGAAACACTCCTCTCATCCAATTGCAAACTCCTTACTAATTGAATTGAAAGAATTTGCATCAGAACTAACTTTATCTAATGTAAAAGAGGATAAAGGAATTGGAGTATCTGCTAATATTAATGGAGATAGTTATTCAATTGGTTCAGATAGGATTTTAGAGGAAATACCTTCTTCCGCACATGATTTATACATCACAAAAAATAAAAAATTAATTGCTACGATTATTATTAAAGATGAGTTAAAAGAAAATACAAAAACTATAATTGAAAAAATTAATAACAGTGAGATAACTACAGCATTAATTAGTGGTGATAAAAAAGAAAAATGTGAAAGTGTCTCTGATATAATCCCTTTTAAAAATATTTATTCCGAACAATTACCAGAAGAAAAGCTTGAAAAAATAATTCAATTATCCGAAACTGAGAATGTGGCAATGATTGGTGATGGAATAAATGACGCTCCTTCCCTATCAAAAGCTACAATTGGCATTTCTTTAGGAGGTGCAACTGGAGTAGCAATTCAATCGGCTGATGTTATTTTACTCAATAAAAATAATTTAGAACAATTACCAAAAGCACTTTCAATTGGGAAACATACTTTTCTAACAATAAAACAAAACTTATTTTGGGCTTTTGCCTACAATGTTGTAGCAATTCCAATTGCCGCTATGGGATATTTAAATCCTATGTGGGGAGCATTATTTATGGCTTTCTCGGATGTAATTGTGATTGGAAATTCAATAAGACTGAAATACAAAAAACTAGATTAAATCCTTTAGTGACTCAACCTTTAGAGTTTGATTTGTTATAAATCCTTCTGCATATTTACAATCAGATTGTCTTCCTAAATCTTTCGCTCTGTACTTAACACTTTCCAAGAAATCTTTAGAGGAAATAATAGTTTCTGTTTCTTCAGATTCAGGATTATAAAATTGTGTTTTATAACACAAAATTGACTCTATTTTTTGTTCCATTTCATCTGTTATATCTACTACGAAATCTGGTAAAATAGTATTAAATTGTATGTAATGATAAATGTGTTTTGGTCTCCATACATCTTGTCCTGTTTCAATCTTTTCTAATCCAGAAAGGAAACAAGAGTCAATTGTAAGGTCAGAAGATCTCCTATGGTCAGGATGTCTATCTAAAGGTGCATTTGTAATAACAATATCAGGTCTGTATTGTCTTATTTTTTTTATTAATTCTAATTTATGACTTTCATCATTCTGAAAAAATCCATCTTTAAATCCCATATTTTCTCTAATGGTAACTCCTAATATTTTAGTAGCGTTTTTTGTTTCCTCTGTTCTGGTTTCAGAAGTTCCTCTTGTTCCAAGCTCGCCTCTAGTTAAATCAATAATACCAACCTTTAAACCATTTTTTATCTGATTTAATATTGTTCCAGCACATCCTAATTCTACATCATCAGGATGAGCTCCAAAAACTAAAATATCTAATTTCATATCTTATTTTTATTATTTCTAATTTTAGCCAAAATTCCAGTCAGTATTACAATTCCTACAAAATAATAAATGAACACAGGAATTGGCATTGGATCTCCCGCCGCATAAGAATGTAATCCTGAAAGATAATAGTTAACACCAAAATAAGTCATTACAATGGAGGAAATTCCAATCAATGTCATTAAGTTAAAGATGTATTTCCCTCTGAGAGCAGGGATAAAACGCATATGTAAAATAAAAGCATAAACCAACACACTTACAAGTGCCCAAGTTTCTTTTGGATCCCATCCCCAATATCTTCCCCATGATTCATTTGCCCAAATACCACCTAAAAATGTTCCAATTGCAAGCATAAACAATCCTATTGTAATTGTTTTTTCATTTATAATTGTGAGTTCCTCTATTTTTTCTTTCAATTTATTTTTGTTATTATCTGTTGTGAAAATCATAATCCAAAGTGAAAGAAATCCGAGTAAAGCCCCCAAAGCCAAAAATCCGTAAGAAGCTGTAATTAAGGAAACATGTATCATTAGCCAATAAGAATTTAAAACAGGTACAAGATTCGTAATTTCTGGGTCCAACCAATTAAGATGAGCTACCATTAATATCATTGATGAGACAAGCGCTGTAGCCGCAAGTGATATAGGAGATTTTCTCATAAATATAACTCCTGATAAAAGCGTAGCGAAAGCTATGTAAATCATGGATTCATATCCGTCACTCCATGGAGCATGTCCTGAAATAATCCATCTAGAAATTAACCCTGAAACATGAACAGCGAAACCTATCAATACCAAACTTATAAAAAGTTTTATCAGAAATTTTACAATCATATTTTTATAAAACATCTCAACAAAAAGTAAGATTAGTAAAATAAACCCTACCGTAAAATAGTACATAAACAGATTTGAAAACACATTGAGTTTATTGTACCAAACCTCCATTTCAATTTTATAATTTGCAGGAATCACTTGAGAACCATGATCGTATTGATATTTACTCATTATCTCCAGAATCTTATCACTCATTTTCCAATCATTGTTTAAAGTTGAGGAGTAAACAGAAGAAAGATAAGTATTCATCATACTAAATCCTTTTAAGGAATCTGAAAGTTGATCGTGGGGAATATCAATTTTGTAATCCCATTTATTTCCAATGTCATCTTTTATTGGAAACATCTTCAATGTTTCTCCAAAGTACTTGGTATTTAAAATTGAATAAGCAATGTTTACTCTCTCATCAACTTTAATAATATCTTTGTGTAATTTCCCTCTTTTTGATGGAATTACCAAATTTGCTTCATTCACTAAATCGGATAATAAATAATCCTGTTTATCATTAAAAAATAGATGAAAAGCAACTCTGTTTTCATTTGAGTTCACAAGATCTAATATTTCTTCATGAGTAACTTTAATCATAGGAATCTTACTCCACACTTCCGGATTAGACATCATTCCTAATAATACTTGACTTGGGTTCATTCCAAATAAAGAACTTTTTCTGCTTATTTTTCTGATATACTCTGAAGACAATGTGCTTATCGGTTTTATTCTACCACCATTATCCTGCACTAGTATTCGTGAAAACTTATCGGCATGTTCTATTGAAATTGGATTCTTTGAAATTAATGAGTCAATATCAATATTCTGAGAGAATAATGAATTTGAAAACAAACATAAAATAACTAGTAAGGTTTTGTTTTTTAGTTTTTTCATTTTCTGTGTTAATTGTCTAAAACGAGTTTGCTTAAAAAAGAACACTAATATGATTCCTAGAATAAGCATTCCGTATCCTAAATAAGTTACTATTGTACCCCATCTATCATGGTTTACAGAAAGTCCAGTCCAACTTTCATTTTCCATATCAATATTTGATTGGTAAAACCTAAATCCTCTGTGACTTAAAATATTATTCATATAAATTTTGAATGGAAAAATATTCTCCCCATCTATTACTGTAACTTCTGACGCATATGAAGAAGCATTTTCAGTTCCAGGATATCTATCTACTATAGCGTCTTCTAACCTTATACTGAAAGGCACATCATAATATTTTGGTCCATACGATAAAGTGAAATACAAATCTCCTAAGTTAAAAATACTACTACCTCCATTTGTCCCTTTTTTTCCAAATAAAGACACTTCTTTTGTCTCATCCCCTACTTTCACTTTTAATTGCAAAGCATCAATTCCTCTCTCAAATCTATCGTCATTATCCTTCATGATATTGGAACTACTGTATAAAGTTGTTTCACCATCATAATCAATATCAAAAATTACAAATCTCAAAGAATCAATTGTGATTAAAGTTGTTCCAGAAATCTCAAAACCTTCTCCCTTCATATAAGTTGTAGCACCTTTTCCATCAGGAGGCATACTCATTACTGATAATTCTGAAGGAGCATTGCATTTAAATATTCCATTTTCTGATTGAAAATTAAGAGAGCCATCTTTAGGATTATTTAAAGTAAATTCAACTTCTTTGAAGACAATACTTTCTTCAGAAGTGATACTTTTAGTAATCATTTCATTTATAGCAATATTTGTTCCACTTTCTGAAGTTAATTCAGGGTTTTTTGATTTAATACTAAATCTTATTACATTCTTTTCAACTAATGAATCTTTTACATTTGGAAGAAAGTCGGAATATTCAATTGTAAATTTTTCGGATAATCCACTAGATGAAACAGAAAAATAATTTGAAGGAAGAAGTGGGAGTTTAAGATGTTTTAATATAGGAGTTTTGTCAAATCGTTTTGTGATACCTGAAAGGAATAATTTCTTATCTAATTTGTATTCATTTACATTATCATGAACTTTAATTTGAAGAAATACATCATCAGAGATAAATGTATTTTCACTCTCTCCTTCATATATCTTCATCATCCCTTCATATCCTGTATACCTTGTAATCCCCGCTCCAAGTAAAATTAATACAAATGAAAGATGAAACATTAAAGTTGCCATTTTCTCTTTTCGGAATACATTATATTTAAACATATTTAGAAACAAACTACAACAAAGAAGAATAAGCATCATCTCAAACCACCAAGTATTAAAAATATATGCTTTTGAAGACACAGTACCAAAATCATTCTCAATAAAAGTTGCATGCCCTATAGAAAGAGCAAATAGGAAGATGAGAAGCGTTGCAAACTTCATTGAAGTAATAAATTTAACAATTCTGTTTATCATAGTATTTTAATTTGTGCAAAATTATAACTTTGTTTTCAATTTGATTAGATAAAAACTATAATTAATAAATGAAAACAATATCTTTTATTGGAGCGGGAAATGTTGGCACACAACTATCTTTAGAATTCCAAAAAAATGGGATTTCTGTTAAGCAAATTTGGAGTAAAACTGAGGAAAAAGCAAAGAAACTTGCCTCCAAATTAAATTGTAGATGGACTATTAATTTGAATGAAATTGAAGATGTTGATTTAATAATTGTTTCTGTAAAAGATGATTTTCTAGAAGTGGTCATTGAGAATCTTAATCTTAGTAACTCTCCTATTGTTCATACATCAGGAAGTATTGGGCTAGATGTTTTTAAGGATAAACAGGAAACAGGAATTCTCTATCCATTACAGACTTTCAGTAAATTTATTCCAATGAATTTAACTGATGTTCCTTTTTGTATAGAATCAGAAAATAAGGAATTTGAAAAGAAACTGACTAAAATTGCTCATAAAATTTCTAATTCTGTTCACTTATTAAGTACTGAAAAAAGAAAGAAACTTCATTTGGCAGCTGTTTTTGCCTGTAATTTCAGCAACCACATGCTAAGTATTTCGGAAAAAATAATGAAAGAAAATGATTTAGATTTTGAAATGCTAAAGCCACTTATTTTGCAAACATTTGAGAAAATAAAAACCAATTCACCTAATTCCGTCCAAACTGGCCCCGCCATTAGAAAGGACTATAAAGTAATAAAAAATCAGATTGACAGTTTGAATAGTGAAGAATTGAAACAAATCTATAAACAAATTACGAATAATATTATTAAACTAAAAAATGACAATCAATAAATTTACTCATTTTCTTAGATTAATCAGAATTAATAACCTTTTAATTTTATTTCTTATTCAGTTTTTATTACACTATTTTGTATTTGAAAATAATGGTAATTTACAATTTTATTTATTGGCTATTATTACATTTTTAATCACCGCTGCAGGATATATAATCAATGATATATTTGATGTAAAATCTGATTTGATAAACAAAAAAGATAAAGTAATTATTGGAAATCATATTTCCAGTAGACATGCAATTTTCTGGTATTACCTTTTTAATTCAATTGCAATTTTACTTTCTCTTTATCTAGTTTGTTTGGTTAATAATTACTACTTACTTCTAATTTTCTTATCAACTATTTATGTGTTGTGGTGGTATTCAAGAAGGTATAAGCATATATTATTATTTGGAAATTTGACTGTATCTATCCTAACATCCCTATATATATACAATGTATTTTTATTTAGTGATTATAGTTCAGTAAGTTTTAATCATGAAAGATTTTACGTAACAATTACTTTTGTCTTCTTCTCTTTCTTTTTGACTTTATCAAGAGAAATAATAAAGGATTTAGAAGATATTGAAGGAGATAAATTAATGAATTCTAAGAATATGGCATTTACACTTAGTTTAAATAAGACAAAATGGATAGTTTCAATCCTTTTATTAATCGTTTTGTATCCTTTAATTGAATGGTTTTTAGAAATTTTTGAAGACAATAATCTGATTATATTAATTTATAGTATTAACCTATTTCTCCTCATAATTTACACAATATATAAAATTGTTAAATCTGATAAAAAACAGGATTTCAGTAAAATAAGTCAATTATTAAAGTTTATTATGATTTTAGGAATCTTCTCTATTCCTCTGTTTTACTATTTATTTAAATGAAAATAACAAATTACAACTTAATATTAGGATCATCTTCCCCAAGAAGAAAAGAAATATTAGAAAATATGGGGATTGATTTTACAATTCGAACATCTGAAAAAGATGAGATATTCCCAAAAAACCTTAAGACAAAAAAAGTATCTGTATTTTTAGCACAACAAAAATCTGAAAATCTCTTCAATTCTCTATCTGATGAAGAGTTACTTATAACAGCTGACACGGTAGTAATTAAAAATAATATGATTTTAGGAAAACCTAAAAATAAAACAGAAGCAAAAAAAATGTTACAAACTTTATCAAACTCTAATCATGAGGTAATAACTTCTGTCTGTTTAACGTCATTAAGAAAATCAGAAGCGTTCTCTGAAAAAACAATCGTTTATTTTTCAGAACTCAGCATCAAAATGATTGATTTTTATATTGAAAAATACAAGCCATTTGACAAAGCAGGATCTTACGGAATACAGGAATGGCTAGGTTTGGTTTCAATTTCAAGAATTGAAGGATCGTATACAAATGTTGTAGGGTTACCTTCATCAAAACTCTACGAAAAAATTAGAAACTTCTAATTCGGATATTTTTCCTTTTCCTTTTGTATATTTGCTTCTTAATAAAAAAACCCATGATTAGAAATTTATTCCGAACATTTTTCAAAACACTTATACTATTTACTATCTTTTTTTCGTGCACACCTATGAAAAAAATTACTTATTTAAATGGCACTACAGATAATGAATGGAATGTAAACCCTATTCCACCAGCTCATTATCTTGAAATTGGTGACATTTTAGTAGTAAAGGTATTAAGTTTTGATGAAGCTACAACCAATTTTTTTAATGTAGATAATAATGTTAATTCTGCAAATTCATCTATTACCTCCGCAAATATTTATTTAAATGGCTTCGCTATTAATCAGGAAGGATTAATAGAAATACCATATATTGGAGATGTATTTGTTTTGAATCAAACAATTGATGAAGCAAAAAAATCAATTGAAAAAAAGGTAGATGCATATTTGAAAGATGCAACAGTAATAGTGAAACTAGGTAATTTCAATATAACTGTTTTAGGAGAAATTTACAAACCAAATACTTATCCTATATACAAAAATAATATTTCAATTTTTGAAGCACTTGCTCTTTCAGGAGGAATAACTGATTATGGAAATTTGCAAAAAGTTAAATTAATCAGAACTCATAATAATAAGAAAACAACTTACAATATTGATTTAACCAATCAGAATATTATTTCTTCTGATTTTTACTACTTACGAAACAACGACCTTATCTATATTGAACCCTTAAAATACAGAGGGTTCCGAAAATCACAATCACAATTATTGCTTTCTGCCCTTACTACAGTTGCAGTAATCGTAAATGTTTATCTGAAATTTACCGAATAAAAATATGACAGAATCTACAAACAATCCTGAAAATCCTCAAAATGAGGAAACAATTGATATTAAATTATTACTCCAAAAGTTTTCTCGTTATTGGTATTACTTTATCCTATCAATACTCTTTTGTTTTTTTATTGCTTTTTTATATAACAGATACACTAAAAAAAAATATAGTGTATCTACTACTATTTTAATAAGAGACGACAACAATTCTCAACTTGGTGCAGAAAATATAATTGAAGGTATGGAATTGTTTTCAGTAAAAACAAATTTGGAAAATGAAAAAACTATACTCGGTTCATACTCCTTAGCTGAAAAAACAATTAGAAAACAAGACATAGGAATATCTTACTTTCAACATGGAACAATACAGACAGTAAGTAGTTATAAAAGAAATCCTTTTGTAGTCAAAATTGATTCTACTCACCTTCAGTTACCTTCAGTAAAGTTTTTTATAAATATAATAAATGATAATGAATTTGAATTATCTTTTTCTTGTGATGACCATATTACATATGATGTAAAAATAAATAAAAAAAATAATAACGAACTAGCAACATTCAACTACAAGGAAATACATCAATTTAACAAACAAATTGAGAATCAGTTTATATCCTTCAAAATAGAGAAAACAGAAATTTTTAATGAAATTTCAAATACAATTTCAGAAAATTCATATTCCTTTATCATTCACTCATTATATGACCTTACAAAACAATATGTAAATGATTTAAATATTACTCCCGTCAGTAAGGAAGGTTCAATTCTAAGACTCAATATTAAAGGATTTGCAATCAAAAAAAATATTGACTATCTTAACGTTCTTACAGATCTTTATTTGAAACAAGGATTAGAAGAGAAAAGTAGGATGGCAACCAATACTATTCATTTTATTGATAAACAGATTTCAAAAATTAAAGATACTTTAGATTTGATTGAAGAAGAACTTAAGATATTTAAAGAGAAAAACTCAAATCTAAATATTATTGATAAGGATTATGGAGCTTTCTTTCAAAAACAAAAAAATGAGAATGATTTATATGAATGTCAAATTCATTTATCCTATTACAATGAATTATTAAATTATGTAAGTAACTCTGAAGATACTGATAATATCATTTCTCCTACTTCAATGGGAATTACAAGCCCAGAATTAAACGCATTAATTTCTCAACTTATAAAATTAAATTCTGAAAAAGAGAAACTACAACTTTCTACAACCGAAAAGAATCCAAAATATCAAGATGTAGTTTCTCAGATATCTTACACCAAAAAAAGCATTGTAGAAAATGTAAAAAACTTGATTTCTTCTACAAAATATACAGAAAGAAATTTAAAATCAAGAGTATCAGAAATTGATAATGAGATAGATAAATTACCCGATTCTGAACAAGAATATGTAAAACTAGAAAGAAATCATTCTCAAAGTGTTCAAGTATATAATTATCTAATCCAGAAACTAAAAGAAACAGAAACAGCAAGAGCAGGAACAGAATCAGATCATAAAATTATTGATGAATCAAGATTAGATAGTGAAACACCGCTTTCTCCAATGAATAAATTAAATTATATTATAGCTTTAATAATTGGGTTAGGAATTCCTGTAACAATCATTTCTTTAAGAGATTTCTTTACTGAAACTGTAAGAAGTAAATCGGATTTAGAAAAAACTACAAACATTCCTATATTAGGAATAATAGGACACTCTGACCAATCGGATCAGCTTGTTTTAATTAAGAATCCTAAATCAGTTTTATCAGAATCTTTCCGTTCATTAAGAACAAATATACAATACCTAGCCACTGAGAAGAAGAACAAAGTAATAACTGTTACATCTTCTATAGGTTCTGAAGGAAAAACATTTTGTTCAACTAATTTAGCTCTTGTAATGGCCGCCGCCGGATACAAAACTGTTTTATTAGGTGGTGATTTAAGAAAACCAAAAACACATGAAAATTTTAATATTGAAAATAAAGTTGGATTAAGTACATATCTGATTAATAAATGTGAACTAAATGATATACTGCACAGTTCAGAAATTGAAAACCTAAAGGTTATCCCTTCTGGGCCTATTCCTCCAAATCCTGCCGAGCTCTTAAATAGTAAAAGAATGAAAAAGTTAATGGAAGAATTAAAAGAACAATTTGAATATATTATAATTGATACTCCTCCTGTAGGGTTGGTAACAGATGGTGTAATTACCATGAGATACTCTGATATTAATTTATATGTTGTTCGTCATAATCACACAAAGAAAAACATGTTAAACATGATTAACAATCTACATATTACTAATCAGGTTAATAATCCAAATATTATTATTAACGATTACATAATTGCCTCATCATCTTATGGTTATGGATATGGATATGGATACGGTTATGGAACTAGTGGTTACGGATATTACGAATAAAAAAGGAATGAAGGAAAATAAACCAGCTGACAGCATTCAAGATTTACAATTTTTTGGTGAATACGGGGGTGTAAACCCTTCCATTGCGGATTCTTCTACCTTTACATACCTTGCCGGTAAAACCATGGGAGAAGTGTTTGAGGGGGTTAGAGAGGGGTGTTATCTGTATTCCAGACATACAAACCCAACTACATCTTACTTAGGGCAAGCGCTTGCCGGAATGGAATACATGAAGGGTGCTATTTTAGCGGCTTCAGGAATGGGAGCTATTACTCCTACCCTTTTACAAATTTGTGACTCGGGAGATGAAATAATTAGTAGTAGAACAATTTATGGAGGTACTTATGCTTTTATGAAGAACTATCTACCTAAATTTAACATAAAAACTACTTTTGTAAATACTACAAATACCAAAAAAATTGAAGATGCAATTACAGATAAAACAAAAGTTATCTATTGTGAGACAATGAGTAATCCTTTGTTGGAAGTTTCTGATATTGAATCTATTTCTAAACTATCTAAAAAACATGGTATAAAATTGGTGGTAGATAATACCTTTACTCCACTTGTTTTTTCACCAGCAAAATTAGGAGCAGATGTAGTAATACATTCCCTTACAAAATTTATTAATGGTACTTCTGACACAGTTGGTGGAGTTGTCTGTTCGGATGAAGAATTTATTGGAAGTATGATTGATGTAAACACTGGTAGCTCTATGTTATTAGGGCCAGTTATGGATTCTATGAGAGCGGCTTCTATCCTAAAGAATTTAAGAACACTTCATTTAAGAATAAAGAAACACTCTGAAAATGCAATGTATTTAGCAAATGCTTTTCAAAAAGATGGATTGAGAGTTATTTATCCTGGATTAGAGAACCACCCTCAGCACGAACTAATGAAAAACCAAATGAATGAAGGTTTTGGTTTTGGTGGTATGTTAGTGATTGATGCTAAAACAAAAGAAAAAGCAAACCAGTTGATGGAAAAAATGCAAAACAATAACTTAGGTTATTTAGCGGTAAGTTTAGGCTTTTACAAAACTTTATTTTCTGCTCCAGGTTTATCTACTTCATCTGAAATACCTGAGGAAGAAAGAGAAGAAATGGGTATTTCAGATGGACTAGTTCGTATTTCTATAGGACTAGATGACGATATAGAAAGAACTTACCACACTATGGTTGAGTGTATGAAAAAAGTTGGAGTACTATAATGAAAAAAACTCCTTATTTAATAGCATTAATTCCTATGATAGTTTTAATAGGATTAATAGCTTTAAATATCTCTATATTTGAGGACACTTTAAATGGACCAAATCAATTAGCTTTATTATTTTCAGGGGCCTTAGCTGTTATTATCGGTATTTTATATGGAAGCAACTGGAAAGATATACTTAAAGGAATAAGTAAAAGTTTAAAATCGGTTACACCAGCAATTTTTATATTATTACTAATAGGTTCTTTGGCTGGAACATGGTTAATTTCAGGTATAGTGCCAGCAATGATTTACTATGGATTACAAGTTTTAAGTCCAGAGATATTCCTTTTTGCTGCAGCAATTATTACTGCAATTGTAAGTGTGTCAACCGGAAGTTCTTGGACTACCATTGCCACAATTGGAGTTGCTTTACTCGGAATAGGTCGAGCGCTTTTAATTGAAGAGGGGATGACAACAGGACATGAAGATCTAAGAATAATAGGTTTAATTGGCGGAGCTATTATTTCTGGAGCTTATTTTGGAGATAAGATGTCTCCTTTGTCGGATACTACAAATCTAGCTCCTGCAATGGCAGGAACAGATTTATTTACACACATTCGATATATGATGTATACAACTATACCTTCCTTTATTATCACTTTAGTTATATTTTTAATTATCGGTTTTAATTTAAGAACAGTTGGAGAACAAGATATTGATGGTTTATTAAATGCTTTATCTACCTCTTTCAATATTACTCCTTTGTTATTTTTAGTTCCTGTATTTGTTATTTTACTAATTATTAAGAAAATCCCAGCAATCCCGGCTTTACTTGTGGGAAGTATTTTAGGAGGGTTTTTTGCTATTATATTTCAGCCTAATATAATTATGGAGGTTTCTGAAAGTAGTAGTTTAAATTTTCAGTCCTCTTTTACAGCAGTTATTAAATCTATGAGTACTGATGTTTCTATAATTACCAATAGTGATCAAATAAATGATTTACTTTCAAGTTCTGGAATTTCTGGAATGTTAAATACAATCTGGCTTATTATTTGCGCTATGATTTTTGGAGGTATACTAGAAGGTACAGGGATACTTAAAAGAATTTCAGAACCGATAATAAAATACGCTACTTCTACAGGAAGTTTAGTTGCTACAACTACAGGTACATGTATCTTCTTCAATATTACAGCTTCTGATCAATATATAAGTATTGTTGTTCCTGGTAGAATGTTTGCTGATACCTACAAGGAAAAAGGATTAGCCCCTGAAAACTTAAGTAGAACTTTAGAAGATTCTGGAACAGTAACCTCTGTTTTGGTTCCTTGGAACACTTGTGGAGCTACACAATCTGCAGTATTAGGAGTTGCTACTTTTGCATATTTACCTTATTGTTTCTTTAATCTTATCTCTCCTATTATGACTATAGCTTATGCATATTTAGGTATAAAGATTAAGAAGCTTACTCGAAAATAATCTTCTTTTCTACCGAACTATCATCATAAATATAGAATAAAGGGATATTCTTTAACTCTTTTGTCTTTCTACCTAAAACATCAATAATTTTTATTAGTTTTTTAGTAGAAACTACTTCTGTAATATTAACAGGTGGAGGAATGCAACTATCAGAAAAGTACATAGTATTATTAATGTATGCTGGGTAATCTAAATTACTATTAGCCCAATTAAGGTCAGTTGCAGCAACTTTAATGCAATTTAATGGGTTTGTTCTTACATCAAACATATACGACCAACCATCATGTGATACATTCTGTAGATTTCCATGACTTATATCTAAAGTATGTAATTGATTCTTATCGCAATATAATCCAATCAGAAATATATTATTACTTACATCTAACTCCTTTATATTATTCTCCGAACAAAACAAACCAAATAGTGAAGTGAGCATACTAACATCCAAAGAATCTAAAAGGTTATTAGAACAATTAAGTGTAAATAAATTATAACACCCACTAAGATCTAATGATGTAAGTTGATTAAAAGAACAATCTAAATCAAAGGTAACGGAAACAGTAGAAAGATCTAGAGTAGATAAATTATTATTTTCACATCTGAATTGAAAAATAGATGAATTATTAGTAAGAACTAAGGAGGTTAATTGATTGTCAGAACAAATTAAATATCCAAGATTAGGAGACGAACTAATATCTAAGGAAGTAAGATTGTTATACGAACAATATACATATGTTAAATTTGTATTGTTACTTAAATCTAAGGAAGTAAGATTGTTATTATTACACTCTATACCAACTAAAGATGTGAAATCTTCTATTCCAGTTAAATCACTTATCCCTAAAAAAGAAAGGTCTAATGTATCAATTACATTAATATTTACTGTAGGTACATAATCATTAAGGATTGTGTCTGGATCTATGCCAAGATCAATTAATTCTTGTTCAAAATTATCATCAGGAACATAGGTTTGCTGAGCAAAAGTAAAAATTGGCAAACAAAGTAAAAGTAGTAGTTTTTTCATAATTTAATATGTATTGATTGTAAATACGACAAAATTATATAATACAAATTTAAATACTATGCTAAGCATAGTATCTAGGTTTTACATCTATAAAACAAGAACGATTAGGAAAATAACTCTTTCAACTTATCTATAGCAAAATCAATATCTTCTTTAGTATTGTATTTACTAAATGAAAAACGGACTCCTGGCCTCATAGAATCTGGAACAATAGAAGTTAACACATGAGACCCTTTACTACTTCCAGAACTACAAGCAGATCCACCACTACAAGCAACTCCCAAAATATCAAGATTAAACATTAACATTTCTGAATCGTCTCTTTCAGGGAAGTTACAACTAAGTACTGTATATAAACTATCATCTAAATCAGTACATTTACCATAAAACTGAACATCCTCTATCTCCGACTGCAGTTTCTCCATCATGTACTTTTTCAATCCCTTTATGTAAATGGTTTCTTTCTCCAAATGTTCGTAAGCCATTTCCATAGCTTTAGCCATAGCGGCTATACCGTAAATATTTTCGGTACCCGCTCTCATATTTCGTTCTTGTCCTCCCCCTCTAAGCAGTGGTTTTATCTGTATGTTTTCCGAAATGTAAACAAATCCTACTCCTTTTGGTCCGTGAAATTTATGTGCAGACGCAGCCATAAAGTCAACATTTAGTTCTTGCATGTTAAAAGGGAAATGAGCCATAGTTTGCACGGTATCCGAATGAAAAATAGCATTGTATTTCTTGCAAATATCTCCAATCGATTTTATATCTTGTATGGTTCCAATCTCATTATTAGCATGCATTATAGAAACAAAAGTTCTTTCGTTATCTTCTAACAACTGCTCCAAATGAGAAAGAGAAACCGTTCCGTTTTCATCTGTATCAATGTAGGTAAGTTTTATTTTCCCTTCTGCAGCCAAATCCTCTAAAGGATACAAAACCGCATGATGCGATAACTTAGAAGTTATAGCATGTGTTATTTTATGATCGTTTATAGCACATAAAATCGCCATATTATCGGCTTCCGTTCCTCCAGAAGTGAAAAAGATACTCCCTGGTGAAGTGTTTAAAATATTGGCTATTGTTTTTCTTGCGCTTTCTACTACAATTTTTGACTCTCTACCATACGAATGCACAGAAGAAGGGTTGGCAAAATGTGTTTTCATCATTTCGCTTATCATGTCAATTATTTCAGGAGCCATTGGTGTAGTGGCTGCATTATCTAAAAATACTCTTTTACTCATTAAATTAATTCTTTTATTTCGTTTATCATTTTCTGCGCTAAGGAGTTTGCTTTTTCTTCTCCTTCACTTTCAGCATATATTCTTATTATTGGTTCTGTATTCGATTTCCTCAGATGAACCCAACCTTCTTTAAAGTCAATTTTTAGCCCGTCAATTATAGTTATTTTTTCGTTTTTATATTTCTCCTCCAAAGTAGAAAGTATAATATCTACATATTCCTGTGTTATTTTTGGAGTTAACTGTATCTTGTTTTTAGAGATGAAATAGTTTGGATAACTATCTCTCAACTGTTTAGCCGACATTTTTCTCTCTGCTAGTTGAGTTAAAAACAAAGCTATCCCTACAAGAGCATCTCTTCCGTAATGTAATTCCGGATAGATAATTCCTCCGTTTCCTTCTCCTCCAATAATAGCATTGGTTTCTTTCATCTTTTCTACTACATTCACTTCTCCTACTGCAGAAGCTACATAACTTCCATTGTGTTTATTGGTTAAATCTGACAACGCTCTTGTAGAAGAAAGATTGGAAACCGTATTTCCTGGAGTTTTACTCAAAACAAAATCAGATATTGCAACTAAAGTATATTCTTCTCCAAACATACTTCCATCTTCACAAACCATTGCTAATCTATCTACATCTGGGTCTACCACTATTCCGAAATCAGCTTTTTGTTCTACTACCAATTTTGATATTTCTGTTAAGTTTTCTGGTAATGGTTCCGGGTTATGGGGAAATTCTCCATTTGGTTCACAATATAATTTAACGCACTCCACTCCCATTTTCTCTAACAAATTAGGAATCATAAAACCTCCTGTTGAATTTACAGCATCTACCACTACCTTAAATCCTGCAGATTTCACTAATTCTACATCTACTAGTTTCAAATTTAATACCTGTTCAATATGTTTTGCGTTAAAGCTATTATCAAATATGTAAGTTCCTAAATTGTCTACTTCTTCAAAAGAAAAACTTTCATTTTCCGCTACTTCTAATATCTCCTCTCCATCTTTTGCGGATAAAAATTCACCTTTCTCATTTAATAATTTTAAGGCGTTCCATTGTTTCGGATTATGACTAGCGGTTAAGATAATTCCACCTGCACTTTTATGTAATTGTACCGCAACTTCTACCGTAGGTGTAGTAGAAAGTCCAATATCTAATACATTAAATCCGTAACTTATTAAGGTTCCAGATACAATATTACTTACCATTTCCCCTGAAATTCTGGCATCTCTACCAATTATAATAGTATCCGAATTACTACCTTGTTTTTTTATAAAACTTGCGTAAGAAGCGGTGAATCTAACAATATCTAAAGGAGAAAGTGAATCTCCAACTTCCCCTCCAATTGTACCTCTTATTCCTGAAATAGACTTAATTAATGTCATATAATTGTATTTGTATTTTAACGATACAAAACTAAGAAATAATCTAAATTCTGCTATCTTTGCATTAATGAAAAATAATAACGATATGAACTTCTTTTTAACAGACATACCAAATAGAGAGAAAAAACCTAGAGAACATGGACTTACCATGATGATGGATAAGGGATTGAGCATTAATGACACTAAGAATTTTATTGATATGTGCGGACCACATACCGATATTGTAAAACTTGGTTTTGGAACTTCTGCTATTTCTCCTCATATTGAAACTAAAATAAAACTTTATCAGGATGCAGGCTTAATGGTATATTTGGGAGGAACATTATTTGAAGCTTTCATCATTAGAGATATGTATGAAGAATTCAAGGATTTACTCAGAAAATGGAACCTTTCAATGTGTGAAGTTTCTGATGGATCGATTGAATTAGAACATGTTAAAAAATGTAAGTATATTTCAGATTTGGCAGAAGAATTTTTAGTGGTTTCTGAAGTAGGATCAAAAGATGAAAAAAAATTAATAGCTCCTTACAAATGGATTGAGTTAATGCAAAAAGAATTAGATGCTGGTGCCTGGAAAGTAATTGCAGAGGCCAGGGAAGGGGGAAATGTAGGTATTTACAGAAGCGGTGGCGAGGTAAGATCTGACTTAATTGATGAAATTTTAACACAAATTCCAACAGAAAAAATATTGTGGGAAGCTCCAAAAAAACCACAGCAAGTTTGGTTTATTAAACTTTTAGGTCCTAATGTAAATTTAGGTAACATTTCTTGGGATGAAGTAATACCACTAGAAACCTTAAGAATTGGACTCAGAGGAGATACTTTCTTTGACTACTTAAAAAAATCATAAATGAATAACCCAATTTTTGAAGCAATCTTATGGAGTATTTTACCTATTTCTGAACTTAGAGGAGGGATTCCATACGCTATCTATAATGATGTAAACCCTTTTGTCGCATACTTTGTTTGTGTGTCAGTAAATATTTTAGCTTTTCCTATTGTATATCTCTTCTTAGAGTTTTTACATCCTTTGTTTCTAAATTTAAATCTTTATAAAAAACTGTTTGACAAAATTGTTGTTAAAACAAGAAATAAATTAGAAGGGAAAATTGAGAAATGGGGATTTTGGGGACTCATGATTTTTGTAATGATTCCACTTCCAATAACAGGAGCGTACACAGGAAGTTTGGCAGCTTGGCTTTTCAATATCCCTAAAAAGAAAGCGTTTTTATCAGTTGTTTTAGGAGTCATGATTTCAGGAATTATTGTTACTATTTTATCCGTTTCTGGAATTGAAGCTTTAAATTTTTTACTTAAAAAGGTATAATGAAAACCTTTGGACTGATTGGAAAAACCCTTTCTCATTCTTTTTCACAAGAATATTTTCAAGAAAAGTTTTACAAAGAAAATATTTCGGATTGCCAATATCTTAATTTTGAAATAAATGATATCTCTAAAATTAAATATCTAATAAAAACAAATAATGTTTCAGGATTAAATATAACAATCCCTTACAAAAGCTCTGTAACTCCTTTTTTAGACTTTATTTCGGAGGATGCTAAAGAAATTGGAGCAGTAAATACAATTAAGATTATTGATGGAAAATTACATGGATTTAACACAGATATTATTGGTTTTGAAAAAAGTATAACTCCTATTCTGAAAAACAGAAAAACAGCTTTAATTCTTGGAAATGGAGGAGCGTCAAAAGCAATTCAGTTTGTTTTGAGTAAATTAAATGTAAATTATAAAATAGTAAGTAGAAATACTTATTTTGACTATCATAATATCGATAAAGAGATAATGGAGAGTTCTGATATAATTATCAATACTACACCTTTAGGTACTTATCCTAAAACATCAGAATTACCTAATATTCCATATCAATTTCTCAATTCGAAACATTTACTTTTCGATTTAGTATACAATCCTAAAGTAAGTACTTTTTTATCCTATGGAATTAGGAATAATTGTGAAATAAAAAATGGTGAATCAATGCTTTATTTACAAGCTGAAGAATCATGGCGAATTTGGAATTCTGATATTATATAATTTTGTAGATTTGTACTATAAAAAACCACAGAAATGTTAAACGAAAAGGAAAAAGAATTGGACAGTAAAGAGTTAGATGTCACTATATCTGAAACAGAAAATAAGGAAGTCAAACTTAATTTTGATGACTTATCTCTAGAAGAGTTAGTTGAGAAACAAGAAGAGATTATTAACACTTCAAAACCTTATTCTGTTTCAAAGCAAATTGACGAATTAAAAATTAGTTTCTACAAAAAGTTACATGATTTACATCTAAAAGAAGAAAATAAAACAGAAGAAGAAGTTGTGGAAGAAAAAATTAATCCACTTCATCCTTTAGAAATAAAGTTTAAATCTGGAAATAATAAATTCAGAAAATTAAAAGCTGATTACAGAAAAAATAGAGAGGTTGAAGAACAAAAAAACTTCATAATAAAAAAGAAAATTATTGAGGAAATTGATGAGTTATCAAAACAAGAAGAATCAATAAAAACTACTTTCGAAAAATTAGGAGAATTACAGAAAAAATGGAGAGAAACAGGAAATGTTCCTCTTTCTGAAAACAATAATTTGTGGCAATCCTACCATCATCATGTGGAATTATTTTATGACTATATCAAAATAAATAAGGATTTAAGAGATTTAGATTTTAAAAGAAATTTGGAAGAAAAAACAAGAATTTGTGAAAAAGCAGAAGCATTACTTTCTGAAAAGTCAATAAATAAAATGTTTGATAGTTTACAAGAATTACACGAACATTGGAAAAATGTTGGTCCTGTAGAGAGGGAGAAAAGAGAGGAGATCTGGGAGATATTCCAAATTACTACAAAAAAAATAAACAAAAAGAAAAATGAGTATTTCCTAAAAAAGAAGGATATGTTCAAAAAAAATCTTCACAAAAAAAATGAAATCTGTAAAAAGATAAATAAGTTATCTTTGGGTGAATCAAACACTCATACTGATTGGCAAAATAGAATAAAGGAATTACAAATTTTAATGTCAGATTGGAAAAACTCCTCTCCTATAGATAAAAAAGATAATAAAATTGCATGGAGCACTTATAGGGAATCAATAAATATTTTCAATCAAAATAAAAATGATTTTTACAAGAACAGAAAAGATGAAAATAGTAATAATTTGCAAGTTAAAATTGACATTGCAAAAAAAGCAGAAAACTTACAAAGTTCAACAGATTGGGAAAACTCATCAAAGCAATTTATAAAATTACAAGATGATTGGAAAAAAACTCCATTTGTTCCAAATAACTTATCAAGTGATGTTTGGAAAAGGTTCAGGAAATCTTGTGATACTTTTTTTAATGCCCGAAAAAAACATTACAAAGAAATAAATAAACAAAGAGATAAAAACTTAATATCGAAAAATGCTTTGTTGAAAAATGTGAAGAAGTTTAAAATTACTGAAGACGCAAAAAAAGATATTATTCAGTTAAAGGAATTCTCTGTAAAATGGAACTCTCTAGGTCATGTCCCTATAAAATCAATTAAAATAAATGATGAGTTTAGTAATGTTATATCTTCTTTTTACAAAAAATTAAAGGTTGATAATTCAGAAAAAGAAAAAATACAATTCCAACTTAAAGTTGACTCTCTAAAAGGAAATCTAAAGCAATTGAATTCTGAAAAAGATTTTATCAGAAAAAAAATTGATCAAATCCACAAATCAATACTTCAATACGAAAATAATATTTCATTTTTTGGTAAAGGGAAAGGAACAGAATCTTTAAAAAAGGAAGTAGAAAAGAAAATTGAAAACTCAAAATTAGAAATTGAGAAGTTAAAGAAAAAGTTGACTCTAATTAACAAAATCTAGAAAATGGATTTTGAATTAGCTTCTGATTACTCTCCTACGGGAGATCAGCCACAAGCAATTAAAAAGCTTGTAAACGGACTTTATAATTTAGACGACTATCAGACCTTACTTGGGGTAACTGGCTCCGGAAAAACATTTACAATAGCAAATGTAATACAGGAAGTAAACCGACCAACTTTGGTATTGAGTCATAACAAAACTTTAGCGGCACAACTTTACTCCGAGTTCAAGCAATTTTTCCCTAATAATGCTGTAGAATATTTTGTTTCCTATTACGATTATTACCAACCAGAAGCTTACTTACCAGCTACAGGAACATATATTGAAAAAGATTTAACTATAAATAAGGAAATAGAAAAACTCCGATTAAATACTACTTCCTCTCTCCTTTCAGGAAGAAAAGATATTATTGTGGTCTCCTCTGTTTCTTGTATTTATGGTATCGGAAATCCGGAAGATTTTAACAATGGAATAGTAGAACTTAATATTGGAGATAAAATTTCAATTAACAAATTGTTACAATCCTTTGTAATAGCATTGTACACCCGAACTTCTGCCAATTTTGAAAGGGGAAACTTCCGAGTAAAAGGAGATACTGTAGATGTTTTTCCTGCTTATTCGGATATTGCTTACAGAATATGTTTTTGGGGAAATGAAATTGAAGAATTAGAAGTAATAGATCCCATTTCATCAAAAAGAATTGAGAAAGTAGATTACATAAAAGTGTTTCCGGCCAATATATTTGTGGCCTCAAAAGACAGAGTACAAAATTCCATAAAGGATATTCAGGACGATTTGGTTTTACGATTAGAAGAATTTGGTAAATTAGGTCAGAATCAGGAAGCAAAAAGATTAGAAGAGAGAGTAAATTTTGATTTGGAAATGATAAAAGAATTAGGATATTGCTCAGGAATCGAAAACTATTCAAGGTATTTTGATGGTAGAGCAGAAGGAAGTAGACCATTTTGCCTTTTAGATTATTTTCCTAAAGATTTTATGACTGTAATTGATGAATCTCATGTAACACTTCCTCAAGTAAGGGCAATGTATGGTGGAGATAGGTCTAGAAAAGAGAATTTGGTAGAATATGGTTTCCGTCTACCATCAGCAATGGATAATAGGCCTCTGAAATTTGATGAATTTGAACTCATAAACAATCAAGTTATCTATATGAGTGCTACTCCATCAGATTATGAATTGGAAAAAAGTGATGGAGTGATAGTAGAGCAAATTATCAGGCCAACCGGGCTTATAGATCCGAAAATAGAAATCAGGAAAAGCAAAAATCAAATTGATGACTTACTAGATGAAATCAGAATGAGAATTGAAAAGAAAGAAAGAGTTTTGGTAACCACTCTCACCAAAAGAATGGCGGAAGAACTCACCAAATACCTTACAAAATATTCTGTAAAATGCCGATACATACATTCAGATGTAGAAACACTAGAGAGAATAGAAATAATCCATGGACTCAGAGAAGGGGTATTTGATGTTTTAATTGGAGTAAATCTCCTAAGAGAAGGATTGGATTTACCAGAAGTAAGCTTGGTAGCAATTTTAGATGCTGATAAAGAAGGTTTTTTGAGATCAGAAAGAGCTCTTACGCAAACCGCTGGAAGAGCGGCCAGAAACCTGAACGGACTTGTTATTATGTATGCAGATAGAACTACAAATTCCATGCAAAGAACTATTAATGAAACCAATAGAAGAAGAGAAAAACAGATTCAACACAATAAAAAACACAATATTACTCCTAAAGCAATTGTAAAGAAAATTGATAGTGAAATAGAGGATAGTTTAAATCCGTATTCTGTTACTAAAGTTAGTGACCCAATAACAAGTAAGATGGATGAAAAACAGATTAAGAAAATGATAAAATTAACAAAAACCGAAATGGAAAGAGCTGCAACAAACCTGAATTTTATTGAAGCGGCTAGGTTGAGAGATGAACTTGTTGAACTAGAAAAACTTAAAAAGAAAAGTTAAATATTTTGCAATATAAAATTTGATATTTTTTCAGATACCCTTTCTGATTTTAAAACCAATGATAACTCTTTATATTCTGATAAAAGTTTTGTTCTTCCCTTTTTAGAGAGTAAATAATCCATCTCTTTTTTTAGATTTTTATTTGTCATTCTATCCTGAATAAATTCAGATATAACTTCTTTATCCATAATAATATTTACGAGAGAAATCCACTTTAACTTTACAAATAACTTAGCTAAGTTATATGTTAAAAAATCTGTTTTATAACATACCAATTGAGGGATATTAAAAAATGCTGTTTCTAGTGTTGCAGTGCCAGAAGTAACTAATGCAATCTCGGAACTTTTAAGTACAGAATAAGTCTGTTCTTTTATGATTTTTACATCTTTATTTTTTGAAATCTTACTACATAATTCATACATATTATCTGTTGAAGCAATTACAAATTGATAGTCCAGAAAATGAGGAATAACAGATAACATTATAGGTAAATTCATCTCTATTTCTCGCTTCCTACTTCCAGGAAGTAAAGCAATTATTTTCTTGTCCGAATTAATAGATAGTTCTGTGATCTCCTTTTGTATTTCATCTGTTAATGGATT
>JABGSE010000080.1 GCA_018647945.1 Flavobacteriales bacterium | reverse complement strand
TCCGAGATTTATGATGGCTTAGCAGCTGCTTACGATTACGGACCGAATGGAGTAGAATTAAAAAACAACATTAAAAACTATTGGTGGAAATCAATGGTAAATATGCACGAAAATATTGTAGGATTAGATTCCTCTATTTTTATGCACCCTACTACTTGGAAAGCTTCAGGGCATATTGATGCTTTTAACGACCCTTTAATTGATAATAAAGATTCGAAAAAAAGGTACCGTGCAGATGTTTTAATTGAAGATCATATTGCCAAAATTGAAGCTAAGATTGACAAAGATGTAACAAAAGCTGCTAAGCGTTTTGGAGATGCTTTTAACAGAGAAGAATTTGTAACTACCAACGGCAGAATTTTAGATAGACAAAAGCAAATTGATGTCATAAATGAGAAAATGAATACTTCCCTTTCATCAGGAGATTTGGAAGGCGTAAAAGCATTGATTGAAGAGTTGGATATAAAATGCCCAGTTTCAGGGACAAATAATTGGACGGATGTTCGTCAGTTTAATTTGATGTTTAAAACACAAATGGGAGCTACTGCTGATGGTTCTTCCGACCTGTATTTGCGTCCAGAAACTGCACAGGGTATTTTTGTAAATTTCCTAAATGTACAAAAAACTGCTCGTATGAAAATTCCTTTTGGGATTGCTCAAATCGGTAAAGCATTTAGGAATGAAATTGTAGCGCGTCAATTTATTTTCAGAATGCGGGAGTTCGAACAAATGGAAATGCAATTTTTTGTTCGCCCAGTAGAGGAAATGAAATGGTACGAATACTGGAAAGAATTCCGTATGAAATGGCACAATTCACTAGGAATGGGAGAAGAAAACTACCGTTTTCATGACCATGAAAATTTAGCACATTATGCCAATGCTGCTACCGACATTGAATTCAAGTTCCCATTCGGATTTAAAGAATTAGAGGGAGTTCATTCCAGAACAGATTTTGACTTGAAAGCACATCAAAAACATTCTGGGAAAAAATTACAATATTTTGATTCTGAATTAGGAGAAAGTTATGTTCCCTATGTAGTAGAAACTTCTATTGGTTTGGACAGAATGTTTCTAACCGTATTGAGTCATTCTTTCCGTGAAGAACAATTGGAAAATGGGGAAAGTAGAGTGGTATTAAAAATTCCTGCACTTTTAGCTCCAATAAAAGCGGCTATTCTTCCACTTACCAAAAAAGATGGAATGCCTGAAAAAGCAAGAGAAATAATGAAAATGTTACAAATTGATTTCAATTGCCAGTATGAAGAAAAGGATTCTATCGGGAAAAGATACAGAAGACAAGATGCGATCGGGACACCATATTGTATTACGGTTGACCATCAAACTTTAGAAGACAATACGGTTACTTTAAGAGATAGAGATACTATGATACAAGAAAGAATTTCGGTTGAGAAATTGCATTCAATTATTGCTGAAAAAGTGAATATTGCTAAGTATTTAGTTTAGTTTTCTCCCTGAGAAGTAACTGAAATTTTATCAAAAGAAGCATCAATAGGAGGTTGAATTTTTTCCACCTCTACCATTACTTTTTGTACTTTGTGTAGGGGTAAAATTGCATCTACAATTCTTTTGGCAGGATGTTCTATCATGTTGGATCGAATTGCCATTTGCTCTTTTACAATTTCTATGATTTTCACATAGTCCACTGTGTGGTTCAAATCATCTGTTTTTTCCACTTCAGTTGTGTCCGCTTCTACCCAAACATTTACGATAAAGTGTCCACCCAAAACGGCTTCTTCTGGCAAGTGTCCGTGATGTGCAAAAACTCTAATTCCTTCTACTGTAATTAATCCCATTAGTTGATTTTTTCTAAAGCGGTTTCCATTCTTTTAATCGTTTCTTCTTTTCCTAAAAGAGAGGCAATATCAAAAAGAGAAGGTCCCATTCCAAGTCCTGTTAAACAAACCCTAAAAGCAGGTAATAGTTTCCCCATTCCTAGTTCGTTTTCTTCCAAGTATTTTTTGAATTCTACCTCAATACTTTCAGAGGATAAATCGGATAATTCTGCTAATCTATCTTTTAATTCTGATAAGTATTTTGGGGTGTCTTCTTTCCATTTCTTACGGATTGTTTTTTCATCATAAGATGTAGGAGCTTCAAAATAATACCTTCCTTCTTCCCACATATCTTTTACAAAAGTGGATCTTTCTTTTAATTGTTCGCAAACAGTTTCTACAAAACTATCTTCCGACTCTACCCCATTTTCTTTCAGGATAATTTGCAAATATTGTGCCAACTCTTCTTTAGATTTCGCTCTTAAATATTGTTGATTGAACCATCTTGTTTTGTCAAAATCAAACTTTGCTCCCGCCTTTCCTACTCTTTCTAAACTAAAAGTTTCTATCAATCCTTCCATAGAAAAGATTTCTTGCGTAGTTCCTGGGTTCCATCCTAAAAAGGAAAGCATGTTTATAAATGCTTCTTTTATGTATCCGCTTTCTCTGTATCCTGAACTTATTTCTTTTGTTTCTGGGTTCAGCCACTGTGTTGGGAAAACTGGGAATCCTAATCTATCTCCATCACGTTTACTCAATTTTCCGTTACCATCTGGCTTCAAGATTAAAGGTAAGTGAGCAAATTGTGGTATTTTATCTTCCCATCCTAAATAACGGTACAATAAAACATGTAAAGGTGCAGATGGCAACCACTCCTCCCCTCTTATAACATGAGTAATTTTCATTAAGTAATCATCCACCACATTTGCCAAATGATAAGTTGGCATGCCATCCGATTTGAAGATAACTTTATCATCCATATTATTGGTATTTACTACCACCCAACCTCTAATAATATCATTTAGTTTTACCTCTTCATTTCTAGGCATTTTTATACGGATAACATACGCTTCTCCTGCTTCCATTCTTTTCGTTACTTCATCCTCCGAAAGGGCCAAAGAATTTTGCATTGTAGTACGCGTTATCGCATTATATTGTGGTGAAGGAACTCCTGCCGCTTTCATTCTCTCCCTCATTGCTGTTAGTTCTTCTGAAGTATCAAAAGCGTAATAAGCAAAACCATCTTTTACCAATTGCTCGGCATAAGGTAAATACAACTCTTTTCTTTCCGATTGCTTATAAGGACCAAATTCTCCCCCAGCAACAACCGATTCATCAAACTCAATTCCACACCATTTCAAAGAATCAATAATATATTGTTCGGCACCTTCTACAAACCTTGCTTGATCGGTATCTTCAATACGCAAAATCATTTTTCCTCCTTTATTTTTAGAAAAAAGGTAGTTATACAAAGCGGTTCTTACTCCTCCAATATGAAGTGGTCCGGTCGGACTTGGGGCAAATCTTACTCTTACTTCTGACATTATTATTTATTTTTTCGTTTGCAAAGATAATACTTACAAAAGTATTCGTTTATCTTTAACGAATATAAAATTGTACTTTTGCATCTCATGAAAAATAATACAGAAAATATCCTTTTTGAAAAGTTAAATAACTTTATCAATAAGTTTTATAAAAACCAACTGATAAAGGGGGTTATTATTACCATTACCACTTTTCTTATTTTCTTTATTTCTTTTTCTGTTTTGGAATATTTTTCTCATTCTGGAAGAGTTTTCAGAACACTTTTATTTTGGATTTATATCCTTATAAATGCTTTTACAATTTTGAAGTTTATAATTATTCCTTTACTTCATTTGTACCGATTTGGAGATGTGCTAAATTACAAAAAAGCGGCAAAAATAATTGGAGAACACTTTTCGGAAATAGATGATAAATTACTCAATATTTTACAATTGGGGGAACTATCTGGAAAAGACAATGATTTAATTAATGCAAGTATTCAGCAAAAAATTGACAAAATCAAGAGCATTTCCTTTTCCAATGCTATCAATTTCGGAGAAAATAAGAAACATATTAAATGGGCTTCTTTACCAATTTTGTTTCTGATATTATTTTTTGTTAGTGGAAACAAGCACATTTTAACAGAAAGTTCGGCCAGAATAATTGACTATAAAAATGAATATATTCCTCTAGCTCCTTTCAGTTTTGATATTAAAAATAACGAGCTTTCATGCGTTCAACATCAAGATTTTATTTTAGAAATTAATATGAGTGGGATGAAAATTCCAAATAAAATATATATTGAAATTGGAGGAAACAAATTTAGCTTGATGAAAAATTCTGTTTACGAATTTGAACATCTTTTTAAAAATGTAATTTCAGATGTAAATTTCAGGTTTTATGCAGATGGGTTTTACTCTCAATACTATACTTTAGTTAGTATTCCAAAACCAATAATATTGGATTTTAACATTGAACTCAAATTTCCAAAATATACAAATTTCAAAAATGAAAAATTAGAAAACATAGGTGATTTATCTATTCCTGAAGGGACTCAAATTCATTGGAATTTCAATTTACAACATACTGATTCATTGTATTTTAATTTTGAAAATGAAGAAACTAAATTCAGAATTGAGAATGATAAATTAACTGTAAACAAAAAGGCAAAAAAAAATAGTAGCTACAACATTTCTACCTCCAATAATTTTATTAGTACTGAGAAAATTGATTATAAAATTCAGATAATAAAAGATCAGTTTCCTCATATTTTGGTTAATAGTATTTTGGATAGTAATGAGAATATCTTTTCATTTGATGGTACAATTTCAGATGATTATCAATTAAGAAAATTAGAATTTCACTATACTATTACATCTGATGATTCCTCTTCAAACTTTACAGAGGAAATCAATATTCAGAAAAATTCAAAGGAGAATTTTTATTATTTTTTAGATGTGAATAATCTTAATTTAAATGCTTCCGATAAAATAACTTACTATTTTGAAGTGTGGGACAATGATGGAATAAATGGAAGTAAATCGGTAAAAAGTAAAGTGTATCACTTTACAGAGTTTTCTGAAGAAGAAGAAGAAGCAAAAAAGGAAAAAGAAAATACAGAAATAAAAAATAATTTAGATGAGTCAATTAATCTTGCTAAAGAAATTAAGAAAGATATTGAGCAATTAAATAAAGATTTGATTGAAAAGAAAAACTTGGGATGGGAAGAAAAACAAAAGGTAAAAAGTATATTGAAAAAACAAAAACAACTTGAAAATCAGATAAAAGAAAACAATAAAAAAAATAGTGATAAAAATCAGTTTCAGAAAAAAATGTCCTCCTCTATTTTAGAAAAACAAAAACAATTGGAGAAATTGATGAATGAGGTTATGGATGATGAAAGTAAAAAGATGATGGAGGAAATGCAGAAACTTTTGGAGGAAATGAATAAAGAAAAGATGAAAAAATTGCTAGATGAAATGGATAAAGAAAATACTGATTTAGAAAAAGAACTAGATAGAAATTTGGAACTTTTTAAGCAATTGGAATTCGAGCATAAACTAGAGGAAACCATAGAAAAAATTGATCAGTTAAAAGAAAATCAAGAAAACTTAAAAAATAAAACTGACGATAAAAAATCCGACACTAAAAAACTTGCTTCAGAACAAGAGAAACTTCAAAAAGAATTGAAAGATTTGGAAAATGATTTAAAAAATCTAGAAGAAAAAAACTCTGAATTAGAAGAAAAAAATAATCTTCCAAAAACAGAGGAAGAGGAAAAAGAAGCTTCTGAGTCAATGGAGGAAAGTAAAAAATCTTTGGAAAATAAACAGAAAAAGAAATCCTCTAAACAGCAGGAAAAAACAATAGAACAGCTTGATGAAATGAGTGAAAAACTAAAGGAATTACTAACATCTTCCTCTGAAAGTAAGCCTATGGAAGACATGGAGACATTACGACAAATTCTGGAAAATTTAATAACCCTTTCTTTCAATCAGGAGGAATTAATTAAATCAATTGAAAGTCTGCCTATAAATAGTCCGAGCATTGTAAAGTACATTCAACAACAAAAAAAACTTGCTGATGACAGTAAAATAATAGAGGACTCTTTACTCGCCCTCAGTAAACGAGTAATTCAAATTGAATCAATTATAAATAAAGAAATTTCTTCCATTAATTACAATATGCAAAAATCTACTTCACTTTTGGAAGAAAGACAATTAAACAAAGGAGTAGCCAAACAGCAATTTGTAATGACAGCAGCAAACAATTTAGCCTTGCTTTTATCTGAAACCCTTAAACAAATGCAAATGGATTTAGCAAATAAAAAACCTGGAAGCAAACAATGTAACAAACCAGGAAGTGGAAGCAAACCATCTCTTTCCGAAATGAAAAAGCAACAGAAAAAACTCATGGGAAAAATGAAAGGACAAAAGGGGAAGAAAGGAAAGAAAAATGGGAAAGAAGGTAATAAGTCGAATAATCAGTATAGCATGCAAATAATGCAAATGGCTCAGCAACAAGAAAAAATAAGACAGCAATTACAAGATTTGAGAGATGAAATTGGGGAGAATGGAAATAAAGGAAATCTGGATAGGATAATTGAAAAAATGGAAGAAAATGAAACAGATATATTAAACAATAACATCACCAACGAAACTCTTTTAAGACAAGAAGAAATATTAACACATCTATTAGAAGCTGAAAATGCCGAAAGAGAAAGAGATGAAGAGAAAAAAAGAGAATCAATAGAATGGGAATATGAAATTGAAAATAAAAATTCGGACTATATTGAATATTTAAAAATTAAACAACAACAGGAAGAACTATTAAAAACCAGCCCTGTTCAATTGTCTCCATTTTATAAAAATAAGGTAAATGACTATTTTAACGAAATTATCAAAGAAGACTAATGGTATTATTTCATTCTGAAACAGATTTCAATTTAACAAAAAAGACCAAAATTAAAAGCTGGATAAAAGAGTGTGTTCTTTCTGAAAATTACATATTAGGAGATATTAATTACATCTTTTGTGACGATCAGTATTTACTTGAAAGAAACATTCAGTATTTAAATCACGACACCCTAACCGACATTATTACATTTAACAATTGTGAAGACAATGTCATTTCAGGAGATATTATGATTAGTATTGAGAGGATAAAGGAAAATTCCATTACTTTTGCAAACAATTTTTCTCAGGAGTTAAAGAGAGTAATGATACATGGCGTTTTACATTTAATTGGATATAATGACCACACAAAAGAAGAAAAGAAAATAATACGAGAAAAAGAAGATTTTTATTTAAATATATTTGATAATTAACTGATTTTCAGTTATTTAAAAGATATGTTTCATGTGGAACAATTATGATTTTAGAAGAAAAATATGATTTAATAGTAGTAGGTGGAGGACATGCTGGATGTGAAGCCGCTCATGCTGCCGCTACTTTAGGGTCCAAAACTTTATTGGTTACTCAAAACCTAGAAACCATTGCCAGAATGTCCTGCAATCCAGCAATGGGAGGAATCGCAAAAGGACAAATAATAAGAGAAATTGATGCATTAGGAGGGATGTCGGGAATAGTAACAGATGAATCCGCTATTCAGTTCAGAATGCTAAATAAATCAAAAGGACCTGCAATGTGGAGTCCAAGAGCTCAGTGCGACAGAAAGGTATTTGAACAAAAATGGAGAGAGAAACTCGAATCAAATTTGAATATTGACTTTTGGCAAGATATGGTTTACGAACTTATGATTACAGATAATAAAGTTTGCGGTATTATTACAAAAATGGGAGTAGAGATACATTCAAAATCAGTAGTATTATGTAACGGAACCTTTATGAATGGTTTAATCCATTTAGGGGAGAAAAATTATGAGGGAGGAAGATCTGGAGAACCAAACTCCAGAGGAATTACAAAACAACTTATTGATTTAGGGTTTACAAAAGGGAGAATGAAAACCGGGACTCCTCCAAGATTAGATGGAAGAAGCATTGATTATACTGTTACAGAAGAACAAAAAGGAGATACGGAATTAGAAAAATTTTCCTACAGCAATACCAAAGTTGTCGAAAATCAACACAGCTGTTTCATTACCTACACTTCTGATAAAGTGCATGAAATACTTAAAGAAGGGTTTGAAAAATCACCAATGTTTACAGGCAGGATAAAAGGATTGGGACCAAGATATTGTCCTTCTATTGAAGATAAGATAGAGAGATTTTCTTCCAAAAACAGGCATCAATTATTTATTGAACCTGAAGGAAGAAATACGATTGAAATCTACCTAAATGGTTTTTCAACCTCCTTACCTGAGGATGTTCAGTTAAAAGCCTTAAGGCAAATAAAAGGTCTTGAAAAAGTTAAAATGTTTAGATCTGGATACGCTATTGAATACGATTATTTTCCTCCTACACAATTGAATCATACCCTAGAAACAAAACTGATTGAAAACTTATTTTTCTCAGGACAAATTAATGGGACAACAGGATATGAAGAGGCCGCATGTCAGGGATTAATTGCGGGAATAAATGCCCACCAAAAAACCCATAATAAAGAGGAATTTATATTAAAAAGATCAGAAGCTTATATTGGAGTACTAATAGATGATTTAATTACAAAAGGTACTAAGGAACCTTACAGGATGTTTACTTCTAGAGCTGAGTATAGATTACTTTTAAGACAAGATAACGCAGATATCAGATTAACTAAAATAGGATACGATTTAGGATTAGCAAGCAAAGAAAGGTTGGATATCCTTTCAATTAAATTAAACAAAAGTAAACTCTTAACCGACTACCTTAAAAAACAAAGTTTAAGCCCTGAAAATATCAATCCGTTACTAGAGGAAAAGGGGACATCTGTAATAAAACAGAAAATGAAGATTATGAGTATTCTTTCCCGCCCTCATATCTGGATTAAGGATTTGTTGATTTTAGAAAATTTAAAAAAATTCATAGAAGAAAATTCAATAAGTAAAGATTCGATAACACAAACAGAAATTAATATAAAATACAGTGGATATATCAATAAAGAAAAGGACACTGCGGAGAAATTAAACAAACTTGAAAACATTATAATTCCAGAAACTTTTGACTATGTAGAACTTCATTCCGTATCTACAGAAGGAAAAGAAAAGTTATCGGAAATAAAACCAAAAACCATAGGACAGGCCTCAAGAATAAGTGGAGTTTCTCCTTCAGACATTAACATTTTACTAATTTATATAGGAAGATAAATGCACACAATTCAAAATTGCGAAATATGTAATAATTCTGAATTTTATCTTTATATTAAAAGTGAGGACTTTTCAGTAAGCCAAAAAGAATTTAAAATAGTGAAATGTAAAAATTGTAATTTTATTTTTACAAATCCAAGACCAAAAGATGAAAATTTAGGGGAATATTATATTTCAGAAAAATATATTTCTCACACCAACACAAGTAAAGGTTTATTTGAAAAACTTTATCAATTAGTTAGAAAACATGCAATAAAAGGAAAATTTAAATTGGCTTCTTCTTTAATTAAGGAAGGGTTTATTTTAGATATTGGATGCGGAACAGGAGAATTTTTAAATAAGTGTAAAGAAAATAACTGGGAAACAAAAGGTATTGAACCTAGTAAAATTGCTAGACAACAAGCGCAGAGCAACTTCAATTTAAATGTATCTGAATCAACTGATTTGGGTGAAATTGAAGAAAAAGTTGATATAATTAGTATGTGGCATGTTCTGGAACACGTTCCAAATTTAAATGAAACTCTAGAAGAGTTTAACAGAATTTTAAAGCATAGAGGAAATGTAATTATAGCGGTACCAAATTTAGAAAGTTATGACGCTTCTTATTATAAAAAACACTGGGCAGCTTATGATTTGCCAATTCATTTACATCATTTTTCTGAAAATTCCATTTCTAAATTATTTAAAAAGCACAATTTCAAACTTATAAAAACAAAAGGAATGAAATTTGACTCTTACTATGTTTCATTATTAAGTGAGGAATATAAATTTGGAAAGAAAAACTTTATTAAATCTTTTATAATTGGATCAATTTCAAATTTGTTTGGATTATTTACAAAAAGAGGATATTCAAGTACAATATATATATTTGAAAAAGGAAATTAATTCTTTTCAGTAGATTTAAGAGACTTTCATTAAAATTATATCATACAACCACACTAGTAACTAGTTATCCCAATAGAATTAAAAAAAAATTACGCACCTATATTTCTGATAATTAGAGTATTATGATTTCGTGCCAGTTAGTAATTAATTTTTTAGTAATTTTGTGTTAAATCTATTTTATGAAAAAAGTAATTTTATCAATATCATTTATTTGGTTTACATCAAATATTTTCTCACAATGTTTGAATGCAGATAGTTTATACATAACAAATATCACTTATGTAAACGTTCAAGCAAATTGGATTGCGGCTCCGAATGCGGATCATTATAAAATACACTATAGAGAATTAGGAACATCTAACTGGAGTAATTTAGGAAATATTGACTCCACCATGACATCTAGGTTAATACCAATGTTACAATCTCAAACCACTTACGAATGGGAAATAGAAACTTTTTGTGACTCTACTAATCAAAATGGTTCTGGTTGGTCATATCCTGATACATTTACAACTTCAATATTTGTACAATGTGTAAATGCAGATAGTTTATATACAAATTCTATTACGCATGAAAACGCAATAGGAAACTGGAATCCTCCCGCAGGAGTAAATCATTATTTAGTTCGTGTTAGAGAAATCGGGACAACAAATTGGAGCAATTTTGGAAATATTGACTCAACCATGACTAGTCGATTAATTCCATTATTACAACAACAAACTACTTACGAATGGCAAATAAATACTTTTTGTGATTCAGGAAATCAACCAAATTCTGGATGGTCTGTTTCGGATACTTTTACTACCGCAGCGTTTATTCCCGCAGTCTTTAATCCTATTTTTATTCCTATTATCGGTAATATTCAGTGCAATCAAAACACTCCTTTTTCTATTAGAGCTTCACAAATACAAGATGAACCAGATATTGCTTCAACTGTTTTCTGGTCGGACAAAGGGCATTTTGAAATAAGTACTCTAAATGGAGGAGATACGGTAGGGAATGCCTCATATACAAGTAGCTTTCTCAATTTCAATTCAATTATGATAGTTGACTTTACTTTGGGGCCAAACTATGCCAAAATAGATTTAATTGACTCCTTAGGAGTTACAATGGGATTCTTTTTAATCGAAAATTTAAGTAGCGGTATTAAGGTGAGTTCTATAGGCCCAAATGACGGAAATAATTACACAAATGGATATATAAGTCAACTTAATTTTATTGATTTATTTGTCAATCCAAGTAGTGCGGGACCAATTACTTTTACCGCTGATATAAACTCCGAATTAGGTGATGTACTTGCAGAAGTGGATTCTAGCATAATTATCGTCTGTAATACTTCTTTAATTTCAGAAGTAAATAACAATAAAAAGCTGATTAAAATAGTGGATATTTTAGGAAGAGAAAGTAAGATTTCAAAAGGAAACATTCTTTTCTTGATCTATAAAGATGGAACGGTAGAGAAAAAATACTTTTTAAAATAGTGGACCTCTCGCTTCCAGTTTCGAACTTTTTTAACAGATTATTCAGTAAGTTTGATACTTAAATTAATTTATAATATAATTAATAATAATTCGTAAATTTGTAATTCATTAAACTAATAAAATAATATGAAAAGAACACT
>JABGSE010000079.1 GCA_018647945.1 Flavobacteriales bacterium | reverse complement strand
TTGGAGAATTAATTTATAGCAGTATATTTGCAAACCTAAATCGCGGGGTGGAGCAGTTGGTAGCTCGTTGGGCTCATAACCCAAAGGTCGCAGGTTCGAGTCCTGTCCCCGCTACTAGATAAAAAGAGAGCTTAATAGCTCTCTTTTTTCTTTTCCATTCAATTATAGTACAACAATAGTACAACATTCTTAGATTTTCCTAATAAGTACAAGTAGTAGTTTTTTCATCTTAAAATTTCCAATTTCTCTTCAATCCGTGAAACCAAAGTGGACTGTTTAGTATAAAATTCTAACATAAAAAAATGCTGGTAAATTACTTTAAAAAATAATTCACACAACATTCTTAATTCTTTGACTTTTATTGAGTTACATAATATTGTAACGAAAATAGGTCGATTTTGGTCGGGGTAGCAGGATTATAACCAACACTTATTCTACTAGATTACAGAAAGCTTTCAAACTAAAATTTGCACCACTTTTTGCACCGTTAACCAATCTACTAAAACAAAATTAAGAAAATATCTGGATTAAAGAATGAATGTCATATTTTTAAAAATAAATAACCGTTTAATTGCAAAACATCATCTTCAAGTATATCTTTTACACTTTACTTAAACTGCTATTTAATAGTCTTTAATCATAAACTATAGCCATACTTTTTTATAATCTTATCTAATTCATTAGAATCCATATTTTCTTTTAAAAGATAACATATAAAGTTAATTATTTCAAGACAATGAAATACTTCTCTTTTATATAACCCCATAAAGTCTAATTCATCTGCTTTGTTATAAGGAGTTTCAGGTGTCCTAGCCATTTCAAAATCCAATAATTCTAAAGAAAGAGTATAGTTTTGAACATGTATTGCATTATGAAGTACGTTATTGTTGTGCATTATTTGAAGGTTTTTAAATAATACTTCAGCCACTACTAAATGTTTCTTTTTTTGCTTTATCTTAAGTGAATTCCAGTCATTTACCCACTTGTTGAGCTCTTTTTTTGTAAGCAAATGAGCATCTGATAGTCTATAAGGACATTTTACTGAATATTGTAAAATATGTGCTTTCTCATTTGAATTTTTAATATTAACATCTTCTAATTCTAAAACTGCTTGCATTTGATTTGTGAGAATTCCCAAATTAGAGATATAATTTCCAGATTTGTAATCTTGTATTGCATCCTTTTTGGTAAGTAAGCCCCAAATGAAAGTATTTAAACCTTCTCTATCACCTTCGCCAGTATTAATAAAATTATATGGGTAGTAAGTTAATCCACATCCCTTTATTATAATATATTCTCTTTTATGAGAGCAATAATCAACTACAACACTTCTACCATGAAAAGATGAAGGGCTATAAACAATCTTATCTCCTGTTACGCTAATAATAATTGGATACAGATTTATATCCTTACTATTTGAAAAGATCTTCTTAAAAGTTTTTAATTCACCTTTTAAAACTCCTTCTTTCCTAAATGTGGTATTTAACATATTCTTATAATACAAAAAAGCGGCCTAGGCCGCTTTCTTAGATAATTACTTATCCTTGCCTATAGGCTATTCCACAATTATAGGTTTGAGTAGAAGGACATCCAACTCTCCTGTGTGTTGAAGAACTTTTTGCGATACTTAATTTCATAATAACATAATTTAAGTTCTAGCGATTCTTAAAAGGTGATCACCCTAACCATTGCTCAAATATCTATATTAATTTTGAATTCCTGAAATTATTTTTCATGTTTTTTGTAATTGTTTTTTTCTCCACCTCAATTTCTTGAAGTCGTTCCTGAAATGTTTTCCCTTTTAATGGATCAATCCCCGCTTGTAGTTTGTTTGCTAGTTCCATTCTTGCATTTGCAGAATTACAATTGGCAACACTTGCTTGTAGTGGGTTACCGTGCTCAATAAAACTTTGACCTGGACATCTATTACAGAAAGAGCATCTGTCATGTGTTCCGCATTCATCATAATCTTGTATTTTAATAGTTTTCCAACTTGTCAGAGCTTGATTTTTTTTCCATACATTAATGAAAGAGTTCTCTTTTAGGTTCCCAAATTGTGTAGGGAATGAATTACAAGGCGTTATATCACCCTCTGGAGTTATACTCATTATATTAGTTCCAGCTCCACAGAATGCTGCATCTTTATCTCTCTCAGCTTTTCCATATTCAGGAGCTTCAGGACCTACATATAGAGGTATTTCAGGATCTCTCAATACAATTTCTAATAATTCTCCATCAATTTGTAATTGTTCTGTAATTGCAGAATCTCCATCTACAGAATCTGTTAAAGTAACGTCTATCTGTACGATGGCACCATATTTCTTAGCTAAATCATGTAAAGTGTAATAGCTAGTTACATTATTCTTCATTAATGGAGTTTTAAAATAAAGAGGAACTCCTAGGATAGCTAACTCCTCAGCACATTTTAAAGATTTTTGTAATGAATTTGGAACTCTTGTTATAGAGTTGTGATCTTCATCTACTCCACTGTAAATAGACAAGCCAACACTTTGCGGGAAAAATTCTGCAAGTTTTTCACATCTTCCTAATAATCCCAAACCATTAGTATATAAGTCAAAGAAGAAGTCACGTTCATAGATTAATTCTATTAGCTTCCAAATATCTTTTTTAACAAAAGGATCTCCTCCGGTTAAAATAATTTTAGGAACACCTAGTTCTTTTAATTCATCTAATAACTTTTCATAATGTTTGATATCGATTTCTTCCCTATTATTTCTTTGTGATTTTTCCTCATCATTTCTAGCCGCACCAGGGTTAAAACAATGCACACATTTCTCATTACAATTATAGGTTGTTTCTAATATCACTGCAAATGGGACATCTTCTTCCTCAAGCATAAACATATAGTCATCCTCAGATGATGATCTGATGAAAGGCAGTTTTTCCTGTACTTCTTGTACAATTGTAGCTTTTTCATGTCTTCTTTTATCTCCGACCTTTTTTCTAATAATTTTAAATTCAGCATCACTAAATCTATAATTTGAAACAATGCCAACATCACATATCTGTGAAATAAAATTAAAAAAATCTTCATTAGAAAAATCTGCTGCAACAGTTTTCTTAATTGTTATGAGGTCGATATCTTCCCCTTTTGTCACTTTTAAGATTTCTCCAATTATTTTTGCTGAGCCATCCTTAAAAAGGTATGAAATTCCTTCTAAAAGATTATTTACAATTGCCCAATCATCTCCTTTCTTTGTTTTTCTATATCTTCCACCAGTCCATTTAGGTCTGTAATAGGTATTCTTCATTTTTTCTTATATTTGACAAATATAACATAGTTTATGAAAATAAAAAATATTCTAGTAACAATACCAAAAGGATTAGGTGATTCAATTCAATGTTTGCCAGCAATAGAGGGGCTCCTTCAGCATTTTAGCAATCATAGTATTAAATTAGTTTGTGCAGATTTTTTAGTTAATTTATATAAAATATATCTTCCTGATATATATGTAGTTGCTGATAAAGATATTGAGAAGTACAAAAACATTGAATATGAATGGTTTATTGATTTAGCTAGTTTAGATTGGTCATTTAAATTAAAAGAATATATCCAATACAAACATATTGCTTATCATAAATTTTATACTTGTCAAATAAGTGAAGGCTTTAAATCAAAAATTGTAATTGACAACAATGAGTCTGATGCTTTGTTTTTTGATGTCTCTGGAAGAGGAGGTGATAAGTTTTATGACAAGCCAGCATGGTCATTAGAAGCTGAATTAATTTCAAAAATTATTGGGGATGATAAATGGATTGATGATAATATGTTTCCAAGATTAAGGTATAAAAATAAGCAATATAACAATAATACAATTCTTTTACTACCAGGAGGAACAGGAGCCAAAAGAAAATGGCCTAATGAGTATTTTAAAGAGTTAATTGAATATTTGCTCTATAAAGGGAATGATGTCGATTTAGTATTAGGACCTGAAGAAATTGAAGTAATTCCTTTTTATAAGAATATTTCGGGATTAACTGTTTTTGATAACTTATCACTTGTTCAATTATCAAAAAAGATTATATCATCTAACTATATTATAACACAAGATTGTGGCCCCATGCATTTAGCTTGCGCATTAGGCAAGCCTGTTTTAGCTATATTTGGGCCAACAAATGAAAATTGTTGGTTTACTTATAATAGCAAGCATCAGAAAGTAATTAGAAAAGGGGAAATGATAAGATCAGGAGTCATAAAGAACTTAGAAAGTTGGAAAGATTGGCCAACAGTAAAAGAAGTAATTAGTGCAATTCCTACTATATATATATATCAGGATTATAACATTAAACAAAAAAAGGGGGAATAGAAATAATACTACAGGATTATAAATACTAGTCTATTAAAAGATTATAATCAATTCTCTCAATTATACTAAGCTTTGCTTTATTCTTGCTTAAGATATTTACTCCATGGTGGTTCTATATCATTCTCAATAAATGATGGCGATCCAAAATTATCAAGAGTATCATTTGTTGATGGAATATTTTTTGCAGAAGGCATGCCAAAACTTGAGGTTTCATACTTTCTAGATATTGAGTAAAACAAAACAGAATACTTAATTACATCATTATACCTTATCCAAATTTTACCATTATTTCCCCACTCAGTGCCATAAC
>JABGSE010000078.1 GCA_018647945.1 Flavobacteriales bacterium | reverse complement strand
TGGATGATTATCAACAGCAAAGGTATAAGTTGCTACTATTTCATTATTCGAAATCTTAACTAAATTTCCTGCAGTTTCTGAAACTACATTCCAATTAGCGTCATATTCAGTATATCCTCCTGTTAGTACCCAAACATCACCATTTGCATCCACCACTACAGAGTTTGGTCTGTCTCCTACTTCTAAAGTAGAAACTACTACATCATTTTCTATATCAATAACAGAAATAGTATTGTCTAAACCAAAACCCCCTAAATTACATACATAAGCAAATGGAGAAAAATCAGACACAACAATCCCTTCAGGACCTGCACCACAACTTATAGTTGAAGAGATTGTATTGGTTGTTAAATCAACAACCTGAAGGCCATTAATACCCCAATCGGTAACATAGGCTTTAGAACCGGAAACTTTAGCAATATATCTTGGTGATATTAACCCTTCAATAGTAGCAACTGAATTCATAGAATCAATAGAAGCAACTTCAATTTTTGAAGAACCATTTACTAAGATGTATGCATTTCCTCCAAAGATATTCATTGATTGTACTACATCCCCTAAAGGAAAAGCATTTACAGAAGCAAATACCTCATTTTCTACAATACCATCTTTCGACACAAAAGAGATAGTTCCGTTTCCAGAACCAAAGTTACCTTCATTGGTTACAAAGTATCCATTGTCATAGTTTCCTTCCACTACAATTCCTCCATCATCAATAAGGTTGTTTTTTACACAAGAAGTAAAAATTGTGATTGCTAAAGCAATCATTCCGATTTTTGTTAATTGGTTTTTCATTGTTTTTTAGTTTTAATGAATTGTATGTTATTATTTTAAAATTATATTTAGTTGTAATAAAAATTCCCTTCCAGGATTTGGATAATTCTGGTACGATTGATATTCTGTATTAAAAACATTTTGCACACTAAAACAGAAGGAAGAATAAATGGTTTTTACATTGTATTTTACCGACATATTAGTAAGGGAAAAGGACTCTAATTCATTAAGATTATCGGAAGAAGTAAATACAGAACCCACATAGGACTGATTTACTTTATAACTTAAGTTTTTGTAAGTAAATACAGTAGTAAAATTTCCTTTGTGTTTGGGAGTGTAAATAAGTTGTTTACCTACGGAAGCATCTAAATTACTAATCCCTTTTAGGTTAGTAGATAAATTGTATTGATAGTTATATTCCTGATAGATTTTAATCTTTATGTATTGAGTATTCAAAACTGTTTTCCACTCTACTCCTTCCGACAGAACTTCCTTTAAATTTTCGGGTATCCAATTTCCGTTATTTTGTCTTTTCCAAAGTATCCAATCGTTAATCTTTAATGAGAAAAAAGTGATAGAGTTACTGAGTTTTAAAGAACTATAATCCAATCCTATTTCTTTATTTATACCGTTTTCTGCTTTCAAATTCGGATTACCATTGGCACCAAATCCAATCCAAAACCTATCGTTAAAAGTTGGAGCACGGAAATTTTTATTTACCCTTGCTCTTAGTTTTAGTTTATGGTGATTTACTTCTGCAGAAACAGAAGGAATTAAGGGAACCTCTATTTCCGAATTGTACTCTTGGCGGAGAGAAAACTCAGTAGAAATCATTTTATTTCTGTAGGAAATTGCTGTAAAAATGGAGTTTGATTTCTCTTTTTTAAACAAGCCAATATAGGAGGAGTTGTTTAAATTATTTTCGGTATGGATCAAGGAAATATCAGTATAAAAATTATAAGCATTATAATTTACATTAAACTCTGAAATATAGGTTTCCACCTCAGAATAGGAATGAATATTTATAGGATCGTCATCATAATATAAATTATCGTACAGCAGTGCTTCTTTCAGTTTTAACTTTAAGTTATTGTACTTACGGTCAACAGAAAACAAGAAACGCTTGGATTTATCTGTTTGCTCTGCAGTGGAATTGATAATCGTCCTATTTCCTGTTATCTCTCTCCAAAAATCGGAACTCCAATAATGCAATTCAATAGCTGATCTCTTATCCAAAACCAAAGCCAAAGTAGAGCTTATATTTTCGCCCTCAATAAAGGCATGTTCGTTAAACTTTTCCTGATTATTGTAAGTGTACGGAAAGCGGTTTGTATCCATAATTTTACTAAAATTAAAAGTAAAAAAAACGAATTTATCAGATTGTAATACAGAAACAGAAGCAGAACTCTTCCCGAAACTTCCCCTATCCAAATTTAAAGATAGCTGCCTATCCTTTTGATAAATGGGATGATTGTTAAGGTGTATAGAACCACCCACCGAACCAGAACCAAAAACAGTGGAATTACCTCCATAGGAAATTGACATATTGTTAAAACTACTAGTAGGAATAAGTAATAAATCGGACTGAGCGGCAGTAGCAGGACTCATTGGAATACCATTCCATAAAAATAAAGTGTGAGAAGCAGAAGTACCCCTAAAAGAAGGAGTAGAAAGTGACCCATAACTTTTTACATAAACAGTAGAATTACTTTGCAACATATCAGAGAAAGATTCTGAAAAAGAATTATTTAGGATAAGATGATTAATAACATCCAAACGAGAACCAATAGAATGTTTCACTTCTTTACTCTCAAAAATATCAATTTCAGGCAATAAAATACTATCTGTTACCGATTGTGAAATCAGTAAGGTCGGGAATCCTAAAAGGAATAATATGTTAGTTAACTTTATTTTCATACCCACTGTCGTTTTATCCAGAAACGAGATTAGATTAATGTTAACTTTAGTAGGTCTTCTGACTTAGTTCTTCTGATTTCCCTTCCCATCCCAACGGAACAGTGGTTTGTATATCAGTATTGTATGAACCTTACAGCTTCTGGTAAAGTTGAGGATTCTCACCTCATTCCCTTCTCACTAAAATCTGGGCTAATTTAAAAAGTAATTCGGAAATTATAGTAGATAATTTAAAAATATTCAGCATTTAATTTAATGATCTAATAAAAAAAAATGAAACTATTTTATATATTCTTGCGTATAAGTGATAAGTTCGGATGAAAAAATATTACATCTGGACTTTTTTATTTTTAAATAAAGAAGTGTCAGGGTAGCAGGATTACAACCCACACTCTATATTACATGATTACAGCGGATAATCTTTTATTTCAACTTCAGGCGAACGAGATAACTGATACTCACAAACTTTTTTCAATCCTTCTAAACCATCTTTTAAATCTGGAGTTATAAATAGTTGCATAAAATGCATTAAAAATGGAAGATCATCTTTAAATCCCCAAGTCACTTTTGTCCCATTTTTGGTCTTTTCAAATTTCCATACACCATATGATGGAGGCATTCCTTCAAATAACAACTCATTATAAATAGAGGACGCATAAGTACATTCCAATATTTCCAAACTTCCATCTCCTTCCGAACTTTTCCAACTCATTTTTGCTCCTTTTCCAGATTTTTCACCGCTATACTCAGTAGTCATTGCAGTGTCTCTCACCCACCAAACTGCCCAAGTTGGCCAAGTTTGTAAATCAACTACTTGTAAATACACATCCTCAACTGGAGCATTTATTTCAATAGTAGATTCAATTTCACCTGAAATAAACCAATTAAAAGTTACAAAAGAAAGACAAAATATTATTGCCCATTTTAAGATTTGTTTTCCTGCTTTCAAATTTTAAATTATTAAATTAATTAGTTTGCAATTTACAAATTTAACTTAAATTTGGACTCTTAAAATTAAAGACAATAAAATGATAAAAAAAATAGGAGCTCTTCTACTAATTGTGACAGGATTAAATGCTCAAGATAAAGGAAAGTTTGAGTCTTATTCAAATCCATTTTACAGTACAATTGTAAGTGAATCAAACGAATACAAAAAGGATAGTAAAGAACAGTATAAATCATTTAAGATGAGTTATGACGGAAAAGATATTCCGAAAAGCTTAGATGAATTTACTATTGTGAAATCAGAGAACCCAATATCTCAAGGAAACACTGGTACCTGTTGGTGCTTTTCAACTACATCATTTTATGAGAGTGAAATTTTCAGATTAACTGGAAAATCTATAAATTTATCAGAATTATACCCTGTATATTTTGAGTATATTGAAAAAGCTAGAGGATATATTTCCACAAGAGGAAATACTCACTTAGGTGAGGGATCTGAGACCAATGCCGTACAAAGAATGATGGAAATGTATGGAATTGTTCCATTTGAAGTTTATGAAGGAAAACCATCAGATCAGCCATTTTATAATCATACGAAAATGTTTTCAGAGATTGAAACTTATCTGAAGAATTGTAAAGTAACTAACTTTTGGAATGAAGAAGCAATTCTTTTAAATATTAAATCTATTTTGAATCATTATATGGGAGTGCCTCCAACTTCTTTTAAGTACCAAGGTAAAACATATACACCAAAATCATTTCTAAAAAATATAACTAAACTTAAACCAAACGATTATGTTGATTTTATGAGTTTGATGCAAAAACCATATTGGAGTCAGGAAGAATATAAAGTACCAGATAATTGGTGGAGATCAGACGAGTATTACAATGTCCCATTAGATGAGTTTATGTTTGCTATAAAAGATGCTATTAAGAATGGGTATTCAATCTCAATTGGTGGAGATGTTTCGGAAAGTGGATATTCTTCAACTCATGATGCAGCAATGATTCCTTCTTATGATATCCCCTCAGAATTTATTGATGAAAATGCTCGTCAGTTTCGTTTTTCTAATGGAACAACAACTGATGACCATGCTATACATTTAATTGGTTATAAAATTGATAAGAATGACAATTGGTGGTTTTTAATTAAGGATAGTGGTTCTGGTGCTAGAAATGGAAGGTTTCCTGGATATTATTTTTACCATGAAGATTTTGTAAAACTTAAAATGATGACATTCACAATCCATAAAGATGCTGTTGAAGAAACCGTTAATAAGTTTAACAAATAATGAAAAAAATACTCTTTCTACTACTAATTCCTTTTTTCGGATTTTCTCAAAATATTGATGATTTATTTTCTGAAAAAGGAGAAATTTATTTTTCGTTTGAATACATAAATAAATCACAATTAAATCAGATTTCTGATGTTGTTTCTATTGATCATAAAACAAATTCTGAACTTGCATATGCTTATGCAAACAAAAAGGAGTTTTCAGAGTTTCTTAAATTAGATATTGACTATAAGATTATTAAAAAAGAACCTAAAAAATTCTCAACCATAAATAAGAGTAGTTGGAACTACTACCCTACTTATCAAGAGTATGTAGACATGATGACTGCATTTGCAGATTCATTTCCTGATATATGTAAATTACATCATCTTGGAACTTTAAACTCAGGGAGGGAAATATTAATTGTTCAAATTTCAAATAATGTTGGTAAGAAAGAAAATGAACCCTCCTTTTTATATACCTCTTCTATGCATGGAGATGAATTAGCTGGTTATATTCTGAGTTTAAGATTAATAAACCATATCTTAAATGGATATGGAAACAATGCAAGATTAACTGATTTAGTAAATAATATAGATATTTGGATAAACCCTCTTGCAAATCCTGACGGTGCATATAATGGAGGAAACCAAGATGTTTGGTCCGCAACTAGATATAATGCAAATTGGGTAGATTTGAACAGAAATTACCCAGATCCTGAAGATGGTCAGCATCCAGATGGAAATTCTTGGCAAGATGAAACTGAAATATTTATGGGTCTGGCAGACAGTATTAATTTTACAATTTCTGCAAATATGCATGGAGGAGTAGAAGTATGTAATTATCCATGGGATACTTGGAGCACACTTGCAGCAGATGACAATTGGTGGCAATATGTTTCCAATGAATATGCAGATTCTTGTCAGGCAAATAGTGGTAACGGATATTTTAACTATCTGAATGATGGAATCACTAATGGATATGATTGGTATGAGGTTGATGGAGGAAGACAAGATTACATGAATTACTTCAGATATTGCAGAGAATTTACTCTAGAACTTTCAGATGACAAAACACCTAATCCGAATGATTTACCAGATTTATGGGATGCAAATTATCCTTCTTTATTAAATTATATGGAACAATCCTTATTTGGATTAAGAGGAATTATAACAGATAGTATCACAGGAAATCCTCTAAAAACTAAAGTAGAAATTACTGGTCATGATATAGATAGCTCTCATGTATATTCTAATCTGCCAATTGGAAATTATCACAGATATGTATATCAAGGAAATTATAATGTTACTTTTAGTAAAAGTGGATATCACTCAAAAACTCTAAATGTTTCTGTTCTGAATAACACAACAACTATTGAAGATGTGCAATTGGTACCATTAAATTTTGTTGGAATAGAAAATAAAAATGTAAATCAAAAAATTATAAATTCAATTGACATATTAGGAAGAAAGAATAATACAGAAAAGAACAAATTATTATTTAATATATTTGAAGATGGAAAAATTGAGAGAAAAATAATCTTTGAATAAAATGAAAAAAATATCACTACTATTACTATGTGTGCCTTTGACAGGATTCTCACAACAAACGGTATATGATAGTATTTTTCATGATGGTGTTTACAGACAATATATAACATATATACCGGATTCATACGACCCATTAGTTGATGTTCCTTTAGTATTTAACTTTC
>JABGSE010000077.1 GCA_018647945.1 Flavobacteriales bacterium | reverse complement strand
TAAAAGGATAAATAAATACCGCTACAATAAAAGAATTTAATGTAGTAGCAACGGAATACTTAAAGAATTTACCTTGAGCCTGCATTATTGTAAGATAAACAGTATTGAAAAAGTTAAAACAGATACTAACACTTAATAAAACTGAAATAATAATAAGTAAATAATGATAGTCGGTATCCAAATATATTATAATTGAAGATTGGATTATTTGACTAATAACAAAAAACAAAATCATAGTTTTGTTGGAAAATGAAAAAACTCTTTTTAAAGAAACTTTTTTATAAGTATCATAAATTTTAGTAAACTTTGGTAAAAGATTTGCTTTTAGAGCGTTTCCTACTGTAAATTGTGAAAAGAAATCTGCACCGGTTCTGAGTAAAAGGTAATTCGCATACAAAAGTGATGAACCAAAGAAGAATGCAATCACTGGTTCTCGTACAAGTCCTAAAAGTTTTTGAAATATATTAGAAAAGAATAAACTCGAAAAATCTTTAAAGGACTTTGTGCTTGTTACTTTTCTAATATTCATAGATAAATTACTTTACACCAATCTGAAAATATTCAAATCCGTGTTTATTTATTTGCTCTTCAGAAAACTGATTTCTGCCGTCAATCAATATATTCTGATTCATTAACTCTTTCATTTTTTCAAAATCAGGAGAACGAAATTCTTTCCATTCGGTTACCAACACTACAGCCTCTGTATTTTGAATTGCTTCATATTTATCAGAACAATAGTGTACCTCCAAATCTTGTAAATAATATTTCGCTTGCTCGGTTGCTTTTGGGTCGTATGCATTTACTTTTCCTCCAGCAGACAATATCGACTTAATTAAATTAATAGATGGTGCTTCTCTCATGTCATCAGTTCCTGGTTTAAACGAAAGTCCCCAAACAGCAAATGTTTTACCTTTTAAATCCGCACCAAAACGTGATACTAATTTTTTAAATAAAATATTCTTCTGATCAGAATTCACTTTTTCTACAGATTTAATCAGTTGAGGAGTGTATCCACTCCCCTCAGCAATATTTACCAGTGCTTTAACATCTTTTGGAAAACAACTTCCTCCATATCCACAGCCAGGATAAATAAACTGATATCCTATTCTTTTATCAGAACCAATTCCAATTCTCACCTCATTAATATCCGCTCCAACATGTTCGCAAATATTTGCCATCTCATTGATGAAAGAAATTTTAGTTGCTAACATTGCATTCGCTGCATATTTTGTCATCTCAGCAGAACGAATATCCATTCCGATAAATCTATCTTGATTAAAAGTAAAAGGATCATAAAGTTCTTTCATCAAACTCATAGAATCTTCATTAGACGCTCCAACAACTACTCTGTCAGGCCTCATAAAATCATCTATTGCCGCTCCCTCTTTCAAAAATTCTGGATTGGAAACCACATCAAATGTCAAATTACTATTTCTTTGGGATAAAGCATTCTGAATAGTTTCCTCAACCAAATCTGCGGTACCGACAGGGACTGTACTTTTATCTACAACAACCAAATGATGTGACATTTGGTTTCCAATATCTTTAGCAACTTGTAAAACAAATTTTAAATCAGCACTACCATCATCTCCCATTGGAGTTCCAACAGCAATAAATACAACTTTCACTTCATCCAGTGCATCTTTTATATTTGTTGTAAAATGTAATGTTCCCTTTTTCTGATTATCTAAAACTAATTGTTCTATTCCTGGCTCATAAATTGGAACCTTTCCCTCTTTTAAACTTTTAATCTTATTTTCATCAACATCAACACAAATTACTTTATTTCCCATTTCTGCAAAACAAGCCGCTGCAACAAGTCCTACATATCCAGAACCTATAATTCCTACCTTCATTTATTTATTTTTTTAGTGCTTTCGATTGCACCTCTCTTACCAAAGCAATTATCAAAGATAAAAAGAATGATAAAATCCCTACAGTGGACCCCCAAACCAATACCTCTCTTTCAGCTACTTCTGTTCTAGTAAAACCTTTAACATAATCCAAAGGGTTGAGCAAACCCTGAGTTTTTACTTCTTGTTTTTTGTGTACTAAATCAATTATTGGATTCTGAATTTCAGTATTGTCTTTATTTGAAAAGACTCTGAAAGTACTCATGTCAATATTTGATTTTGAGTCTACTCTAAGAGTTTTTAATTCTGCAATTTCTTTTTCTATTGAATTAATTATTTCAAAATTAGATTTACTATATTCATTTTTATACTTCAAAACATAAGGGTTTGTATTAAAATAATACAACAATCCATCCTGAATTTCAGTAATAATACTAGCATCTCTTACTAGTAAATTAATTTGAAATTTAGGAGTATTATGAAACTTTTCGTCTTTATCTTGTCTTAAAAGTTGTTCGGCTTCAATGAATTTTATATTTGTAGCTTGCTCATTGGATATATTTAATTTATAAGATAAAGAAGAGTAATCCTCCTTCTTTACATCCAGCTGTAAATTGTTAATCAAATTAATTGCAGTTCTTTGATTTAAAACATCTTCATCTTCTGGAATTCTTTCGTAAGCAGAAATACCTGAGGTAACAATAGCTGAAGTAGCATAATACGCTGGTTTGAATTTCTGAAATAAAACTATTATTAAAACACCAGTTAAAGTAATTGAAATTATTAGTTTTTTGTTCCTGTCAAAAAACATGATAATATCTGACATAATCTGTTCTAAACTTACTTCTTTATTCATCATTGTTATTTTTTTGCAAATATAATTGTTAATATATCAAAAAACCCCAAAATATGGGGTTTTAATCTTTTATATATTTCTTATTAATACTCCCACAGATCATGTTCAATATTAAATATTTCCGATTTAATTCTTTCAGATTCCAAAAGAGCGTCCAATCCAATCATGTACGATTGGATTTTTCTGTCCATTACATTCGCTTCCTTAATAATGTAACTACTAAACATTCTTTTCCAGAAAATATCATCATAAGTTCTTCTTTCAGCATCATTCTTCATCATATTAAAAACTTCTGCATTTGCAAAAACACCTCTAGAATCTGGGAAATAAATCCAAAATAATGGTTCGTATCCACCTGTTAAATCACCAAACTCATCTTTTGCTTCTTTCAAAGGACATAAACCAATAATTCTTTGATCCATTACAGATCTTTGCTTGTCAAAAAACCATTCTTCTTTTACCCTCCACATCTTTACAGATGTTCTGTCAAATTCTTCAACAATTAAAGTGTCTTTTTCCGATCCATCATCTTTTGCCCAATCATATACCCTTTTTACTTCTTGTTTAGCTCCACCAATTGCATCAATTTCTTCTTGAGTCATAGGAGTTTTAAACTCATCATCATAAACAGCATTTCCGTAAGCAATAATACTGCCTTCCAAAATAGCGTTCATCACTACATCTATTAAACTTTTTCTGTCGTTTACAGTTTCTTGTCCTGGAGCAACGGCTGGATAATAAAAAGGATGATTTATTTTTTGTCTTAAATCAATTTCTCTCCAAACTTTTCTACTCCACATTACATCTGCTTCTCTTAAAGCAGGATACTTTTGAGGGATTCTTTCAGTAAAGTGTTCTTTTTCATATACACCATCAAGTACATTTTGAGCATAAGAAGAACCTAAAACTGTTAAAACCGATACGAGAACTAATACTATTCTTTTCATAATAAATTATTTTATAAATTATTTTATTGTAAATACCGCAGGAGGCAAATTCCTAGCTGGTAATCCTTTAACATCTGACCTCCTTGCTTTAATGTCAGAAATTGTTATTTTACTTCCTGAACTTGTGTTTTTAATTACTTTTTTCATTTTTGGAGTAAACTGAGCTCCCTTCACTTTTTCATTAACTTGATCTCCTTGATATGTAGTTGTCAATGTATAAGCAATCACCTTAAACCTAACTCCCTCAAATTCAAAATCTCTTAACTCTGCAACCAAACCTCCTGAAGCCAACATCATACTTTTACTAATTACTCCACCTTCTTTTTTATCAATGGTAGCAATTGGCGGAGGAACTGATTTCACTCTAAAATCCATAAAACCCATTTTAACTTTCTTTCCATCTTTCATAACATAAACTGAAATAACAGATTTTCCTAGTTTTGATGGTACAACATTATATTCTCCTTTCGACTTCTTAGTTGCTTTTATTGTTCCATTAGTAATAGAAACGGTTAAGTCAGAAGCCTGAAAACCAGGTACAGATACCTGAACTGGATTATCCACTTTCAAATAAAAGAGATTCATTTTTGTAGGAGAAACAACAGCCATTCTGTTAGCTACTAAATATGAACCACTAAATGGAAATGTTTTTATTCCATTATCAGTAATCATTTTAAGAATACCTCTCCACTTCTTCTCTCCTTCAGTACTTGTTTTCTGTTTGTAAATACCTTTACCATTTACAACTTCCAAAGGTTCTAAAGAAGGATCTTTCATTGTGTATACATAATCTCCATTTGAACCTAAAGTAGAATCATAATCTCCTATATAAATTTCTGGAGTTTGTGTTTTGTCTTTTGCAGTCAAAAAGATATCAGCTGTAAATTCATCTCCCCTTGAAACAAAATTTGTTTTAGGAATTGTAATAGCCTCTGCAGAAGTAAATTTCAATGAAGACGCATCAATATTTGTAGCTAAGAATGCGATAACCTCAGATTCCATATTTTTAATATCTGTTTGTAATTTTGATAAAATAGTTAAAGCCGCTACAGATGGCATATCATTAAAATTATAAAACTCCCAAGACTCATTCCTCTTCTTACCATAATTATCATGTAATTTTAGAGTTTTATCAATCTCATCTATTAATGATTCTGATGAACCTTGTTTTATCCAACTAGAATCCTCAGCTGTTTTCAAAATATTTGACAACAATACTCTAAACGATTCTACATTTCCTCTCAATTGAGTTGCTAATCCATTACCATTCTTATCTAAAATCCTTGCGGCACCTTGCTTATTTTCAGGATTAAATAAATCAGAGGAAGCGTCTCTATCTTCCTTATTGCTAAGCTCAGCAATTTTCATTTTCTTTTGTGATGGAGTCAAATCAGTATACTCACTTTCTATAGCATTATCTTCAATTGGTTCTCCTTCATCATCTAAATACTGACCTAAATACACTTTTTTATCAACAGCTAAAACAAGTGAATACTTCATCTCCTGAATCATTTCAACCAACTTATCAGATTCTGGTTTTATTTGAAATGCTAAATCTTTGTAAGGTTTTACTTTTACTTGATTTGTTGCATTTGTAAAATCAGAATAGATATCATTATTCTTATCACTAAGACTTTCAGTAGTTTTCACAATTCCTAAATTCACCTCAAAGAAAGAGTTCAGAACCTCCTTAGAAACATTTAATGCAAGTAATGCTGTAAGCACTAAATACATCATGTTAATCATCTTTTGTCTTGGTGACAATTTTCCTGCTGCCATTTAAAATATTTTTAAATTATTTAGTATAAAATTATTTGTTCGGATTCATTGCAGTAAGCATATTGCTATATACTTTATTCATTTGTTCCAAATTAACAGCTAATTGAGAAACTTGTTCTTGGAACTTTCTAGAATCATCCACTGAAGCCTGTAAATTTTGAAGGAACATAGTAGTAGCTTCCATTTGCTGATTAGATGCTTGTAACTGTAATTCATATAAAGAATTTAATGCATTCATATTTTTAACACCTTCCTGAATTTGGCTATTATACTCTGAGATACCAGAAGCGGCACTTATTGTTTCATTTAATTTTGTGGAAGCTTCACCAAATGATCTTAATCCTTCATTTAAGCTTTCAATCAGCTCATTATCAATCTTAGCTTTTTCAAGTGCGGCATCTAGTTCTTGAGATGGAGACAAAGGTTTAGTTCCATCAGGATCATTCATGTAATTTAATTCAGGATAAACCAATGACCAATCAGGATCTTCATGTGGTTTCTCAAATGCAGAGAAAAAGAAAATAATTGCTTCAGTACCTAATCCAATAATTAAGAATGTACTTGCAAATTGCCAATGCTCAATTTTGAAAAGAGCTCCAATAATTACCAAAGATGCACCCCAACCATAAAGTTTTGGCATCATTACTTTGTACCACTTTTGTTCTGTTATATTTCCTAATCCCATTTGTTTTATTTGTTATTGTTTATTAATAAATTTTACTGAAAATCTTGTTTATCTCTACCTAAGAAATCAACTGCACATCTGAAGCCAACATAACATTTTGATGTATCTTGATATTCATATGATCTTGTAGAGTTTTGTATAAAATAAGAAATATCTTTCCAAGAACCTCCTCTAATTACTTTTCTCATCATTACATCTTCCTCTCCTTCATCAGCAGTATGAACATAATCTCCATTCATATCATGAGAATAAGAAGCTGAAGACTCATCATAAATATTTGAAGTCCACTCTGCAACATTTCCCGCCATATCGTAAAGTCCAAAACCATTCGGATTATAACTCATTACTTTAATTGCTTTAATTCCACCATCAGCAGTATAATTCCCTCTCAAAGGCTTAAAGTTTGCAAGGAAACATCCCTTTAAGTTTCTTGTATAAGGTCCTCCCCATGGATATGGAGATTCATCTAAACCACCTCTAGAAGCATATTCCCATTCTGATTCCGTAGGAAGTCTAAACTCTGGTAAAGTAGGTTCATTATGAGATCTTAAAAACTCATTCATCATTTTAGTTCTCCATTTTGTAAATGCAACAGCTTGATGCCAATTTACACCTACAACTGGATAATCATCATAAGCAACATGCCAGAAATAATTTTCGGAATAAGGTTTATTAAAAGAATATGCATAATCATGCATCCAAGTTAAAGTATCTGGAAAAATATTAATCTCATTTTCTGTGATATAACTTTCCGGACTATCGTCATCTCTACTAGATTTTTTAGCTGCTTTAGATAAGTCAAGGGTTTTGTAAGAATAAATTAGTTTTCTAGTATCTAATTTATTTCTTCCAGTATTGTAATCTGTATAATACAATTCTGCAGACTCTAAAGCAAAACGAACATCATCATCATCATGTCTTACTCTTACATTCCAATTAATTTTATACTCTCCTGTTTCTTCATTAATAACTCCATAAACATCTGGATCAGCATTTTCAATCAAAGCAGTTCTGATTATTGAATCTCTTACCCAATTTACAAACTGACGATATTCGTTATTTGTAATTTCAGTTTCATCCATGTAAAATGCTCCAATAGAAACTCTTTTGTTTGTTGTAACATTTGCAAAAGGAACATCTTGGTCAGATGGTCCCATTACAAAACTTCCTTGAGGAACAAATACCATCCCGTAAGGGTCAGTCGGATTCCAAATTTGTCTGTCTTGAGAACCAATTAATTCTCCATTACCTGAGCCACCGCAACTACTTAAAAGAGCTACAATTGTTCCTAAAAATAATATTTTTTTCATATTCATTTTAATTTTTATTTCACCAAAGTGAAATGGTTTAACTTCTATAAGTATCTTGGGTTTTTATAACTTTTTACTGGTTTATCGTAATCCACTTTAAAGCAATAGCCCAACATAAACTCAATACTGTTATTTTTTATTTTATTCAGAACGACATCATAGGCCAATCCGAATTTTAGATCTTCATTTATATTCATTCCTGTTAACAATACAATACCTTCATCTAATCTGTAACTAACGCCTCCCCATATCCTATTATTGTATAAAATATTTGTATTTATATCCAATTGTGATGTAGAACCGTCAGATTTAAGGTAAATAGACGGGTTTAACGACAAAGTAGGATTCAATTCATGGTAGAAACCAGCAAGTAAAAAATAATGACGAGAAAGGTTAATTACATCACCATCACTCTTTTCGATAGAAGGTTCAGTTATGTGTAAAGTAGAAAGTCCTAAATACACATCCTGAGTGTTGTAATAAATACCTCCACCAAAATCCATAGCAGAACCACTCACTTCAGAAGTAGGAATTGAACCATCACCACCATCCGCAGGATTTAAAAGAGTACCATTCAAACCACTCTGAAACATACCTGCAGAAGCTCCTATTCCTAACTGACCATCTCCTAAATCTGTTCTGTAAGCATAAGAAAGTTGAAGTCCTAAGTTGTTATATTCTCCAATTGCGTCTGACATTATGTTAATTCCTATACCTCCATGCATTGATGGTATTGGAGCATCAACACTTAAATTTAAAGTTGTCGGAGCTCCGTCAAAACCCATCCATTGAGATCGGTGAAGTACAGTTGCACAAATTGCCTGTCCACTCCCTGCAGAACCAGGGTTATTGGCAAGTTTATTAAACATATTCTGGCTAAATTGAGGTACTTGCTGAGCTGACGAAATCCCAAATGTCAGGGCAATTAATGTAATAATTAGTATCGTTCTTTTCATATTATAAAATTGATAATTCTATCCTTTTTTTCGATTGCTAATATAACTATTTTTTTAATTTTAAGAAATTTTTAAAGGAAATCAATCAGATATTATAAAAAGCGGTTGTATGTTTTTATCCATCTTTGGGGTATTTCCCCCTTATTTGCCTTCTCGTAATCATGGTAAGAGCAGGCTACAAAATAATTGTCCATTTCATCTGTTTTGGAAGATTTAAACGGTACTCCCATCCACCATCTACCACTAGTTTTACTCTTGTAAAATACTATTTGTGTTTGTTCGTCCTCAAATGCTACCGTGTATTTAACACAGTTATTAACATTAGGGTTTAATTCGTGCTTTCTACTTCTAACTCCTTCCAGGAAATACCACATCATTTGAGATATCAATTGAGAACCTTGGTTATTTTCATCCAAATCCTGATTGTATTCAAAAATACCAAAACAACTGATTTTGTCGCTAATACCTGCATATCTTGATATTCTACAAGCTTCTTCCCCATCAAATCCATTAGGAGTAGAATAAACATTTGACATCACAAAAGAGCTTTTTACACAAGACAAATCAAAACTTAAAAAATCAGCGTTTCTAAGAAGCGGTTCAATTTCGTACATATTATTTTTAACTTCCCCCAATCTGTTAACTTCAAAATTTAAACCTTCCAATAATGAAATTTCTTCTGGTTTCACAAAATAAGTTTGGTAACCTAAATTGATATAATTGAATAAATAATTGGGTTTGTACGATATAATTTTACTCAGAAAAGATTTAGCATTTAACTTATCTTCTTGTTTTCCAATATCAAAAGTTGAATCAACGGAACAAAAAGTTATTCCCTTTTGTAAATTCGCATAAGATTTATAGATTGCATAGGAAATATCCTGTCCACCACCAATAATTACTGGGATAATCCCTTTATCAATTAAGTCTGTACAAACCTCTGTAATCAACTCAAAAGACTCTTTTCGTGTCGGCATCATACTTAAAGTTCCCAAATCGGCAACTTTTGGCAAATCATCAAAGTACAAGCGGTAAAAAGCATCTCTAATTTTACAATCAGCAGTTGTTGCAACATTATCTGTCCCATCATATTCCGGAACATTAAAAATTGCTATTTCGGCATAATCCACATTCGGAAAAGATTCTTGAGTATGAGGATCAATCTGAAATCCAATCTGAGAAGGATTCCATCTTTCTTTTACAGAATACAATCCCGGATTTAAGGGAATAAAATTAGACGCTATTTCCATTTATTTTTTATTTCTCTTAAACTTTGATTTTGGTTGATTCTCCATTAACTCTAAACATTTTTCTCTTGTAAGTTCTTTTGGTTCTAAATCCTTTGGAATTTTTACATTTATCTTTTTCCCTTTCGGAGGAGAAACCTGAATAAAAGCTCCATATCTACCATTTAAAACCTGAACTAAAGGATCTCCATCAAAGTTTAAAATTAATCTATCTTTATCTGATTGAATTTTAATTTTTATCAACTCAATCGCTCTGTCAATTTCAATAGTTAAAGGATCGTCTCCATCATTTTTTTTGATAGAAGTAAATTTACCTTGATATCTTAAATACGGACCAAATCTACCAACTGAAGCAACTATCTCTTCCCCTTCAAACTCACCAACAGTTCTTGGTAATTTAAACAATTCTAAAGCCTCATCCATTGTAATGGTTTGTATAGACTGATCTTTCATTAAAGATGCAAATTTTGGTTTTGGAGCATCTTCATCTTCCTGTTTTTCTCCCAATTGAACCATAGGCCCAAAAGGACCAATACGAACATAAACAGTATTTCCAGAGGCAGGGTCTTTTCCTAAATTACGCTCTCCTAAGGCTTTTTCTGCAGTACCAATTACATTTTCTACTTTTTCATGGAAAGGAGCATAAAAATCTTGCAACATATCATTCCATTTTTTCTTTCCAGCTGCAACCTCATCAAATTCATCTTCTACACCTGCTGTAAATCCATAATCTAACACATGATCAAAATGTGTAACTAAAAAATCATTTACCACAACACCAATATCTGTTGGAAACATTTTATTTTTCTCCGCACCTGTATTTTCTGTTTTCACTTCTTTAGTGATGGAATTATCTTTTAAAATAAGATACTGATATTCTCTTTTTACTCCCTCTCTACCTTCTTTTACAACATATCCTCTTTTCTGAATAGTGGTAATAATTGAAGCATAAGTGGAAGGTCTTCCAATACCTAAATCCTCTAATTTTTTCACCAAACTAGCTTCTGCATATCTGGCAGGATGTCTCGAGAATCTTTCGATAGCAGTTATTTCATTCATTTCCAAATCATCATTTACATTTAATTTTGGAAGCATCCCGTCTTGTTCTTCAGAATTATCATCCTTTCCTTCCATGTAAACCTTCATAAATCCATCAAACTTAATCATCTCTCCTTTTGCAGTAAACTGCTCGTCAGAAGTAGAAATATCAATTTTAGCAATAGTTCTTTCTAATTGAGCTTCCGACATTTGAGAAGCAATAGTTCTTTTCCAAATTAAATCATATAATTTCTGGTGAGAACTCTCTCCATCTACTGTGTGTTTACTCATATCTGTCGGTCTAATCGCCTCATGAGCTTCCTGAGCTCCTTTCGATTTTGTTGCAAATGTTCTTGTTTTAGAATATTCAGAACCATAAGAAGAAGTAATTTCATTTATACAGGCTTCCCTTGCGTCATTCGATAGATTTACACTATCAGTTCTCATATAAGTAATTTTACCCGATTCGTATAATCGTTGAGCCACATTCATAGTTTGAGCAACTGAATAACCTAGTTTTCTAGATGCTTCCTGCTGCAAAGTAGAAGTAGTAAATGGTGCAGAAGGAGATTTTTTAGCTGGTTTAGTTTCTAAATCAGAAATTTTATAAGAAGCGGTAACACATTGTTTTAAAAATACTTCCGACCCATCTAAAGTTTGAAACCTTCTAGATATTTCTGACTTAAATGTTTTTCCTTCAGGAGTTGTAAATATTGCCGATACCCTGTAAGAAGATACCGATTTAAAGTTTTCAATTTCTTTTTCTCTTTCTACAATTAACCTAACGGCAACTGACTGAACCCTACCTGCAGAAAGTCCTTGTTTTACTTTTCTCCAAAGTACAGGGGAAAGTTCGAAACCTACTAATCTATCTAAAACCCTTCTTGCTTGTTGAGCGTCCACTAAATGCATGTCGATCTCTCTTGGATTTTTCACTGCATTGGTAATTGCTTTTTTCGTAATTTCATGAAAAACAATTCGTTTGGTATCTTTTTTTTCTAAGTTTAAAACCTCTTGTAAATGCCAAGCAATTGCCTCTCCCTCTCGGTCCTCATCCGTTGCAATCCATACCGTATCAGCTACTTTTACATGCTTTTTAAGATCTACTACAACATGTTTTTTATCTTCAGAAACCTCATAATTAGGAGCAAATCCGTTTTCAATATCAATTCCCATTCCACCTTTCTTAGGTAAATCTCTAATGTGACCAATACTGGATTTCACCAAAAAGTCCTTTCCTAAATATCCTTCAATAGTTTTCGCTTTTGCTGGAGACTCTACAATTACTAAATTCTTTGCCATAATTATTTTTGTGTTTGTTGTTAAATTGTTTTGCAAAGAAAAAGAAGAATTTTTGAATCTGCCAAATCATTTTTTTGTGTCAGTTTTACTATATTATATAATAATATAAGCAAATAAACAAGTGTCATATTGTCATAATTTGTCAGGAATTTGTAAATTTGCAAAATAAATTTTACATCAACAATGAATATTACACAGGTTTTAGAGAAAAAAATAGACGAAAGTAAACAAGGAGAAAGATTATCAATAGTTGACAATCCAAAAGGAAGTAAAAAGATGTATATAGAAAGTTATGGATGTCAAATGAATTTTTCCGATTCTGAAATTGTCGCTTCCATCCTTACAAAGGAAGGATTTTCTACTACTCAAGATATAAATGAAGCCGATTTAGTTTTTGTAAACACATGTTCAATTCGTGAGAAAGCAGAACTAACCGTTCGGAAAAGATTGGAATTTTATAACTCTATAAAAAAAGATAAAAATCCAGGAATGATAGTTGGAGTTTTAGGATGTATGGCAGAAAGATTAAAAGAAAAATTTTTGGAAGAAGAAAAATTAGTTGACCTAGTAATTGGACCAGATGCTTACAGGGATTTACCAAATTTACTTAAACAAGTTGATGACGGAAGAAAAGCGGTAAATGTTTTCCTTTCAAAGGAAGAAACTTATGCGGATATCAGTCCTGTCCGACTAGGAGGAAATGGTGTAACAGCATTTGTATCTATCACAAGGGGATGCGACAATATGTGTACTTTTTGTGTAGTTCCCTTTACTAGAGGTAGGGAAAGAAGTCGAAATCCTGAAAGCATTGTAAATGAATGTAAACAATTAATTAAAGATGGATACAAAGAAGTAACTCTTTTGGGACAAAATGTAGATTCCTATTTATGGTATGGAGGAGGAGCAAAAAAAGATTTCAAAAAAGCAACAAAAGATGCACAAGAAAATAGCGTCAGTTTTGCAAATTTACTTGAAATGGTTGCAGAAGTTGGATCAAAATTAAGAATTAGATTTTCCACTTCTAACCCACAAGATATGACTTTAGATGTAATTCAGGTAATGAAAAAATACAATAACATTTGCAATTATATTCATCTCCCTGTTCAATCCGGAAGTGATAGAATATTATCAAAAATGAATAGAGGTTATACTAGGGGAAAATATATCACTTTGATTGATAATATCAAAAATACAATTCCTGATTGTTCAATTTCTATGGATATGATTACAGGATTCTGCTCTGAAACAGAACAGGACCATCAAGAAACTTTGAGTTTAATGGATTATGTAAAATACGAATATGGTTATATGTTTAAATATTCTGAAAGACCAAACACAACTGCCGAAAGGAAGTTTGAGGACGACATTCCAAATGATGTAAAACAAAGGAGATTGGCTGAAATTATTGAAAAACAACAAGTACATTCATTGCTACATATGAAAGAAAAAATTGGGGAAACATTTGAAGTTTTAGTAGAAGGAACTTCTAAAAAGTCAGAAGAAAAACTGTACGGAAGAACAACACATAATTCTGCGGTAGTATTTCCAAAGGAAAATTACAAAAAAGGAGATTATGTAATGGTAGAGATTGAAGAATGTACCTCTGCAACATTATTGGGGAAAGCGATATAAAATGACTGCAAAACAAGCAAAACAAAGATTTGGAATTATTGGGAACAGCCCACTTTTGGACCGAGCAATTGACATTGCCCTTCAAGTTGCCCCAACTGATATTTCTGTTTTTATTTCTGGAGAAAGTGGTACGGGAAAAGAAAATATCCCTAAAATTATTCATCAAAGTAGTAGCCGAAAACACAATTCGTATGTAGCAATAAACTGCGGAGCTATACCAGAGGGAACAATTGATAGTGAACTTTTTGGGCACGAAAAAGGATCATTTACTGGAGCGGTAGACAGCAGAAAGGGATATTTTGAAGTTGCTGATGAAGGGACAATATTCCTTGATGAAGTTGCAGAACTTCCACAATCCACTCAAGTGAGGCTTTTAAGGGTTTTAGAAAGTGGAGAATTTATGAAAGTAGGGTCTTCAAGGTCAATAAAAACAGATGTAAGAGTAATAGCCGCTACAAATGTAAATGTTCAAGAAGCTGTAAAAAATGGAAAGTTTAGAGAAGATTTATATTACAGATTGAATACCATTAGTATTTTTATGCCACCACTAAGGGAGAGAAAAGAAGATATTTCTTTACTTTTCAGAAAATTTTCTTCCGATTTTTCCGATAAATACAATACTCCTTCAGTTCGATTGGATGATAGTGCAACAGAAATTATTACAAATTATAATTGGCCAGGAAATATCCGTCAGCTTAAAAACTTTGTTTCTCAAATTTCTGTTCTGGAAAAAGAAAGAAATATTACCGCTACCACGATTATTAATAGTTTGCCAAAACAAACAAATGTTTCCAACAGTCCTGTTTTATTTGAAGACAAAAACAAATCTGAACTTTCAGAAAGAGAGATACTTTACAAAGTACTTTTTGATATGAAAAAAGATTTAACAGAATTGAAAAAAATTACTTTTGATTTGATAAATAAAGAAGGGAGTACTGAAATACAAAAAGATGTTTTTAACGAAATAAATACTAGCAACTTAATTGTTGAGGATGATAATTCTATTGAGATAAAAGAAACTTTATCTCTGGCAAATCAAGAAAAAAATCTAATAATAAAATCGTTAGAGAAACACAATGGAAAGCGAAAATTAGCTGCTGAAGAATTGGGAATTTCTGAACGAACACTCTACAGAAAAATTAAAGAATTTGATTTATAAAATGAAATTATCACACAAAATATTATCAGTAATTCTCATATTTGTATTGTCATCTTGTGGATTTTATTCATTTACTGGAGCATCTATTACTCCAGAAGTAAAAACTGTTTCTGTATTTTATTTCCCTAACAAAGCAAATATTATTCAGCCAACACTTAGCCAGCTATTTACTGAGAAATTAAAAGATTATTTTGTGGTTCAAACCAATTTGGAATTAGAAGATTCTAATGGAGATTTATATTTTTCGGGAGAAATAACACATTATCAGATAAAACCAATTGCAATACAATCAAATGAAACTGCAAGGCAAAACAGATTGACTATCAAAATTAAAGTCAATTTCAAAAATAAATTTGATAAAAAATATGATTTTACTTCTACTTTCTCTAGATATAGAGACTTTCCATCTGATGAAAATTTCAACTCAATTGAAGAAACTTTAATAGAGGAAATCTGCAATGAATTGGTAGAAGATATATTTAACAAAGCGGTAGTAAATTGGTAATAATGAATACTGAAAATCTAATATTTTTAATTGAAAACCCTGAAAAAATTGGGAATAATCATCTTCAGAATTTGGAGAAAATAACTGATGAATTTCCCTTCTTTTCTGCTCCGCAGCAACTACTTGCAAAAGGACTATTAAATACAGAAAGTTTTAGATATAATAGACAATTAAAAAGAGCGGCAGTTTACAGCGCTAACCGAAAGTTACTTTTCAAATTAATTACAGAAAATAAAGTGGTAGTGTTAGAAAATACCAAAACTGAACTTCCAAAAATTGTAAAAGAAAAAACAATAACAGAAGAAAAATTAGAAATCGGAAAACCATTGGAGTTTGACGAAACTGAAGAGCATTCTTTTTCGGAGTGGTTGGCACTTACCAAAGTAAAAAAGATAAATAGAGAAGAAATAAAAGAAAACCCAAATGATTTAATTGATAAATTTATTGACACAAAACCAATTATGAAAGCGGAAAAGACCAAATTCTTCTCCCCTACTGAAACTGCAAAAACATCATTAATAGAAAATGATGAACTTGTAACCGAAACTTTGGCCCGTGTTTATCTGGAACAACAACATTTTGACAAGGCAATTTCAGCTTATAAAAAATTAAGTTTGAAATATCCAGAAAAAAGCAGTTTATTTGCCGACCAAATTAATTTGATAATCGACTTAAAAAAGAAATAACAAATGGGAGCTTACACAATTTTTGCAACATTAATTATAATCTGTTCAGTACTACTCGTTTTAATCATCCTTATACAAAACCCGAAAGGAGGAGGTTTATCTTCTTCCTTTGGAGGAGGAGCAAGCCAAATGATGGGAGTAAAGAAAACAACTGATTTTTTAGAAAAAGCTACTTGGGCACTTGGAATTACTATGATTGTTTTAATACTTTCATCTAACTTTGCAATTGATAGAGGAACATCTGAAATTGAATCAATTGGAAAAGACAAAGCAATTGAAGAAAACATGCAGAGTCAATCATCTGATTTTAATCAAAACGTTTCCGATTCAAACTAATTGAAGCGATCAGTTTCAACTTTTCTGACAAAATTTCGTTTTTCATTTCCTGAAATTTATTTGGCATGTTATTTGTATTAGTAGTAAACAGATTGAGTATATTTGTATAACTAAAATTATTAAAAATGAGTAAATTAAATATTACACCTCTTGCCGACAGAGTACTTATTAAAGTATCGGAAGCAGAAACCAAAACAGCTTCAGGAATTATTATACCCGATAACGCACAAGAAAAACCACAAAAAGGTAAAATTGCTGCAATTGGAAAAGGAACAAAAGAAAATCCGATTACAGTAAAAGTTGGAGATACTGTACTTTACGGAAAATATGCTGGAACAGAATTAAAACATAAAGGAGAAGATTACCTTATTATGAAGGAATCTGATATTTTCGCAATTATTTCATAACTAAAAAATATTAAGATGGCAAAAAATATAACATTCGATACAGAAGCAAGAGATGCACTAAAAAGAGGTGTTGACGCGCTTGCAAACGCAGTAAAAGTAACATTAGGACCAAAAGGAAGAAATGTAGTAATTGATAAGAAATTTGGTGGACCAAGCATTACAAAAGATGGAGTAACTGTAGCAAAAGAAATTGAATTAGAAGATGCTTTGGAAAATATGGGAGCTCAGATGGTAAAAGAAGTAGCATCCAAAACTGCAGATATGGCAGGAGACGGAACAACTACTGCTACCGTTTTAGCACAAGCAATAATCACAACAGGACTTAAAAATGTTGCAGCTGGAGCCAACCCAATGGACTTAAAAAGAGGAATAGATAAAGCTGTTAAAATAATTATTTCTGACATTGAAAAACAATCCAAAAAAGTTGGAAACAGTTATGAGATGATAGAACAAGTTGCTTCTATTTCAGCAAATAACGACAATGAAATTGGCAGCTTAATTGCTACTGCAATGAAGAAGGTAAAAACAGAAGGTGTTATTACAGTAGAAGAAGCAAAAGGAACAGAAACTACTGTAGAAGTGGTAGAAGGAATGCAATTTGACAGAGGATATTTATCTCCTTATTTTATTACAGATGCCGATAAAATGGAAACGGAACTAGAAAATCCTTACATTCTTATTTACGATAAGAAAATTTCTACTATGAAGGATTTACTTCCTATTTTGGAACAAACTGCAAAAGCAGGGAGACCACTTATGATTATTGCTGAAGATGTAGATGGAGAAGCTCTTTCTACTTTAGTGGTGAATAAAATAAGAGGAGCACTAAAAGTATCCGCAGTAAAAGCACCAGGCTTTGGTGATAGAAGAAAAGCAATGCTAGAAGATATTGCTATCCTTACAAACGGAACAGTTATCTCGGAAGAAAGAGGATTTGCTTTAGAAACTGCTACTTTAGAAATGTTGGGTAGTTGTGAGAAAATTGTAACCGATAAAGACAATACCACTATTATAAATGGTGAAGGAGATTCTGAAAGTATTAAAGCTAGAGTAAACCAAATTAAAGCTCAGATTGAAAGTACTACTTCTGACTATGATAGAGAAAAACTGCAAGAAAGATTAGCAAAACTTGCAGGAGGAGTTGCGGTACTTTATGTAGGAGCAGCTTCTGAAATGGAAATGAAAGAAAAGAAAGATAGAGTAGATGATGCACTTTCTGCTACCAGAGCTGCTGTAGAAGAAGGAATTGTTGCTGGTGGTGGAGTTGCTATTGTAAGAGCAGCTAAAAAACTAGAAAAACTTTCTGGAGAGAATGATGACGAGCAAACTGGAATAAATATTATTGAAAGAGCGTTAGAGGAACCATTAAGACAAATTGTTGCAAATGCAGGAATGGAAGGAAGTGTAATTGTAAATAAAGTAAAAGAAGGGAAAAATGATTTCGGATTTAATGCAAAAACGGAAAAATTTGAAAACATGATGAAAGCAGGTATTATTGACCCTGCTAAAGTAGTGAGAGTAGCCTTACAACATGCTGCATCTGTTGCAGGAATGCTACTTACTACCGAATGTGTTATCTCTGATATTCCAGAGGAAACTCCAGCAATGCCTCCAATGGGAGGGGGAGGCATGCCAGGAATGATGTAATATTTCTTAAATATAAAATTTTAAATCCCTACATTTGTAAGTGTAGTTATCGTGATTAAAAGTAATATCAGTTTTTTCATTAAAGGCTATCGAAAAAGTTTATCCAAGATGAACTCATACTGTGTAATATAAGAGATAGTATAATAAAAGCAAGGATTAATAATATTGAAAGAGTAAAAGCATAAATGCGTAATCTTTTTCTTTCATTAGGATCGGTAGTTTTTACAGATGCTCGAAAAAGGTAAAATATTAAAATTGCAATTGCTAACCCCGTTAGTTCAAATGGATCGCTTAAAGATTCATTCTCTGATTTTGATATTTCCAGAATCTCAGTTTTAATTTCTTGACTTAGAGGAAAAGAAGCATAGCTTACATTTATCAGTGTAATTAAAGTAATTAAAAGTAAAATTAGTTTTTTCATAAAAGAGATATGAGTTGATTAATAATGTCACAAAGATAATTTATCTAAAATTAAATACTATGCTTGGCATAGTATCTCTATTTTTAATCTAGTAATTTAGGAATAATATAAAACAAAAAAATCCCCAACATAAGTTGAGGATTTTTAAATATGAGCGATTTTAATTATTAATCCACATTATCGTGTAGAAAAGAATTATTCGGTTTTATCTGAACAGAATTATCATCTCCCAAAGATAATGTATGTCTAGATATTTCCGATTCGGAAGAGTGAGGAACCTCCTCCAGGTCAATTCCATTTCTTTTGTATGCCGGCTCGTCTATCAGATTAGTTAAACCAGAAGGTGTTCTCAAAATATTAGATATATTTTTCAATTTTTCATCTCTTTTTCTAGAAGTAATTTCATTCTCCTGAGTTTGCTGAGGATTTATTTGCAAATCAGGAGTTTTAACCTCCTTTTCTTCAACTTCCTCTATTTTATTTACAATCTCTTCTACTTCATCAGTCATTACTTCTTCTACATCATCTTCTAAATTCAATACTATTTTTTCAGATGGCTCATCCAAATCAAATTCTACAACATTATTTTCTTCTTCAATATCAGTTACTTCAAAATCCAACAAACCTTCTTCATCCTCTACTTCAGTTTCTTGGTTTTCTTCAATATAATCAATTGTATCTTTATAATCTTGCTTATCAAAATCAAACATTGATTGCTGAGAAAAATCTTCTGTAATAGCTTCCGGAGCTTGTTCAATCTTCTTGTTATTAAGAGATTCCAAATTACCTTCTCCTATCCCTATATAAATATCTTTGGGTTCTTCTTTTACCTTAAATCCTGTAGCAATAACCGTTATACTTAATTGATTCCCAAGTTCAGAATCTGTTCCAGCACCCAAAATAATATTTACATCCGAGCCAGCAGCTTGTTGTATTGCATTGTTAATAATTTTCAATTCGTTCATTGATATTTCATCATCTTCCTCACCAGTTACAATTTTCAATAACACATGTTTAGAACCTCTAATATCATTATCATTCAAGAGTGGAGAGTCCAAAGCTTGTTTTACTGCATCAATTGCTCTATTTTCACCTTCCGAAATAGCTTGTCCCATTATGGCAGTACCACTATTTTCTAATACCAATCTGGCATCATTAAGGTCAATATTAATATCCAAATACTGAGAAATAACTTCCGCAATTCCTTTAGTTGCAGTATTCAACACCTCATTTGCTTTACCAAATGCTCTTTTCAAAGTTAGGTCTCCATACACTTCAATTAGTTTTTCATTATCAATTATCAACAGAGTGTCTACATTATTTCTCAATTCTTCCAAACCATTTTTCGCATGTTCTTTTCTTCTCCCTCCTTCTGTGTGAAAAGGAACTGTAACCACTCCCACAGTAAGAATACCTTTATCCCTTGCTGCTTGCGCAACAACAGGAGCCGCTCCTGTTCCGGTACCACCACCCATTCCTGCAGTAATAAATAACATTTCAGTATTGGCGTCCAAAAGTTCGTTGATTTTATCAATACTTTCTAAGGCCGCTTGTCTACCCGTTTCCGGATTAGATCCAGCTCCCAAACCACCAGTAAGTGATTCTCCAAGCTGAATTTTCACAGGAATATCACTGGCTTCAAGTGCTTGCGTATCTGTATTACAGATTACAAAATCCACACCAGCAATTCCATTTTTATACATGTAGTTAATTGCATTTCCACCTCCACCACCAATACCAATTACTTTTATAACTGATGATTTGTTTTTTGGGAGATTAAAATCAATTATGTTGTCTTTTTCGCTCATAATTTTATTGATTTAATTGGTTAATATTTTTTGTTTATTATTTAATTTAATTCTTCATCACTAAAAAGGTTATCAAGAAATCCAATAAATTTCCCTTTCAAACCTATTGTTGAAGGCTCCTCCTCTGGCTTCTCCAAATTGATAGGAGTATTTTCCTGAATCTCTTTCCAATCTACTTCTTCAAATCCTTTTTGCACCAAACCTACACCGGTAGAAAACATAGGACTCTTAACTTTACTTTTAGATTCCGACCCTAAATGTTCGTTCGGAACTCCAACTCTCACTTCCTTTCCTGTTATATAGGACACCAATTGTGGTAAACTTCTCAGTTGAGATCCTCCTCCTGTAATCACAATTCCTGTCATTAATTTATTTTGAAAACCTGAAGATATAATTTGATGATTTACAAGTTCAATTATCTCTTTCATTCTGGATTCAATAATTGCTGAAAGGTTTTTTACAGAAACCTCTTTTGGATCCCTTCCTCTTAGTCCTGGAATAGAAACCATTACATTGTCCTTTGTTGCACTTTCCATTGCACATCCAAATTTTATTTTCAACATCTCTGCCTGTTTTTCCAAAATCTGAATTCCAGATTTAATATCAGTTGTAATCACATTTCCTCCAAAAGGAATTACCGCAGTATGACGAATTATCCCATCTAAAAAGAATGCAACATCAGTAGTTCCACCACCAATATCTACCAAACACACACCTTCATTCAACTCATCTTTATCCAACACTGCCACTGCGGAAGCAAATGGTTCTAAAATTAAATTTTTAGGGGTTAGTCCCGCTTTCTGAACGCATCTCATTATATTTTTTACCGCTGCAACTTTTGCCGTAATAATATGAAAATTAGCCTCCAATTTTACACCCGCCATTCCTTTTGGATCCTGTATACATTCCTCTCCATCCACAGTGTACTCTTGAGGAATAACATGGATGACCTTTTCACCAGGAATTGTAACCAACTTGAACATATTTGAGGAAAGTTTGTTGATGTCATCAATATTTATTTCCTCATCAATATTATCCCTTACCAAATCTCCTCTGTGTTGTAAACTTTTAATGTGTTGCCCAGCAATACCTACATAAACTTCCTTAATCTGTATTCCCGAATCAAGCTCGGCTTGCTCCACTGCAATTTTTATAGATTCTACTGTTTTATCAATATTTGACACAACACCTCTCATCACTCCAGCAGAAATTGCTTTTCCTGTACCCAGAATATCTAATTTTCCATATTGATTCTTTTTACCAACCATCACGGAAATTTTTGTTGTTCCGATATCAAGCCCTACAATAATTTGCGAATTTGTCATTTTATTTTGTTTTTCTGTATTATCTGTGTTCTCTGTCATAATATTATTTTTTAGTACATACTATTTGATTGTTATACTTCAAGCTTATCGTTTTATATATCAAATTTTCCTTTGTTCCTTTGTCGTAATACAACCTTAAATTATTAAATTTTGTATTTATATTTTTCACTTCCCCAAATTCAATATATTCCCCAACTCTAGTATAAAGCGTAAGTTCACTTTTCTCAATATTTATTTGTACTATTTGTTTCTTCAAAAATTCATCATTATAGATATACTCGGAAATAGTAAACAAATCCTCATTTTCTACTTCATCAATATTTCCAGTAATCAACAAAATTCTGGAAGTATATAAATTTGAAAACGGCATTTTATCTCCATCCAAATCAATATAATAGCCTTCTTTTTTATTCTGAATTCGGACAATAGGAACTCTAGATAAAACATGAATACTTATATTTCCTTTCAAATCGGAAAACACATTTGCAGTTTTTATTGAAGAATGGTTTTCTAAAATTGATTCAATTTTATTTGCCGAAATAGTTGCTAATTTTTTATCATTTGGATGAATAGAGTTCTCATTTAAAAGTTGTGTAATTAAATGAAGAGTCACAAATTTATTTTCATCAACTTGAATGTCAATACTTTTTATCTCACATAATTGTTCCCCAATTTTGTAGTACGAAAAGGACATTAAAACAATCAAAAGTAAAAGTCCTAATACAAAACGGATTATGTTAAATATATTTTTCATCCTTCTAGCATATTTTTAATTGACTGAACTTTTGTGCTAATATCCCCCGCTCCTAAAGTTACCAAAAGTTCAATATTCTTTTTTTTCAAAACCTCTACAATATCATTTTTACTACTCACTTCCTTTTCTGAGTTTGTACATTTTGAAAGAAGCATTTCAGAAGTAACTCCTGGAATTTCCTTTTCTCTCGCTCCATAAATATCCAAAATTACCAACTGATTTGCAACAGATAAACTTTCTGCAAAATCATCTGCAAAATCTTGAGTTCTGCTATATAAATGTGGCTGAAAAACCACTGTCATTTGCTTGTTTGGATGTAAAATTTTTACCGCCTTCAAACTCTCTGTAATCTCTTTTGGATGATGAGCATAGTCATCAATAAAAACTAAATATGGAGTACTTATCTGAACATCAAATCGTCTTTTTATTCCCTGAAAAGATTGTATTCCTTCTACAATGGTATCATTAGATAATCCCATTAATTGAGATACCGAAATACAAGCAATTGCATTACTTATATTATGATTACCCGCCATACAAAGTTCCGCTCCAACAATATTGCCCTTGGGAGAATGAACATCAAAAACCATTTTTCCATTTGAAACACTAATATTTTTAGCATGATAATCTGAATTTTCTACTGCGGAATATTTTACAATTGAAATTTCTTTTTGAGAAAACAAAGTAGAGTCAATACTATTTTCCAATATTAAAGTACCATTCTTTTTTATGTTATCAGCAAAATCTGAAAATGTATTGTGTAAATTTTCTTTATTCCCATATACATCCAAATGATCGGCATCAACAGAAGTAATAATTGCAATATCAGGATTTAATTGTAAAAAAGATTTATCATATTCATCCGCTTCCACCACAATAATATTTTCCTTTTCGCTAATTAGAAAATTAGATTTATAATTCTTACTAATTCCTCCCAAAAAGGCAGTACAATCCATTTTCCCATGAGTTAGAATATGTGCAAGCATAGTTGATGTTGTCGTTTTTCCGTGAGTACCTGCAACGGCAATAGTAAAATATTTTTGACTAATTAACCCTAAAACCTCTGCCCTTTTCAGAACTTTATATTTGTTTTTTCGGAAATACTGATACTGAAAATGACTGTTTGAAATTGCTGGAGTGTACACAATTAAGCATTCATTTTTATTTTCTTTTACCAGATTAGGAATATTTTCAACATTCTCATTGTAATGAATACTTATTCCTTCTGTTTCTAACTCCACACACAAATCTGATTTTACCTTATCGTAACCTGAAACTGATAGATTTTTACTATTAAAATATCGAGCAATGGCAGACATACCAATACCTCCAATTCCTATGAAATATATATGTTTATAATTATTCAAATTCATTTTTTAATTAATTCCAATGCCAAATCTGCAATTCTTTCAGCTGCATTTGTTACCGCCAACTCACTTATATTTTCACTTAGTTCCTCCTGTAAAACGTTATTTTCAGAAAGTTTCACCAACTCACTTACAAGTTTACCGCTTGCATCAACATCTTTTACCATGAGTGCAGCATTCTTATTAACTAACGATTGTGCATTTTGTGTTTGATGATCCTCCGCTACATTTGGAGAGGGAACCAAAATAACTGGTTTTGCAATACAACAAAGCTCCGAAATTGCAATTGCTCCTGACCTAGAAATGATAATATCGGCAGCCGCATAAGCTTTATCCATTTCATTAATAAAAACATGAGCATTTATTTCTTTTTTATCTATTTTTTTTATCAATTCTTTTGATTGATTTCCGTAAGAAATACCGGTTTGCCATATCAAATTCAGATTATTTTTTACAAAAAGCTCTAAATTTTCGCCAATAGATTCATTAATTGTTCTTGCTCCCAAACTTCCTCCGACAACTAAAACGGTCTTTTTCCCATTGTCTACTTTAAATAATTTTTTTCCTTCTTCCCTTTTATCCTTAAAATCCAAAATCAGTTTCCTAATTGGATTTCCTGTAAATTCAATTTTATCTTGAGGAAAAAATCTGTTCATTTTATCATAAGCAACACACACTTTATCCACATATTTTGAAAGTAGTTTATTGGTAATTCCAGGATAAGAATTCTGTTCCTGAATAAGTGCAGGAATCCCTTTTCTGCTAGCAACAAATAACAAAGGTCCACTTGCAAATCCTCCTGTACCAATTACCAAATCTGCTTTAAAATTGGAGACAATGCTTCTGGATTTTAAAATACTACTTATCAACTTAAAAGGAAAAGAAAGATTTCTTAAACTCAAACTTCTCTGCAAACCACTAATCCATAATCCTTCAATTTTATAACCTGCTTCTGGGATTTTTTGCATTTCCATCCTATCTTTAGCTCCCACAAAAAGAATATCAATATCCTCTACTTTTTTTTCCAACTGTTTAGCAATTGCAATTGCCGGAAAAATATGTCCTCCCGTTCCTCCTCCACTAATTATTACTTTAAGCTTTTTCATAATCTCTATCGTTTGTATTTCTGCTTATACTTAATATTATTCCTATTGCAATACATGTAAAAATAATTGATGTCCCTCCTTTACTAATTAATGGAAGAGTTTGTCCTGTAACGGGAAATAATCCCACATTTACTGCCATATTACTTATCGCCTGAAAGACCAAGGCAAATGACAACCCTGCAACTACTAAGGAACCGAAAACACTTTCGCTTTTAGATGATATTATTACTGACCTATAAAAAAATAATAAATAAAGGAAAATTGGCATAATACCTCCAATAATTAATCCATATTGTTCTATCATTATTGCATAAATAAAATCGGAAGAACTTGCATATAAAAAATGTCTTTGAACCCCTTTTCCTGGTCCTTTTCCAAGAACTCCTCCATTTTGTATTGCTATTTTCGCCTGATTCAACTGATGCCCTTCATTTTTAACATCATCTTCTGAAGGAGAAATAAAACCATCAATTCTACTCACCCAAGTTATTGATCGAGGAGCAAAATCCTGAAATGGAGTAACATATTTTCCTCCCAAATAAATAAATACAACCCCCGCCATTGAAAATCCAACAATTAATAAAATAAATTTCAGATGTACTTTACCAATAATCATCAAAACCAAACCATTGAAAAATACCAAAGCAGCAGTAGAAAAATTATACGGAAGAATTAAACAACAAATAAATATCAATGGTCCTAACAAATACCAAAACACTCCCATAAATTCATGTAAATAATCTCTGTATTTACTAATTTGTCTGGCCATAAAAATCAGAATAGCAATTTTCGCTAAATCGGATGGTTGAAAAGACAATCCACCTAAAGAAATCCACCTTTTAGCTCCATTAATTTCATTCCCAATAAAATACACTACAATTAGTAAAACAATACTTACAACTATCGCTACAACACTTAATTTTGAAAAATATTTAAACTTTAGTTTATGTACAAAATACATTACAAAAAGGGCTATTATTATATTTCGGATGTGAGTTCGGATTACTGACACTCCATCTATACTATACACCAATAATACCGACAATCCCAATAGGAAAAATACAACTCCCCAAATTGTTTTATCTCCTTCTAGTTTTATATATTTCGAAAAATTAAGCATTCAATTATAACTTTCTTACAGAGTTTTTAAATTCAATTCCTCTATGTTCAAAATTTTGAAACATATCAAAACTAGCACAAGCTGGTGACAGTAAAACATTCTCTCCTTTTGTAGCAAACTCAAAAGACAAACTTACGGCCTCACTCATTGATTTTGCATCTACAATATCTTTAATATCATTACCAAAAGTTTCGTGTATACTTTGCGTATCCTCACCAATGCAAACAATTGCTTTTACCTTATCTTTTACTAATTCCAAAAGCTCATCATAATTATTTCCTTTATCAACTCCTCCTACTATCCAAACTGTTTGCTTGTGCATACTTTCAAGTGCATACCAAACCGAATTGATATTAGTTGCTTTTGAATCGTTAATAAAATCAATTCCATGTACGGTTAACACATATTCTAATCTGTGTTCTATATTCTGGAAATCCAAAAGACTTTGTCGGATAATATAATCTTTTACTTCCAAAACTCTGCATGCAACCGCAGCCGCCATTGAGTTGTATACATTGTGTTTTCCTTGTAGCGCTAATTCTTGTATTGTCATTTTGTTATTATTTAGGTTAATATTTATTTGTTTATTTTTATAAAAAGCTCCATCATTTTTTATTGTTTCTTTTATGCTAAATGGTATTTTTCTTCCGCTTGTTTCTATATGATTCTTAATGTTTTCATCATCAATATTGTAGATTAAAAAATCCTTTTTTTCTTGCTTATTTGTAATCTTCAATTTTGATTTTACATACAACTGAAAATCATTATTGTATCTGTCCAAATGATCAGGAGTTATGTTTAATATTATTGCAACATCTGCCTTAAAATCTACAATTCCATCCAACTGAAAACTACTTAGTTCCAATACTATATAATCGTAATCCCTCTCTAAAATTGATCTTGCAAATCCTGTTCCAATATTCCCAGTAACCAATACATCATATCCTGCATTTTTCAGGATATGGCCAACCAATAATGTGGTGGTGGTTTTCCCATTACTTCCTGATATTGCCACTATTTTTGCATTGGTGTATCGGTATGCAAATTCCACTTCTGAAATTACTGGAATTCGATTTTCTTTCGCAAGCTGAATAATCTTTATTCCATCCGGGATTCCAGGGCTTTTTACAATTTCATCTGCAGAAAGTATTTCATTTTCAGAATGACTTCCTTCCTCCCATTTTATATCATTATTTGTAAGAACTTCTTTATCTGTAATTATTCCTTTATCGGAAACAAAAACATTCCAGTCATTTTTTTTAGCTAGTAGAGCCGCTCCAATTCCGCTTTTACCTCCACCTAATACTACCAACTTTTTCATTATCTCAATTTTAAAGTTACCGCTGTAAGTACCGCCAACATGATTCCAACAATCCAAAATCGGGTAACAATTTTACTTTCGTGATAACCTAATTTTTGATAATGATGGTGTAATGGTGACATCTTGAAAATTCGTCTTCCTTCACCATATTTTTGCTTTGTATATTTGAACCAACCTACTTGTAATACAACAGATAGGTTTTCAATTAAAAACACTCCACATAAAATTGGTATCAATAATTCCTTACGGATAAGAATTGCTACAACAGCTATAATTCCTCCAAGTGATAAGCTTCCTGTATCTCCCATAAATACTTGTGCTGGATAAGAGTTGTACCACAAAAATCCGACACAAGCCCCAACAAAAGCCGACATAAAAATCACAATCTCACCAGAGTTTGGGATGTACATTAAATCTAAATAATCTGCTGCAATAATATTACCCGATACATATGCAAATATTGCAAGTGTCCCTCCAATAATAGCGGAAGTTCCTGTGGCTAACCCATCCAAACCGTCCGTCAGATTTGCTCCGTTTGATACGGCTGCAATTACAAATACTACAATTACTATAAAAAGTAACCACCAATACTTTGCAGCAGAATCTGAAATCCAAGAAGTTAAATCGTGGTAATCAAATTCATTATTTTTCAGAAAAGGAATAGTTGTTTTAGATGATTTTTCTGCTACTTCAGTAAAATTATTATCCAAAGCTAAAGATTCCACTGTTTGATTATTGGAAAATCTAATCTTCTCTTTTATGGTAATATCAGGATGAAAAACCATAACAAGACCAACAATAATACCAATTCCAACCTGCCCAAGAATTTTAAACCTACCCGCTAACCCTTCCTTGTCTTTTTTATAAACTTTAATATAATCATCCAAAAAACCAATAAGACCCAACCATACCGTAGAAACCAAAAGTGTGATAATATAAATATTGTCTAATTGAGCAAAAAGTAAAGTCGGAATTAATATTGCAGATAAGATAATTAATCCTCCCATTGTTGGAGTTCCTTTCTTACTTTCCTCTCCTTCCAATCCTAACATTCTTACTTCCTCTCCAATCTGATGTTTCCGGATAAGATTAATAATTTTACCCCCAAAAACCATAGAAACTAAAAGGGATGCAATAAGTGCCATAGCCGCTCGGAACGAGATGTATTGAAAAACTCCTGCTCCTGGCAAATTGAATGTTTCGTTTAAATAATCAAATAAATAATATAACATTAGTTTGTTTTTAAGTTTAAAGATTCTTTTAAATGTTGCATATCTTCAAATGGAAATTTCTCTCCATTAATTTCTTGGTATTTTTCATGTCCTTTTCCGGCCACCAAAATAATATCTCCCTCTTTGGAAAGTGTGCAAGCTGTTTTAATCGCTTGCTCTCTGTCTGATATTACAAGAGTTTTTTTCTTCTGAACAGGATCTAAACCCTTTATCATGTCTTCAATTATATCTTCCGTATTTTCGGTTCTGGGATTGTCGGAAGTAATGATAACTTGAGAACTATTATTACATGCAATAGCAGCCATTTTTGGTCGTTTTGTTTTATCTCTATCTCCTCCACAACCCACTACAGTTATTACATTTTCGTTATTATTTCTGATTGAATTAATAGTTTTCAATACATTTTCCAAAGCGTCTGGAGTGTGTGCATAATCCACAACTGCAGTAATATTTTCTATAGTTCTTATTGTTTGAAATCTGCCCTCTACAGAATGAAGATTACTAATTTGTTCTAATACTTCTTCATTATTTAATCCTAATTGTATAGCTACCGCATAAACCGACAATAAATTATAAGCATTAAACTCTCCTATCAACCTAACCCAAAGCTCATAATTCTGAATATTCAGATGCATTCCATCTAATCTATTTTCTATCAATTTACATTTGTAATCCGCCATTGATTTCAAACTATAAGTTAGTTTTATCGCTTTGGTATTAGAAATCATAATTCTTCCATTTTTATCATCCTTATTTGTAAGTGCAAATGCTGAAGAATCCAAATTATCAAAAAATATTTTCTTGGTATTTATATACTCTTTAAAATCTTTGTGGTAATCCAAATGATCGTGTGAAATATTGGTAAAAATGCCTCCATCAAAATGTAGGTTTGAAACTCTATTTTGATGAATTGCATGAGAACTAACTTCCATAAAACAATAGTCGCAACCATCTTCCACCATTGTTGAAAGAAGAGAGTTTATTTGAAGGGAATCCCCAGTTGTATGACTACTTTCAATAATTTTATTTCCAATTTTATTATGAATGGTAGAAAGCATTCCCGATTGATATCCTAAATTTACAAACAATTGAAACAATAAACTTACAATTGTAGTTTTCCCATTTGTTCCAGTCACACCAATTAACTTTATTTTTTCTGAAGGATTATTGTAATAATTTGATGCAATAACCGACAAAGCCTGTGAAGAATTTTCAACTTCTACATAACAAATTCCCTCTACCAAATTTTTAGGAATGGTTTCCAAAACAATACTTTTTGCCCCTTTCTTAATTGCGGTATCAATAAAAAGATGTCCATCAACCGAAACTCCATTTATTGCTACAAACAAATCTCCTTTATTTACCTTTCTGGAATCAAATTGTACTTCAGAAACTGAAACTGAATTGATGTTTCCCACTACAGAATTCAAAGATGTTTTATATAATAAATCTTTCAGAAACATTAAGTTAATTTTAGTTCTACGATTAATCCTTTATTTATTTTTTTTCCTTTCGGCACGCTTTGAGAAATCACTTTTCCATTCCCTTCAAATTCTACAATAATCCCTCTATTTTCTAACAGAAATAGTGCGTCCATAATTTCAATTCCTTTTAAATTTGGCATCACTCCTTTTTGCAAATCCTTATTTGCAGATAAAATACAATTCTCTTCAGAAAAAGAAGAATTTACTTTCTCTTCTATTCTCGTAAAATTTGATTGATTATTTTCTTCTTGAGAAAAGTATTCCATTTCAGAATCCAGTGCAAATACCTTGTCCGAAATATCCTTGAAAACAGGAGCTGCAATCGCTCCTCCATAATGAATAGAACCAGTAAAATCATTAACCACCACAATGCAAGAATATTTTGGATTTTCGGCAGGGAAAAATCCCGCAAATGAAGCTCTGTATCTTTTTTCCGAATAGGATTTTTTTACCCAATATTCAATTTCACAAGTTCCTGTTTTTCCTGCTATCGAATACTTATCCGATTTAATTGATTGAGCAGTTCCATTATCCACCACCTCCGATAAAATTGGTATTATTTTTTGAATCGTTTTATCCGAACAAATTTTCTGACTAATTACTTTTTTCGGAAATGTCTCAATTATATTCTCCCCATCCATTACAGAACTCACTAATTTAGGACAAATCATCTCTCCATTATTTGCAATTGCATTGTAAAAAGTAAGCATGTGCAAGGGAGAAAGTTGTAATTCGTAACCAATTGACATCCAAGGTAAAGTAGTTCCCGACCACTCGTTTTTATTTTCAGGATCTTTGAAAAGAATACTATTTTGAAATGGAAGTTGTAATTCTAAAGGTTTGGTTAAACACATTTTTTCCAAGTTGGAAATAAAACCTTTTTTATTGTCTTTGTATTCTTGATTAATCAATTTGGAAATCCCAACATTGGAAGATTTAACAAATACATCTGCTAGCGTTATTTTTCCGTAACCGCCATTTTTAGAGTCATACATTGTTTGATCGTAAAATTTATACTTTCCATTTTCTGTATCTACCGAATCAGTCAATTTTACATTTCCATCTTCTAAAAGAGAAATTAAAGAAGCAAGTTTGAATGTAGAACCTGGCTCAATATGACTTACAATTGCATGATTTTTTGAATCGTAATACAAACTATCTTCCCCTCTGTGCAAATTTGCAATTGCTTTTATTTCTCCAGTATTTACTTCCATTAAAATAGCACACCCCCAGAGAGCATGTGTTTCTTCTAACTTTTTTCTGAGTGCAACTTCAGCAGCATCCTGAAACTCAATATTTATTGTAGAAACAACATTGTATCCTGGTTTTGGTAAAATATTTTGCTCTGATTTTTTCGGTATCCATTTCCCCTCCTTATTAATTCTTTGAGACATGATTTTTCCATCTTCTCCCTTCAAATAATCATTAAAAGAATTTTCAATTCCTTTATAAGCTTTTCCATTTTTGTATCTTCCAACAGTAATTTTCGCCAATGATCCAAAAGGATAATCTCTGTTTTTATATTCTTCTGGCATAAAACCCCCAGAGTTTCTACCATTTTTAAATATTGGGAAACTTTTTAGTTCCTGTAAAACAAAATAATTTACTTTTCTTTTGAGTAAAAAATACCGATTTCCTCTTTCACTTCTTAGTAATTTTTCATATTCTGAAGAAGATTTATCCTGAAATAAATCACTTAATTTATTGGAAAGATTAGAAATTTCAGATTCAAATAAACTAGATTTAATTGTAATTAAATCAAGTCTGATATCGTAAACCGATTTTGTAATTGAAAGTATCCTTCCATCCACCGACAATATATTTCCTCTTGTCGCCTCTAAGTTTCTTAACTCCAATTCATGAGTGCTAATTATTTTCTCCTCAACAAACTGAATGTAAGAAATTTTGTAAACGATAAAAATTAATAAGATAAATGTGAAAATGTAAAAATACACCAAAGGCCAATTTCTATTTTTTTTATTTTTTCCCATTATTCTATTTCCAACACAAAAGGTAATTTCCTAGATGTTTCCAAATCAAACTCTTTTACTTTCTGTTCAACAACCGATCTTTTATACAATCCCATCAATTTTGTTTTAAGGGAAATAGATTGTCTCCCCAAATCAAATATTTCTTTGTTTATCTCATTGGTTTCTATTATTACATCAATACTTTTGAATGAAATCCCGATTTGAAGAATTATCAGAAAAACAACAAATATTATAAAAGGAGCTTGATTACTTATCCCTCCTTTTTCAAAAAAATTTCCTTTAAATATATTGTTCGACTTTTTCATTTATATTTTTTCTGCTACTCTTAATTTGGCAGATCTGGATCTGGAGTTTCCTTTCTTTTCTTCATCAGAAGCAACAACTACTTTTCTGTTTATTTCCTTCAAATCCTTCAGAACATTTCCATAAAAATCTTTTTCAATTTCTCCAGATAAATTTCCTTTCTTAAAAATATTTTTTACAATTCTATCCTCCAAAGAATGATAAGAAAGAACAACAAATCTTCCTTCACTTTTCAGAATTTCTACTCCATCCAACATCATTTGTTTTAAGGAATCTATTTCATCATTCACCTCAATCCTCAAAGCCTGAAACACTTGTGACAAAAACTGATTTCTATTTTTTTCTGGAACCGCATCTGAAATACACGATATTAATTGAGTAGTTGTTTTAATCTCCATTTCATTTCTCAATTCAATTATTTTGTCCGATATTCTTCTAGAGTTTCTTAACTCCCCATAATTGAATAACACATTTGCTAAATCTTCTTTGGAATAATTATTAAGAATTTGTTTTGCATCCAAATCAGCATTTTTATTCATTCTCATATCTAATTCCGCATCAAAGCGAAATGAAAAACCTCTTTCCGCAACATCAAATTGGTGAGAAGAAACTCCTAAATCTGCCAATATTCCATCTACTTTTTTCACACCTTCTAACCGTAAAAATCTTTTAATATTTTTATAATTTGTTTTCAATAATTTAAAATTCTTATCCTTAGGAATATTTACTTCCACATCAGAATCTCTATCGAAAGCAAATAACTTTCCTGTTGTAAGTTTTTTCAGAATCTCTAAAGAATGTCCACCACCACCAAAAGTAACATCTACATAAATTCCACTAGGATTAATATTTAATCCGTCAATACATTCGTTTAATAGTACCGATTTATGGTAAGTCATCCGAATGAGATTGATTACCCATAACCTCTTCTGCAAGTGCTCCAAAATCAGTTAAAGTCTCTTTCACCGATTTTTCATACTGATCTTTATCCCAAATTTCTATCATGTTTACTGATGAAGCCAAGACAATTTCTTTTTCAATTCCGGCAAAAACCACTAAATCTTTTGGAATTAAAACTCTTCCTGTAGAGTCAAGCTCTAACATTTTTAATCCCGATATAAACGATCGGATAAAATCATTGTTCTTTTTCACAAAACGATTTAACTTGTTTACCTGAGAAACCATGTTACTCCATTCGGACATAGGGTACAATTCCAAACAATTATTAAAAACAGATCTTTTAACAACAAATCCTTCATTTACAATTGAGTTTAACTGTTTTTTCAACGATACAGGCAACATAACTCTTCCTTTGGAGTCAGCTTTACATTCGTATGTCCCGATTAAATTAATCATTTATTTCACAGTTCTAATTGGGTGTAAATATACAAAATTGTCCCACATTTTACCACATTATACCACTTTGTTGATAACTTTTTCCACTTTATTATTTTTTCAGATTAAATCAATTGTGTTTAAGAATAAAAATAGATATTCAAATAAAATTGTTTACTTTGCAATTCTGAAAAAAGATATATAATGCTAAAAGAAGAAGGTAAATTTAAATATTTGGAAGAAGGTGAAGGGAGTCCTGTTATCATGTTACACGGATTAATGGGAGGTGTAGATAATTTTGGAGAGATGGTAGATATTGTAGCTAAAAAACACAAAGTTTACGCTCCAGATTTACAACTTTTTGAAACTCCTTTATTAAAATGTACAATTAAACACCTTAGTAAATATATTCATGAATTCATGACTATTAAAGGAATCAAAAGAGCTATACTTGTAGGAAATTCCTTAGGAGGACATGTATCTTTGGTGTTTTCAAAAATGTATCCTGAAATGGTTGATGGAGTAGTATTGATGGGAAGCTCTGGATTATACGAAAATTCAATGGGAGCATCTTTTCCTAGAAGAGGTGATTACGATTACATAAAAGTGAAAACAGAAGAAGTTTTTTACGATCCTAAAACTGCCACAAAAGAACTTGTAGATAAAGTATTTGCCATTGCAAACAAAAGAGAATCCGCTATTCGATTATTGGCTTTTGCAAAATCTGCAATCAGACATAATATGTCAAAAGATTTACCAAACTTTAAAACTCCATTTTGTATGGTTTGGGGAAGAAACGACAAAGTAACCCCACCAGAAGTAGGTGAAGCATTTAAAGAAGCATTACCAAACTCGGAATTACATTGGATTGACAAATGTGGACATTCTCCAATGTGGGAACACCCAGAAACAACAAGTAATATTGTAATTGATTGGGCAGAAAGAAACATCAGTAAATGAAAATAAAAAGTGCAGAATTTGTAATTAGCAATACTGACTACAAATTATGCCCAAAAGAAGCACTGGCTGAATATGCATTTATCGGAAGATCAAATGTTGGAAAATCATCCTTGATAAATGCTTTGGTCGACAGAAAAAATCTGGCGAAAACTTCAGGAAAACCCGGAAAAACTCAACTGATAAATCATTTCAAAATAAATAACAATTGGTTTTTGGTAGATTTACCAGGATACGGATATGCTTCCACATCCAAAACAAATAGAGAGATGTTTAAAGGTATGATTAATAAATACCTTATGAATAGAGAAAATCTGATATGTCTGTTTGTGCTGTTAGATATCCGACATACACCCCAGCCAATTGATTTGGAATTTATGAGGAAAATGGGAGAAGAAGGAACACCTTTTGTAATGGTTTTCACTAAATCAGATAAAATTTCTCAAACTGAAATTAGCAAAAATGTAGAACATTACAAAAATGAAATGTTAAAACAATGGGAAGACCTTCCTGAAATATTCATCACTTCTTCTGAAAAAGGAAAAGGAACTAAAGAAATTTTACAATTTATTGAAAAATACAATCAATCTTTTGACCCTACTTTGAGTCGATAATTTTTGTTTGTTCGGCAAAAAACTCACAATAATCTTTTAAAGCTCCCGCCAATTTATCGTGTCCTGTTGACTTTTCTAAAGTATTAGCCATTGACATAAGTGTTTGATGATACATAATAAACATTTCGTCTACCATCATGTCCTTTGTCCACAAATCCACCCTTAAAGTTTCTTTTGTTTTCTCATCCCAACCGGCAATCATTACTGATTTCAGATTAATATTTTCCGCTTGTTTATCGGAAGAATTCATTACTATTTTTGTGGGAACATTATTTTCGTCTAGTTCCAAATCGAATGTTAAAGTTGATTTAGTCATGTTTTGGATTGTATTTTGAATTTAATAATATCTGTTGTGAATTTGTATTTTGCATTAATTCGAGCAAAGATACATCAGTGTTTTGCATATAATTTTGAATAATTTTATATCCAGTATAATATCCTAATCTTGAAGGAGAATCAGGAGATATTGGACGAGTACACACATCAATATTAAAGAAAGAATGGTATTCTCTTTCATAATTTGAATACAATAAATCAAGCGAAATAATGCCATCCCAAATTACAGATTCACTTTCCTCACATTCTTCAAATTCCGATTTTGAAAATCTTAAAATAGTTTCAATATTTTTGTGAGGTAGAAATTGAGACATCAAATACATGATTTTTCCTTTATAAATTAATTTATCTAAGAAATTAGATTGCGGATTTGTTTCAAATTGCACATTACACCAATTCTCCAAAATATCTGGAATTATATACTTTTCTTGAAACATCTTTCTTATATAAAGAGGAGCAGAATCATACACTATATTAGAGTCACCAAGATACATGTCTAAGGATAAGACAACCGTATCCCCTTTAAACATCATTGCGTATGTTCTTTCTCCATTAATAATTACAATATTTTTTGGAACAATAAAATTTGGAAAATAAAATTGAACCAATCCAAATGCAGATTCAATTTCAGTATTTATTTTGGTGAAATCTGGAAATTTATTCGATATTTCTTTAGTAATTAAATTTAATTCTTCATGATATATACCTTGAAGAATTAAACTTTTTAAAGAATCTGAATTTTCGTACTTAAGATCTAAAAAAGATGAATAATAAAAGTGATGAAAACCATTTAATATGGTATCCCACTTATCTATTTTTGCGTCAATATTCGTTGAATCAACTGAAGAGAGTTCTTTATCAAATCGGTAAACCTCAATTTCAACTTTTTTAACATCATCCTTAAAACATGAAGAAAGAATGAAAAATAATAATAGTGTTTTTATGAATTTCATGACTGCAAATGTATAAATTTGTAAATTATAAAATGAAAGAAAAAGAAGTAATACAACAAATTGTAAATTGGCTTTCCGATTACGCAAAAAAATCGGGAGCAAATGGCTTTGTTATAGGAATTTCTGGAGGAATTGACTCTGCGCTTACCTCAACACTCGCAGCAAAAACTGGACTCCCTACTTTGTGTTTAGAAATGCCTATTCATCAGAATAAAACGCAAGTTGAAAGAGGGAGAAATCATATAAAATGGCTGCACAAAAAATTTGAAAATATTTGTGATAGAGAAATTGAACTTACTCATGTTTTCGATTCTTTTGTTGCAAAACTTCCAAATTCTCATCAAGAAAACAACGAACTTCCCTTAGTAAATGTAAGGGCCCGATTCAGAATGACAGCACTATACTACTATGCACAACTAAATAATTATTTGGTAGTGGGAACAGGAAATAAAGTAGAAGATTTCGGAATAGGATTCTTTACTAAATATGGTGATGGGGGGGTAGACATCAGTCCTATTGCGGATTTATTAAAAACGGAAGTGTACACGCTTTCCAAAAAATTAGGGATTAATAATGATATTTTACTTGCTCCTCCAACAGATGGACTTTGGGGAGATGACAAAACAGATGAAGAACAAATTGGAGCTTCTTATCCAGAATTGGAGTGGGCAATGAATTTTAATGGAGATGAAAATTCTCTTACTAAAAGAGAGAAAGAAATTTTGAATGTTTATAGAACTCTGAATAAAAAAAATCAACATAAAATGAATCCAATTCCAGTTTACAAAATACCCAATTATTTGAGATAAATTATTTTACCTATATTAGCCATCACTAACCAATTAAATATTTAAACATGAAAAATTTAACAGGAATTATTACAGGTGTTTTAATCGTATTAGCTTTAGGATTTCTTGTAATTCAAAATTGCGAATGTTGTGAAACAAAATGTTCAATAGAAAAAACACCTCCACCACCGCCACCCGAAAAAGAAACAGTTGTTGATGGAGAGGCAATAGAAGAAATAGCAAATGACAGTACTGATGTAGATGCGGACACATCAGAAGTTGTTGAAGACAAAATTGAATCAACTGAAAAATAAAAGAAAATAAACTTTACATTTTAAATACCAACTTCTAAGGAGTTGGTATTTTTTTTAGTCTCTTTTTTACAAAAGAAGAAAGAAGTAATAAAACTGTAACAAAAGAAAAAATACGACCAATATAATCTCCGTATCTGTTGTAAAAAGTTGCTTTATCATTTAAAGGCACTTTAACATTTATAGCTATTTCTTTCTCCCAATTTGTTTGCTCCAACACCTGTCCAAAAGGAGAAATAACTCCAGAAATCCCTGTATTGGCAGAGCGAACCACAGACCTTCTTTGTTCAATTGCTCGCAATCTGGCATATTGAAAATGTTGTTTGTATCCTGAAGTATTTTTCCACCAACCGTCATTGGTAATAATGGTAATAATATTCGAATTCTTTCCTGTTATCATATCTCCAAAAATACTTTCGTAACAAATAAGAGGAAGAATATTTACCTCTTTATACTTGAAGTTTTCAATGGTATTATCCTTTGATAAACTCCCGGAAGCACCTCCCAAATCAACTGTGAAATCTGCAATTACATTTAAGAGGAAAGAGTACGGAATTTGTTCCACACCCGGAACCAATTTTGTTTTATGGTAAATTGAAATAGTAGAATCAACTCCTAAAAAAATAGCAGAATTATAAGCATTGTACCATTCATTTGTTTTGTTTAACCTTCTGGAATTTTCTACTTTATTTTTACCCAAATACTTAAAGGTAGAAGAACCAATAAGAATATTTAATTTAGGAAACTCTACTTGTAATTTTTGAAGTTTTGAAATACTTTGAGTTTGACTTATTTTACTTTCCCAAATAACTTCTTGTAAAGCAGTTTCAGGTCCAATTAACAAAGTGGAATTTTGCGTTAACTTATCTTTTGCCAGATTTATAAAATCATCTAACTGTGTTTGAGCATCTCTATTAAACTTATCTTTATATGGATCTACATTTGGCTGTACAATTACTATTTCTTCTGTTATATGTGGAAGGGTTCTTATTTCCAGTCCATTATAAAAAGAGAACAATATAGGAACAACAATAAAAAAAGATGGAAGAATCCATTTCTTCTTTTTTTTCTCTACTGAATTCCAACATTTAAATAATAGAATATTCAATCCTAATATCCATAAAGAACCCCCCAACACTCCTGTATATTCATACCATTGTACTATGTCCGGAATAGTTGCAAAAACATTTCCTAAAGTGAGCCATGGCCAGGCAAGTTCCCAATGTAAATGCAAATATTCCATACTTATCCAAAGGAAGATTAAAGAAAAATACCCCCTCTTATTTCCAAGTACATTTTTCACTTTATGAAACAATACAAAAGCGAAACTCATTAGTAAAGTATTTATAACAAAAGCAGCAAAGGCCCCCGCAACAGTAGCGTGCCACACCCAATAAGTAGTAATAATATTAAAAATGAAAAATGAAATAAAAGAATATCCAAAAACTTTCCAAGAAGTTTTTTCTCCACTTTCTGAAATCTCCTTTTCCAAAATTAACAGGGGAATAAAAGCAATAAATATGAGTGGAAATACTCCCGTTTCTGGCCAAGAAAAAGCCAATATCAACCCACTTAAAACAGAAAGAAGTATTTTTCTCATCCTATTTTAAACTATATCTTAAAGAAAAAAGATTAGAATACAACCCTGAAGATTGGTCACCCAAATTAGTTAATGCGTAATCAATTCTGATATTATCAAAATGAAAACCAATACCAATATTTGGTTGCACTGAAACATATTTTTCGTTATTAAAATCTGTTTCTCTGATGAATTCTCCTATCCCAAAACGAAAATCAATGATATCTCTATATCTTATTTCTGCACCAAAATGAGGATTAACACTTGTTGTATTTGCACTGTACAATGTATTTCTTTCTCCATCAAAATGAATATCCAAATCTAATTCTGAATGAGCAGAGAAATTTTTATTTATCGTAAAACTTCTTGCAATTCCTGTTTGAATAGAAGGTAAAGTAAGTTCAGAAGAATTTTCTGGGAGTTCATTTCCAGTTTGTAGGTACACCTCCTCAAATTTCTCCATATTAAACATCCAAGAATTAAAAGTTGAGGTGGCATCACGTGTAATAGCCGCTACTTTCCATTTTCCAAATTGCTTTTGGGTAGAAAGATCAAAACCAAATCCCCACGATTTTGCAAAATCACCAATTTGTCTGTATATTATTTTTGCGTTTCCTCCAACATCAAATCCTTTAAACACATCTTTTTTAGCATAAGAGAATAAAAAAGCGTAATCGGCTGCCGAAAAAAGTTCAATTCTGTTATAGTCAACATTTCCTTCATTGTCAATCAAATTGGATGTATTCATAATGTCATCTACGCCGAATCTCAACATCATAAAACCAACAGCATCTGTTTCATTTACCTTTTTAGCAAACGAAAACTGATCGAAATTTGCTATTCCTGCAAAATAGGAAGCATGCATCAATTCCATTTCTGTATGGGTTAAATCAACCAAGGAAGAAGGGTTCCAATAAATAGAAGAAGAATTTGCAGAAGAAGCGACCACCGCTTTAGATAAACTTAAGGAACGAGCCCCAGCACCAATCTGTAAAAATTCATTACTATATTTTGTTTGAGAAACTCCCGTAAAAGAAAGTAAAACAAAAAAGAAAAACAGATATTTAAGTTTGTAGTGCATTGTTGTATATTTGTCCATCAAATAAACACAAAATTCAACATAATATTGCAAATAATGGAAAGAATTAAAAAGAATATACCAAACCTAATCACTTTAGGAAATCTGACTTGCGGATTACTCTCTATTGTATTGGGATTAGAAGGGAATTTAGCACTTGCGGGAGCCTTTATTTTTTATGGCGCGATACTCGACTTTTTTGATGGGTTGGTAGCGAGATTATTAAAGGTTAGTTCCGAAATAGGAAAACAATTAGACAGTATGGCAGACATGGTTACTTTCGGAGTAGTTCCAGGAATTCTCATGTATCAATTAATATCAATGACTAATGAAAATCAATTAGGAATATCATATGAGTTAACAATAGCATTAATAGCTTTTTTAATACCTATTTTTTCTGCAATCCGATTAGCAAAGTTTAATGTTGATAGCAGTCAAACTTCATCTTTTATAGGTTTACCAACTCCAGCTGCCGCTATTTTTATCGCATCCTTACCAATTATTGAAGCAAATTATGGGGTAAAGTTAAGTACCGAATTATTAATTGGAACTACAGTCATTTTATCCTTACTTTTAGTTGCCGAAATACCACTGTTTTCACTGAAAATTAGTAAAGGAGAAAACTTAAAATCTCAACTCAACATCATCCGAATTCTATTCTTAATAAGTTGTGTAATATTATTATTGGTTTTTCATTTTGTAGCAATTCCTTTTATTGTAATTTTGTATATCTTTTTATCAATCATAAATAATCTAATAAAATGAAATTTAGAGCCGAAATAGACATCATGCCATTACAAGCTTTGTTGGACCCACAAGGAAAAGCCGTAAGCGCAAGTATGGGAAATGTTGGACTTTCTGAAATTACGAATGTAAGAATTGGTAAACACATTACACTAGAAATTGATGCAGAAAACAAAGATACTGCAAATACCAAAGTAACTGAGGCTTGTACTAAATTACTAGCAAATCAGATTATGGAAGCATTTGAATTTACTTTAAAAGAAGCATAATTTACCTCAACTCGAAATTTTTTCCGAGATATAATTTTCTTACCATTTCATCAGAAACAAGTTCTTCTGATGTTCCCGATTTTAGGATTTTTCCTTCATAAAGCAAATACGCTCTATCGGTAATGGAAAGGGTTTCGTGCACATTATGATCGGTAATTAATATACCAATATTTCTCTTTTTCAAATCAGATACAATTTGTTGTATGTCTTCTACTGCAATTGGATCAACCCCAGCAAATGGCTCATCTAAAAGAATAAAACTTGGATTAGTAGACAAACATCTTGCTATCTCTGTTCTTCTTCTCTCTCCTCCCGAAAGCAATCCTCCCATATTCTTTCTTATTTTCTGAAGTCCAAACTCATCTAGTAAAGTTTCACATTTTTGTTTTTGTTCTTCCTTACTTAATTTCGTCATTTCTAAAACGGCAAGCAGATTATCTTCCACTGTCATTTTTTGGAAGATTGAAGATTCCTGAGCCAAATATCCAATACCCAATTGAGCTCTTTTGTACATTGGAAGATTTGAAATATTCTCCCCATCTAAAAATACTTTTCCCTCATTTGGTTTTATAAGTCCTACAATCATGTAAAAAGAAGTTGTTTTTCCAGCGCCATTTGGACCTAAAAGACCTACAATTTCCCCTTTTTTCACTTCAACAGAAACGCCTTTTACAATCTTTTTATCTCCATAAAACTTTACTATATTTTCCGATTTTAATATCATGATTTTTCTTGTTTTCTTAAAACTCTCGCAGAGATTTTGATACTTAATTCATATAAAATGAGTATTGGCAAAGCAACTAAAATCTGACTTGTAACATCTGGCGGAGTAATAATTGCCGCAAGAGCAAGAGTTAAAACCATGGAATGTTTTCGGTATTTTTTCATAAACTCTGGAGTAAGCAATCCAATTTTAGTAAGAAAATAAACAATAATTGGAAGTTCAAAAATTACACCATTCGCAAAACTAATAGTGGTAATTGTTGAAATAAATGAGCTCAAACCAATCTGATTTGCTACTTGTCCACTTACTTGATACGATCCTAAAAAATTAATTGAAAGCGGAGCTACCAAATAATAACCAAACAAAACCCCAACAGAAAATAATATGGAAGTAAAAAACACAACCCATCTAGTAATTTTAGTTTCCTTTGAATATAATGCTGGCTTTATAAAACTCCATATTTCCCAAAAAACATAAGGGAAAGCCACTACAAAACCTGCAAAAAGGGAAGTCAAAATATGAGTTGAAAACTGTCCTGACATTGTAAAACTATTTAAGGTCCACTCCGAATCTCCAAAACACAAAGTATCTCCCATTCCCATCATTTCAGAAAGAGAACAGAAAAATCGATATGTAATAAAATCTGGATGTTTCGGAGCAAGTAAAATTTGATCAAAAACAAAATCTTTATAAATAAATGCAAGAATTGCGAATATAATAATAGCAGCGGCAGATCTTACCAAATGCCATCTCAATACTTCCAAATGGTTCAAAAAAGACATCTCCTTTTCCTTCTTCTCCATCTAAATTCCTTCTTTTAAAATATCATGAATATGAACAATTCCACAATAAATATTTCCATTCATTACAATAAGTTGACTAATATTATTTTGTTCCATTATATATAAAGCATCTGAGGCTAAAGTAGTAGAATTAATAGTTTTTGAATTTTCAGTCATTATATCCGAAGCCTGCAAAACATTAATATTCTGGTTTTTCTCCAACATCCTCCTCAAATCCCCATCTGTAATTATTCCAATAAGTTTATTGTTTTCTAAAACTGCAGTCGATCCCAAGCGTTTGTTGGAAATTTCCACAATTACCGAATTTATAGAGTCAGTTGGAGATACAATAGGTTTAGAAAAATCAGATAATAAATCTGAAACCTTTAAAAACAACCTTTTTCCTAAACTTCCACCGGGATGAAAACGAGCAAAATCATTATCTGAAAAATTATTTAATTTCAATAAACAAACTGCCAAAGCGTCCCCCAAAACCAATTGTGCAGTAGTGGAAGATGTAGGAGCCAAATTATTAGGACAAGCCTCTTTTTCTACTGTACTATCCAAAAATAAATTTGATTCTTTTGCTAAATACGAATTAGAATTACCACAAATTGAAATAATTTTATTTCCCAAATCTTTTATCAATGGCAGTAAATACTTTATTTCCTCTGTGTTTCCACTTTTGGAAATACAAATTACTACATCATCTTTTTGTATGTTACCTAAATCACCATGAATAGCGTCTGCAGCGTGAAGAAAAACAGCCGGTTGCCCAGTAGAATTAAAAGTAGCGACCATTTTATTTGCAATGTTTGCGCTTTTCCCTACTCCTGCTACAATCACTCTCCCCTTTGAGGAGAAAATAAGTTGTACAGCTTCTACAAAATCATTAGTTAACTGGCTCTCCAACTGAGAGATAGCATTTTTCTCAATAATAATGACAGATTTTGCAATATTTAAAATATTTTTGTTATTAGACATTAATTTTATGCGTATATTCGTTTGATAAAAACATTACAAAAGTATTATTTTTTAGATGTATTAATATAAAAAGATGAGTATTTCTTCAGCAACATTACACAAACACCTTAAAAAAATATTTGGATTCAATAGTTTTAAGGGAAGACAAGAGCAAATTATTCAAAATTTGCTTGCAGGAAAAGACACATTAGTAATAATGCCAACTGGAGGAGGAAAATCAATGTGTTATCAACTACCTGCTCTTATTAGTGATGGACTCACAATTGTGATTTCTCCTTTAATTGCATTAATGAAAAACCAAGTTGATGCCATAAAAACCTTTAGCGAACAAGATAATATTGCCCATGTTTTGAATTCATCTTTATCAAAAACACAAATAAATATTGTAAAAGAGGATATTATTTCTGGAGAAACAAAAATGTTGTATGTCGCCCCAGAATCCTTAACAAAAGAAGAATATATAGAGTTTTTCAGGGGAATAAAAATTGCCTTTTTTGCAATTGATGAGGCACACTGTATTTCGGAGTGGGGACATGATTTCCGACCAGAATACCGTAGAATTAGAGAAATAATTGACAATATTGGCAGACGACCTATAATCGCCTTAACAGCAACTGCAACTCCAAAAGTACGGGTAGATATTCGGAAAAACCTAAAAGTTATTGATGCAAAATTATTTTTAGACTCATTTAATAGGAAAAACTTATTTTACGACATCAGACCAAAACATGATGTAGAAAAAGAAATGATTAAATTTATTAAACAACATCCCGGAAAATCGGGAATTGTTTATTGTTTGAGCAGAAAAAAAGTAGAAGAAATTGCTGAAACCCTACAAGTAAACGGAATTAACGCTCTTCCATATCACGCAGGATTGGAATCAAAAAAGAGAGTTATTCATCAGGACGCATTTTTAATGGAAGATTGTGATGTAATTGTTGCAACAATTGCATTTGGAATGGGAATTGATAAACCCGATATTCGTTTTGTTATACATCACGATATCCCAAAAAGTTTGGAAGGTTATTACCAAGAAACTGGAAGAGCGGGAAGAGATGATGGAGAAGGAATATTGGTCACTTTTTACAGCTATAAAGATATAGAAAAGTTAGAAAATTTCCTAAGTGGAAAACCAGTAAGCGAACAGGAAATAGGAAGGCAACTCATAATGGAAACCATTTCATTTGCCGAAACTGCAATGTGCAGGAGAAAATATTTACTTCATTACTTTGGAGAAGATTTTGAAAGTGCAGACTGTAATCAAATGTGCGACAATTGTAAAAATCCGAAACCTACATTTGAAGGAAAAGATTTTGTATGTAAACTATTAAAAGCTATAGAAGTAAGTAAAGAAACTTTTAAAGCAAAAGAAGTTGCCCGAATAATGATAGGTGACGGAAATGCTCTAATTAATCAACACATAGCCACTATAACAGAAGTATTTGGATCAGGGAAAGAGAAAAATATTGAATTTTGGCATGCCGTTATCAGACAAACTTATGTACAAGAAATAATTACAAAAGAAATTGAAACCTACGGCACAATAAAATTAACCGAAAAAGGAAGAGAGTTTCTAAAAAATCCTCAAAGTTTTATTATTACTGAAGACCATGATTATCAAAAACTAGGAACAAGTTCTATCGGAGAACAGAAAGGAGCAGCTATGGACAATGTTCTGTTCAAGATACTGAAACAATTAAGAAAAGAAGTATCTAAAGAAGTTGAACTTCCACCAGCTATTATTTTTCAAGAATCCTCTTTAATTGACATGGCCAACAACTACCCAATTACTACTGAAGAAATGAGCCAAATACAAGGTGTTGGAATGGGAAAAGCAAAAAAATATGGAGATTATTTTACTGTAGTAATTGATAAATATGTAAAAGAATATAATATTGAACGACCATCTGATATGGTAATCAGAACTGTTGCCAACAAATCGGCAAATAAGGTTTATATTATACAAAGTGTGGACAAGCAACTTTCTGTGGAGGACATTGCTCGGGCAAAAGGACTTACATCTGACGAACTCATCAAAGAAATTGAAACAATTGTTGAATCTGGTACGAAAGTAAATTTACAATATATGCTGGATGAAATGATGGACGACTATGAACAAGAAGAACTTTTTGAGTTCTTTAAAGTGTCCGAAAATTTTTCGTTGGAAGAAACAAGAGATGAATATGGAGAAGATGAATTTTCGGATGAAGAAATAAGAATTGCTAGAATACAGTTTATCTCAGAAGTAGGAAATTAAAAAAATGAATACACTTATTATATCGAGTTCACTCTCAACAAATTCCAGATCATTTATTTTGTGCACAGAAATTTCCAACAGATTATCTGAAAAAGGTATAAATGTAGAATTTGTAGATGCTAGAAAAATGGAACTTTTACCTTGTCATGTAGGACCAACCGAATCCATGAATTTACTATCTAAAAAAGTAGAAAATGTTGACAATATAATAATTGGAATGGGAATACATTGCTACAGTGTAAATGATGGACTAAAAATTATTTTAGATAGATGTTTTGGGAAAGCGGAAGGAAAATTTTTTGGAATTATTTGTGCTGCCGGAGGAGAAAGAAGTTACCTTTCCACTATGCATTTAACACAAATTTGCATGAATGAATGGAGAATGATTCAGATGCCAAGAATTGTATATGCTACTGGAAAAGATTTTACAGATGATAAAGTTACAAATACAGATTTACTCGAAAGATTAGATATTTTTTCAGAAGAATTTTCTACAATTGGAAGAAAATTAATTTCCTAAATTTTTAATAAGCAGCCAGCTCATTAATCCCATACCTACTTTTAAAGCATCCTCATCAATATTAAATCTGGAAGTATGCAATCCATGAACAATTCCTTTTTCTTCATTTCGAATTCCTAATCGGTAAAAGCAAGATGGCCGCTCGAAAGTAAAATAGGAAAAATCCTCTGCAGTCATTCGGACTGGGAGGTTCACCACATTTCCTTTTCCCAAATACTCCTTTGCAAATTCGGAAGATAAATTTGTAAACATTTCGTCATTCTTTAAAAAAGGATATCCCTTTTTAATTTCAAAATCAATTACCAGATTGTATTTTTCAGAAATATTTTTTGCAATTTTTTGCATTATTTTATGAGATTCTGCCCGAAACTGCTCGTCCATAGCACGAAAAGTTCCCATTAATTTCACATCTTTTGGAATTACATTTGTAGATCCATCTGCATTTACAAATCCAATGGCAAAAACTGAAGGTCTGTTTCTTTCCTTTGTAAAATGATTGTCCAATTCCATTATCAAATTGGAAGATGCAATTATAGGACTGTTGTATTTTTCTGGCAGTGCGGCATGTCCACCCTTTCCAGAAACTGTGATGTAAATTTCATCAGTTGAAGCCATATACATTCCTGCACGGAATCCAACTTTCCCAATTTCCAAATCAGGAAAAACATGTTGTGCCATTACATTTTCTACATTCGGATTTTCCAATACTCCTTCCTCTATCATTTGTTTTGCTCCTCCGGGAATCCTCTCTTCTGCGGGTTGGAAAATAAATTTTATTGTTCCTTCCCATTCCTCTTTCAATTCGTTTAGAATTTTAACAGCTCCCAACATTGAAGATGTATGTACGTCATGTCCGCAGGCGTGCATTACCCCTTTATTTACCGAACAATATTCTACTTCATTTTCTTCTTCTATAGGAAGTGCATCAAAATCAGCACGAACGGCAATACATTTTTTTTTAGGATTTTTTCCTTCAATAATTGCTAGTATTCCAGTATTGGCAATATTATCAACATAGGAAATATTCCAAGAATCCAAAATAGATTTTATGTATTTGGAAGTTTCATGTTCTTGAAAAGAAAGCTCAGGATTTTGGTGTATGTGTCTTCTGATTGCAACAATTTTATTGAAATATTTTTCAGATAAATTTTTAATTGAATCTATCATTTTGAAAAAATCATTTTAAGGGACGCGACTAGCATGATAACTCCAAACACTTTCCTCAAAACTTGAGGACTCAATTGAAGTGCAATTTTGGATCCAAAATATCCTCCCACAATAAATGTACTGGCAATAATAAGGGCATATTCCCAATTTAGGTTTCCTGATTTAAAGTAATTCATAGCTGCTAAAATTCCGATTGGAGGTAGCATTACAGCAAGAGAAGTTCCTTGTGCAGTATGCTGATCCAATCCCAATAAAATAATAAGAAGTGGAATCATAATCAGTCCACCTCCAATACCAATAATACCAGAAAGTAAACCGGCCGCCAAACCGATAAAAATAAGAATAACAATAGTAGGAATACTCATAGTAGAATTTTTTCTGATAAGCAAAGATAAGAAATGTATCTTTGTAAAAAAATTTATATGAAAATTCAATCATTTACATTTAATCTTTTTCAGGAAAATACTTTTGTTTTGTGGGACAATACAGGAGATTGCATCATTATTGATCCGGGTTGTTATGAAAAAAATGAAGAGAAAGAACTAGTAAATTTTATAGAGAAAAATGATTTAAATCCTGTAAAACTGATAAATACACATTGCCATATTGACCACATTTTGGGAAATAAATTTGTGAGTGAAAAATGGAATTTGGAACTTTATATGCACAAAACAGACTTACCACTTTTAGAAGGAGCTGGAGACATTGCTAAAATGTATGGTTTTGAAAACTATAGGAGAAGTCCATACCCAAAATACTTTTTGGAAGAAGGGAATGTATTGGAATTTGGAGAAAGTAAATTGGAAATATTATTTACACCTGGCCACGCTCCCGGACATATTTGTCTTTGTAGTAAAGAGGATAAATTTATTGTGGCGGGAGATGTTTTGTTTAATGGAAGTATTGGGAGAACAGATTTGCCAGGAGGAGATTTTGATACTTTGATTGCAAGTATAAAAACAAAACTATTTTTATTGGACAGTGAAACTGTGGTGTATTGCGGACATGGACCTTCAACAACAATTGGAAAGGAGAAACTAACAAACCTTTTTTTGCAATAAATTAAAACTTAAAAGAATATTATTTCCTCTTTTCATAATCCAATACCAAGATGTAGTACATAAACACCCCAAAAGAATACAGTGCGGCTGTGATGTAAAAAATATAGGCATAAGGCAACCCTTCTGCTTTTAAGTACCTGAATATTTGCGAACTAAAAAACCAACTTCCGCTCCAGATTGCCGCCATAATTGCACTCAACATTTCTTGATTTTTCTTTCCTACATAATTCATAGTAAGTTCGGAGGTCATGGGAGCCGCCATATTCATAAGTGGAGTACGCACCCAATAACACATAACCGCCACTGGTAACGCCCACCAATAGTTTGCAAAAAACTCAGTAGTAGCCAAAGAAACCAAAGCAATAACGGCAGTAGTTTGCGTATAAGTTATCCCTTTTTTGAAACCCATTTTATTTTTTACATTAGGAACAAGCAAAGCCAAAAAAGCAACCAACACACTAGCCACCCCACCAATAACCGCAAAGCCTGTGGAATCGATTTGAAAATTATGAAAGAAAAATAAATTAATAAACGGAATAGTGAGTCCTGCCCCAACAGCAATAATAAGAGTTGGGATAATTGCCTTAATTAATAAGTCCCAATCATAGGATTTCCATTGCAAGCCTTTTTTGACAGGCACTACTATGTCAACCTTCATTTTCAACAAATAATAGACCCCAACAAATCCAAGTACAGAAATAAATAATAGAATTATCCCTTCATCCATCTCTCGCATAAACTGTCCAAAACCAAAGATAATTATTCCACTTAATATCGTTCCGAAACTATGAGTCGCATAATTTAAAGATATGGCATGCGATTGATTTTCAACTGAAGTATTCCTCATTACATAAGGCAAAGAACTTACTTGAAACAAAGTGAAAACGACTCCCCACAAAATAAATAATGTAGGCAAATACTGATACAAACCATACTGCACAGCCAAAACAAGTGCGATAGCAACCGTAGGCACACCTAAACTACCCATCAAAAAAAAGGGCTTAAGCGGTTTTCCTTTTATATAAAAACCCAAAGGAAATGCCAACAACATAACTGCTAGAAAACGAAAGGAAATAAAATTGGCTATTTCAGGATCAGAAAAACCCTGCTTTGCCAAATAGATATTTAAAATCAAGAAGAAAGCAGCCCCAATTAACTGCACAAAAAATTCAGCCTTTATCATTAAAAGGACATGTTCTTCTAATTGTAAGTATGCCTTAATTACTTTTTTCAAAACAGGAATTAATACTCTTGAATAACCTCCATTAATGTACGAAAAGCAAGCACTTTATCCCAATATTTTTGGCTGTGTTTTTTCTGTAATTGGGGTGCAAAATTCACTTGATAATGGTGTAAATCCTTCATGCTTTCACAAGAATACTGAATGGCATAAGTAATCCCACCATCTTTTTCAGAAAGCACTTTATTAATTTGTGCCTCTTTAAAAATCCCGCATTCCATCACATCCGGAATGTGAATTTCTCTCATCCATTGTAACCATTCCTCACTTACGGATGGATCCACACTACATGTTACATTGTATATTATCATAAATCGTCTCCTCTTAGTTTTCTGTATTTTTTTCTGGACTCAGCAGTGTAAATACTTCCACTGCATTGAAGTAGTATTGTTTCATAATAATGAAAAGCCTTGTCAAAATCCTTTTTTTCGTTTTCATAAATCTGAGCCAAATGAAAGAGCGCGTCATCTTCCAAAATATCAAATGCATAATCTGTAACAATGGTTTCCAGCATCTCAATTGCTTTATCAGTATTTCCTATTTTCTGGTAAATTTGGTATTTCCTGAAATATATTTCATCCGACAAAGTATGTCCTGAGTAAGTTGTTAAAATAGAGTCCAAAGTAGTAATCGCTTCCTCAAATCTGTTTTGGTAAAAAAGTAAATCCGCCCTTGCGTACATTTCCATGGGAACTGTAGAAGTGTCTAAATTCAAATTATCTGTAATCAACAATGATAAATCCATAGCATCATTGGCAATAAGTTTGGAAGTAGAAGCCTTTAAAATATCCAACTGAGATTGTGCCCAATCAAAATCTCCTTGATAATAAGAAATTTTTGATCTTCTGAGTTTGGCCTCATGTCCTACTGGAGTTTCCTTAAAATCCTTTTCTACTTGAGAGTAATACAAAAGTGCGGTCCATACTTGGTCGGAAAGTAGCATTACATCCGCATACACCAATTTACATTCTGCCAAATCTGATTTTGAAAGTTGAGGAATTTCCATAGCTTCCGACAAAATACTTTCTGCAGAAATCAAATCGTGTATTATAAATGACTTAAAGTGTGCATAATTATTTATCAGTAAAATGGTTTTTCTGCTCTGTCCCAACTCCTCAATGGTTTTTTTATACAAATCGTCCAACTCCTTCAAATCATTCTCTTTTCTGGAAGAAAGCTCTCCCATGGAATACAATTTATTTACATGAGCATCAATGTAATAATAATTCTCCTCTCCTTTTTCAATAATGTAATTGTATGCTTTTATTGATAAATTGTAATATTCATTGTCCAAAAATGTTTCTGCCAAATTATACAAACGGAAACCATTTTCTTTCAATCTTTTATCTAATGCTTTTGCCTGCAAAAAAGCCAAGTCGAACTGATTGTTTTGCATAAAAAGCCAAATGAGCATCTCAGTAAATAAATGTCCTTCTCTTTCTTTTTGGCTGTATTTCAACAATCCATTTTTTACAGCATTGTAATTTTTATCACTTTTTATTCCATCATTATTCAGGTATCGCTGTAAGTAATTTTGTACAGTTTGTTTTTGAGTTGGGTTTTCTTCTATCAAAGTAAGGTACTCTTCCACCATCTGAACATCTTTATCCAAATACAGATAAAGTTGTGCAATCTGCATTCTGTAAGTACTTTTTCTTTTCGTGTTATTTTCTATTACAACTTGATAGCATTTCAGTGCCTGATTATACATCTGATATTTTATAAAAGTATTGGCAACACTCACAACTTGAGCATCTTTTTTTTTCAATTTGGAATTAATTTTCTCTAAAGTTTTTTTTGCCTTTCTATCATTTCCATTTTTAAGTTGCACCATGTACGAATCCACAAAATAGATGAAGCTATTGGAAATTTTCTTGGTCATTCTTAGGGACAACTTCTCAGCTTCCTCATAATTTTTGGTATTTACCAATGAGTTAAAATAAGGATGATAATACAAATGGAAGTTATTTCCTTTGCTTAGATTTTTAAAAATATCAATTGCTTTTTCGTACTCTCCATTTTGGTAAAACTGCTGTGCAATTTGAGAATCGTTTGTTTGTGAAAAAGCAAACGACACACAAAATAAAAATACAAGAGTCAGTCTCATCTAGTTAATTGTATCAAAACGAGTGTAATCTTGTAATACTTTCGGAATCTTAATTCCGTTTTCAGTTTGGTTATTCTCTACAAGTGAAGCAAATATTCTTGGTAGTGCTAGTGCGCTTCCATTTAAGGTATGACACAATTGTGTTTTCCCATTCTCGTCTTTATATCTCAGTTTCAATCTGTTGGATTGGTATCCTTCAAAATTAGAAACAGAACTAACTTCTAGCCATCTATCTTGTCCTGCAGAATATACTTCAAAATCAAAAGTAAGTGCAGCAGTAAAACTTAAATCTCCACCGCACAATCTTAATATTCTGTATGGTAATTCCAACTCCTCCAAAATATTTGCTACATGATTTACCATAACATCCAAAGTATCGTAAGAATCTTTTGGGTGTTGAACTTGTACAATCTCCACTTTATCAAATTGATGTAATCTATTCAATCCTCTTACATCTTTTCCGTAAGAACCGGCCTCTCTTCTGAAACAAGGAGTATAAGCAGTACATTTTATAGGAAACTCTTCTTTCTTTACAATTATATCTCTAAAAAAATTAGTTAACGGCACTTCAGCAGTTGGTATTAAATACAAATTATCTTCCGTTACATGGTACATCTGTCCTTCCTTATCAGGAAGTTGTCCCGTACCAAAACCAGAATCCTCATTCACTAAATAAGGAGGTTGATATTCGGTATAACCTGCATCTGTATTTTTATCTAAGAAATATGCAATTAGCGCTCTTTGTAATTTCGCTCCTTTACCTTTGTAAACAGGAAAACCTGCTCCCGTAATTTTATTTCCTAATTCAAAATCAATCAGATTATACTGAGAACATAAATCCCAATGTGGTTTTTTATTTTCAGAAAGTTGAGGGATTTCGCCTACTTCTTTTATCACTTCATTATCCGCATCCGACTTACCTGCAGGAACAGATGGATGAGGAATATTTGGTATTTGAACTAATAGCTTCCAGATATCACTTTCAATTTCAGAAAGTGAAGATTGAAGTGATTTTGTTTTTTCTTTAATTTGTACAGATTCTTCTTTTAAAATATTTGCTTCCTCTCCTTTATCTGATTTGAACAGAATTCCTATTTCCTTTGCAATAGCATTTGCTCTGAAAAGTAGCTCGTCAGAAGAAGATTGTGTTGATTTTCTGTTGTCATCTAAAGCAATCACCTGATCAATAATAGTAGAAGCGTCAAAGTTTTTTACTTTTAGGATTTCGATAACACTTTCTTTGTTTTCTCTTAAAAATTGTATTTGTAACATTTTTTATTTTTTATTTTCGGTACAAAAGTAAACAAAAAAACTCTTGATTTCTCAAGAGTTTTTATAGTATATTTCCGAGAAATTAAATTACTCAGTTACAACAGATACATATGATCTGTTATTTTTCTTTTTTGTGAATTTTACAATTCCATGTGCAAGTGCAAATAAAGTATGATCTTTACCAAGACCTACATTATCACCTGGATGATGAACTGTTCCTCTCTGACGAACAATAATGTTTCCAGCGATAATATTTTGTCCACCAAAAATCTTCACACCTAATCGTTTACTTTGCGATTCTCTTCCGTTTTTCGAACTACCCGCTCCTTTTTTATGTGCCATTGTATTATAGTTTTATAAAAGATTACTCAGCTTTTTTAGCTGCAGTCTTTTTGATTGTTGTTTTTTTAGCTACCCGCTTTTTAGCTGCTGGTTTAGCTTTTACTTCAGTTTTTTGTTCTGATTTTTTTGCAGGAGCTTTCTTAGCGGCTGCTTTTTCATCAATTTTCAAAATCTCAAGTTTTGTTAAATATTGTCTGTGACCATTCTTCACTTTGTATCCTTTTCTTCTTTTCTTCTTGAATACAATTACTTTGTCACCCTTAAGGTGCTCAAGTACTTTGGCCGTGACTTTGGCGCCTTTTACAGCTGGGGCGCCAACATTTACTTTTCCACCATTATCAATTAAAAGAACGTTTTCGAAATCTACTTTCGATCCTTCTTTTACTTCTAATCTGTGTACAAATATCTGCTGATCTTTTTCAACTTTGAATTGTTGCCCTGCTATCTCAACTATTGCGTACATTATTAATTATTTTTTAAATTCGGACTGCAAAACTAATAAATTATAATAAAATAGAGATGAAATATTTAATTATTTTTTGGATAAATAAGATTGTAAAAACAACATAGTTGCCAGATGGAAAAATACTCCTATTTTTGTTGCAATTAAAAAAACAAATAATGAAGAAAATATTTCTATCTCTACTAGTAATTTTATCTGCAAATACTTTTGCACAACAAAGATGTGGAACTACACTACGAACACAAAATTTATTACAAAACAATACTGAGTTTGCAACTGCAAAACAAAAAGTAAATACAGATACAAAAAAATGGATGGAAAACAATACAAATTATTCTATTAAAAGTATCATTACTATACCAGTAGTAGTTCATGTTGTTTGGAAAAATCCGGTTCAGAATATTTCAGATACACAAATACTTTCTCAAATTGATGTATTGAATAAAGATTTCAGAAAACTAAATATTGACACTCTCAATACTCCTACTGTATGGAAACCAATATCGGCAGATTGTGAAATTGAATTTTGCCTTGCAACTACCGACCCAAATGGAAATACTACAAATGGAATTACCAGAACACAAACTACTGTGAGTTCTTTTGACATATCAGATGATGGTGTAAAACATACTGCAGATGGAGGAACTGAAGGATGGCCTTCTGAAGATTATTTGAATATTTGGGTTTGTAGTTTGGACAACCTGCTAGGATATTCTTCTGTACCATCAAACTGGACAGACCCAGATGATGGAGTAGTAATTGCATATCAATATTTTGGAATAACTAACGATCCTCAATACGGAAAGGGAAGAACTGCAACCCATGAAGTAGGACATTGGCTAAATTTAGATCACTTATGGGGTACGGGATGGAATAGCTGTGGAGATGACCAAGTAAACGATACTCCAACTCAAGAATGGGAAAATTATGGATGTCCTTCTTTTCCTGAAGATCCCAACTCTTGCAACACAACAAACGTAAATGGAGATATGTTTATGAATTATATGGATTACACCAATGACGCTTGTATGAATCTGTTTACAGAAGGACAGAAAAATAGAATGGTTTCTGCTATAAATCAGTACAGATCGGAATTACTTACACAAACTATTTGCGGAGGCTCTGTAGCAATTCAAGAAATAGAATCAAATGAAAAAATACTATTAAAAGTGGTAGATATTTTAGGACAAGAAACAAAAGAAAGAAAAAACATTCCCCTATTTTATATTTATGATAATGGCACAGTAGAAAAGAGAATTATTTTGGAATAAATTTTTTCTTATTCACCAAATATACTCCACATAAAATAATGACTACACCAATGTAGTGTTCGTTTTTTATTTGTTCATTTTCCAATAATCCCCACATAAGTGATACTACAGGGATAAGATAAGTAACAGATGCCGCAAAAATAGCTGAAGTATCTTTTATCAATTTATTAAACACTACCACCGAAAAGGAAGTGCCAATAACTGCCAATATAACAATATAACCCAAGGAAATAAGACCTTGATTTGTAGTAGTTGCTATTTCCAGAAAATCAGTTGTAAAAATATAAAATCCTGCAAAGGGACCAACAAACAAAAAGGCCACTACCGAAATAGAAATAGAATCTAATTCTGTTAAATATTTTCGGATTACATTTACGGAAGTACCATAAAAGAAACAAGCCAATACTATCAGTAATACTCCAATATTTATAGTAGTTACTTCAGATATCTCGGAAGAATACAACAGAAGAGCCCCTATAAATCCTATAATAATTCCTAAAATATTTATCTTACTAGGTTTTGTTTTAAAAAAATAAATTCCGAGTAACAAAGTGAAAATTGGAGTTAAGGAATTTAATATCCCTACAAAAGAACTCTCCAAAGTAGTTTGTGCTCGAGTAAATAAAAATGCCGGAATACCATTTCCTAAAATACCTGCAATCGCTAATGGTAAAATCTGATTTCGTTTCACCTTCTTTAGTGCCTTAAACATAAAAGGTAATAAGGATAAAAAAGCAATAAACAACCTAAGTGCTGCAACTTGAACATCAGAATAAGCATCCAAACCTCTTTTCATTAGGATAAACGAACTACCCCAAATAATGGCAAGTAATGCAAGAATAAAATAATGATTGTATTGTTTTTTCATTTGAATAAATATAGCGCGGCAAATATATGTTACTTACTTTTGCTATAATGAATTTGAAAAGAAAAGAAATAGTGAGTTATTGGCTTTTTAGCGGACTTACAATTGTAATATTAATGGTAATAATTGGAGGAATTACCAGAATTACCGACTCTGGACTCTCCATGGTAAATTGGAAATTTGAAGGAACACTACCTCCAATGAATGACACTGAATGGCAAGTAGAATTTGATCAATACAAACTTTATCCGGAGGGAGCAAAAGTAAATACTGAGATGACAGTTTCAGAATTTCAAAAAATCTACTTTTGGGAATATTTACACAGAATGACCGGCAGATTACTCGGTATAATTTTTATTATTCCCTTCCTTTTCTTTCTGATTAAAAAGTGGTTTACAAAAAAAGAATTGAAAAAATATTTTATCCTTTTAGGACTGGGAGCAATACAAGGAGGAATAGGATGGTTTATGGTAAAAAGTGGTTTGATTGACAGACCATCTGTCAGTCATTTCCGATTAGCAATTCATTTTGTAGCAGCCCTCACTTTGGCAGCTTATATTTTCTGGATGATACTGGATATTAGGGAAATCCCTAAAGGGAATCAAGAAATTAATAAATATTCTAAATACTTTTTAGGAGTGCTCACTATTCAACTTATTTATGGAGCATTTACTGCAGGATTGGACGCGGGGCAGCATAAAGCAACTAATGTAATTAGTAGCTTATTTGGATATTACAATCAGAGTTTTCAGGGGTTTGATATTTTTAATAATGATTTGAATATTCAATTTATCCATAGAATGATTGCGTGGGGAATTTTACTTTTTTCTATTTATATATGGAAGAAAACAAGGAATACGAACTTAAAGAAAGAAGGGAATATTGTATTGAGTTTGGTTTTAGTACAAGTAATATTAGGAATTAGCACATTACTTTTGGATGTACAAAAACACACAGCAATTACACATCAGTTTGTTGCAGCTTTATTGGTTTTAGGAACAATTTATCTTATTCATCAATCTCAATCCAACGAAAAGATTCAATAAATTTCAAAACTTCCATTTTCATTATTCTGTTTTGAGGTAAAATTTGATAATCAATTGAAGTAGAAAACTCTATATTTCCACTTACAATATTTTCGATATTATCGTTAATAAAGAAAGATGCTGAAGTTGCCACATCTACGCCTTCCAGAAAATAAAGTATCCCATAAATATTTAATTCTTTGTTCTCAATTGGCACTTCTGCATAATCATATGATTGATTGATATGTGAATTCATTTCTTTCTCAAAATAAAATCTGTCAACTTCCAAGTTTAATGAAAGGGCATGGTAAAATTTAATTTTCACATCATAATCAGGATAGTAAATAGAATAATTTACATTGTCATCTGAAAGCACAACTGCAGAGTTTGAATGTGAAAAAGTAAAGTTATCAATTGCATGAAAAGTAGAATTAGAATCAGGTAAATTTATTTTAAGGAGTGCTTCTGGCTTAGGAATATAATATTCTTCTGTAGTAGAAAACAGAAAATATACTCCCAAAATAACAGCAATTCCAACAAAAATATATGTTAGTTTTTTCATCTTTTAATGATGACTTTTATCCTTTTTATTCTCCTGTCATCTGCCGATTCAATTATAAAAGTATATGGAGGAAACTCTATCCTATCTGAAATTTTAGGAATAACTCCACAGCTCTCCAAAATTAAACCGGCCAAAGAATCCGAATCTCCTTTTTCATCATCAAAGTAATCTGTTTCTCCATCAACAATTTTCAAAAAATCATTTAATGAAGTTTTCCCTTCAAAAATAAAATTATCAGCATCTAATTTAGAATATTGTTTTCCATCATCATCAAACTCATCATTTATCTCTCCAACAATTTCTTCTAGTACATCTTCCAAAGTTACAATTCCAGAGGTACCTCCATACTCATCAACAACTATAGCTAAATGGATTTTTTTAGTCTGAAACTCTTTTAACAAATCGTTAATTTTTTTTGTTTCTGGAACAAAAAGTGGAGAATGACACAATGAAAACCAATCCAAATTTTCTTTGGAAAGATGAGGAAGTAAATCCTTTATGTAAAGTATCCCTTTTATGTCATCAAAGGACTCTTTGTAAACAGGAATTCTGGAATAAGAAGAATTTACAATGATTTGTAAAACCTCCGAATATTCTGTATTCATTTCAATAGAAATTACATCCGTTCTGGGTTTCATTATTTCTTTCACATCAATATTTCCAAACTCCACAATAGATTTCAAAATTCTTTTATCATCTTCATTTTCTAGATTATTTTCTGTCAAATCAATTGCCTTCTGAATTTCGTTCATGGAAATATCTTCCGATTTTTGTTTCAATCTTTTATCAATAAATGAAGTAGAAGAAACTAACAAATAAGATATTGGTGAAAATATTTTTTCTAGAAATGATATTAATGATACAATTCGTTTGCTAAAATTTACCGCATGTTGTTTTGCGTAAACCTTTGGAGTTATCTCACCTAACAACACCAAAATAAATGTAATAATTACCACTTGAATGATAAATTGGAAAATTGGTGATTCATCAAAATCAAACAAAATAGATGTTAAGTATGAGGAAATTACAATAATAGCAACATTCACAAAATTATTTGCAATCAAAATAGTAGCAAGTAATTTATTAGGTGTTTTTAACAGCCTTCTTATCTGAATTTCTTTTTTAGTATCCGTTTTAGAAAGTTCATCTAAATTCTGTGAGTTTAAAGAAAAAAATGAAACTTCCGAACCTGAAATTAATGATGAAATAAAGATTAAAATTAAAACAATAATAAAACCAATTATTATTGATGATGAAATTTCATTAATCTCTACGGAAAAAGTGGTGTTTAACAAAAAGGGTATGGGGTCTTCTTTCAAAGTATTTTATATATTAAAATGGTAGATCTCCTTTACTATCATCTTGTGACGGAACTTCCGAATTTATTGTTTCAGAAGGTTCTTCTTTTGGATTAGAAGATTCATTATCCGATTTGGAGCCAAGCATGGTCATTTTATCAGCAATTATATCGGTTGAGTATCTTGTATTTCCTTCTTTATCTTCCCATTTTCTGGTACTAATTTTCCCTTCAATATAAACAGAATTGCCTTTTTTCAAATATTTTTCTGCAAGCTCTGCAAGACCTCTCCAAAGTACCACATTGTGCCACTCTGTATTACTTACTCTTTCACCACTTTTATTTTTGTACGATTCGGTAGTTGCTAACGAAAAATTTGCCACTGCCACTCCTGTGTCCAAATGTCTTATTTCTGGATCCTTTCCTAAATTTCCAACTAATATAACTTTATTTACTCCTGCCATAACTATTATTTTTTCACAAATATAGGGAATTAATTAGTAACTTTTTCAATATTTTTCAAGTATTTATCTATCAATCTGGGGATAGGAAAGTCGATAAAACAATCCCAATTTACCTCTTTATATTTCTTATTTTGAAAAGAAGAAACTTTAATGTGCCAAAATTTCGCAAAAATAGTTTGGTGTGTAAGTTGATGTGTTACCTGTTTGGAAACAAAACCAATTGTAAAGTCTGAATTTTGTAATATTTCATCAAACTCATCAGATTTAAGTAGTTTTTCTTCTGTAAAATCTCCTTCAATAAGAGGGAATTCATACAAGGATTTCCAAATTCCACTATTGCGTTTTTGCAAAAATGTTGAGTCCTCATTTTCAATAATCAAATAATTGAAATATCTTTTTTTAACACTTATTTTTTTACTTTTAAGCGGTAATAAGTCTATCAAATTTGAGTTAAAAGCCATGCAATTTTCACTTAAAGTACAAACAGAACAATTTGGTGATTTTGGTACACATTGCAAAGCTCCAAATTCCATTATTGACTGATTATGAATTGCCGATAAATCAACATTCAACTCCCTCTCTGCTAGATTTTTAAATATTTTTTTACCTTCAGAAGTGTCGTATGGAATTTCTATTCCAAAATATCTACTTAAAATTCGAATAACATTTCCATCAACAACAGCATGAGGCAAATCAAAACAAAAAGATGAGATTGCCGCAGCGGTATACTCTCCTATTCCTTTCAATTTTAAAATCTCATTGTAGTTTTCAGGGAACTGAGAATTGTAATATTGAACAATATATTTTGCAGTAAAATGCATGTTTCTTGCTCTGGAATAATAACCTAGTCCTTGCCATAATTTCATCACCTGATTTTCGGATGCAGAAGCAAGATGATTAATTGTTGGAAAATTCTCTATAAATTTAAGATAATAAGGTAATCCCTGACTGACTCTTGTTTGTTGTAAAATAATTTCCGAAAGCCAAATTTTATAAGGATTCACCGTATTACGCCAAGGCAATTCTCTTGCATTTTTATTATACCAGCTTATTATCGAATTTGAAAAATACATAATTGATTGAATATTAATATTATGCAAATAAAAAAAAGAATACAATGCTGTGTCTTTTTATTGTATTTTTAATATATTTGCGAACCCAAAAATAGGGAGAATAATAAATTAACAAACTATATATTTACTAAAAAATGACAAAAGCAGAAATTGTAAGCAAGATATCTGAAAAAACTGGTATTGAAAAAACAACAACAATAGCAGTTGTAGAATCTTTAATGGCCGAAATAAAAGATTCAATAAAAAATGAAGAATCAGTTTTCTTGAGAGGATTTGGAACATTTTTAGCAAAAGAAAGGAAAGAAAAAACAGGAAGAAATATTTCAAAAAATACAACAATTATTATTCCAGCTCACCATATTCCATTTTTCAAACCTTCCAAGGTTTTTAAAAATGAGGTGAAAAACAATATAAAATAACAAAGCAGAATTCTGCTTAAACAAAAATTAAGATATGTCAGGAGCAAAAAAGAAGAAGGCAAAAAAAATTGCAACTCATAAACGTAAAAAGCGTTTAAGAAAAAATAGACACAAGAATAAGTAGACTTAATCGTCTTCTTAATTAATAATTTCATATATGAAATTTGAACTTGTAATTGATTCTCGATCAACTGAAGTTGTAATTGCCCTTTTAAAAGATGGAAAATTAATAGAGCTTCACAAAGAAAATCATGATAATGATTATTCAGTTGGAGATATTTACCTAGGAAAAGTAAAAAAAATCGTTTCCGGGCTAAACGCTGCATTTATTGGTGTTGGGCACGAAAAAGATGGTTTTCTTCACTACTTAGATTTAGGGTCACAGGTAAATTCTTTTAATAAATTTACCAAAAAGGTATTAGATAAAAAACTTAATACCGCTTCTTTAAAGAACTTCAAAAGGGAAAAAGACACCGATAAACACGGACAGGTAAAAGAAGTATTATCTTCTGGAGACCAAATTTTAGTTCAAGTATCCAAAGAATCTATCTCTTCCAAAGGACCAAGACTTACAACCGAAATTTCCTTGGCTGGAAGGTACATGGTTTTAATTCCATTTTCTGATAGAATTTCCATGTCTCAAAAAATTGGAAGCAAAGAAGAAAGATCCCGATTAAGAAAATTAATTCAGAGTATAAGGCCACAAGGATTTGGAGTAATAATAAGAACCGTTGCGGAAAACAAAAAAGTGGCAGAACTAGATAGAGATTTGAAAAATTTGTACAAAAAGTGGCAGACAATATTCAAAAAACTACAAAAAGCCCAAGTAAAAGATAAAATATTAGGTGAACTTAACCGATCTTCTGCAATCTTGAGAGATTTATTGAATTCAGAATTCAGTAACATTCATATAAATAATCAGGAATTATATTTGGAACTAAAAGAATATTTATCAAGAATCGCACCAGAACAAGAAAAAATAGTGAAACTATACAAAGGAGAGGCTCCAGTTTTTCAAGAATTAGGAATTACAAAACAAATAAAAGGTTCGTTCGGAAAAACTGCTACAATGAAAAACGGAACTTATTTGGTAATTGAACACACTGAAGCCTTACATGTAATAGATGTAAACAGTGGGAAAAAAGTAGATTCAAAAAAAAATCAGGAAGCAAATGCTTTAGCGGTTAATCTGATTGCAGCTGAAGAAGTTGCAAGACAGCTCCGACTTAGAGATATGGGAGGAATTATAATTGTTGATTTTATTGATCAGAAGAATGCTACAAACAGAAAATTAATTTTCGATAAATTAACAGAGGGGATGTCAACCGACAAAGCCAAACATAATATTTTACCACTTACGAAATTTGGTTTAATGCAAATTACTAGACAAAGAGTTCGTCCAGAAATGAACATTGATACCAGAGAGAAATGTCCAATGTGTACAGGCAATGGTAAGATTGACTCAAGTTTACTTTTAGTAGATACAATTGAGAATAAAATAGGGAACTTAACTAAAATACAAAAAGGTGAAATTAAAATTGCCACACACCCATTTGTAGCCTCTCATATAAACAAAGGATTATTTTTCTCTTCAATCAGACACAATTGGGCAAAAAAGTACGACAGAAAAATTATCATAATTTCTGATGAAAGATTACACCTTTTACAATATAGTGTAGTTAAGTAGTTTTATTGACTATTTTCTTCTCCTTTTTGTAACTCAATAATAAAGGAAAAACAGATAGAACTACAAAGATTGCCCCTATAAAATATCCCCATCTTATATTGTTTCCTTCCAGAAAAAAAGGTAATGAAAAAAAGAAAATCATTAGAGAACGGACAAGTACATTTATTGAACTAAACAAACTATTTGCCCTCCCAATTACATTATTTGGGACATGAGTAAATAAATAAGTTGTCCTTAAAATCCGTACTCCAGCATTGCAAATTCCCAACACTAAATTTGCTAAAAAGAAGAGCCAAATATTCTCATAAAAAGACATACTCAGAAAAGCGAAACTTACTGTAATCATTAAAAAGACCACACCAAGATAGGCGCTGTATTTCTGGAAAATTCTAAAAATCAATATTCCTGCCAATATGGCTCCAAAGGAATAATAAACCTCTGCAGATGCATATACATTCACAGATTCTTTCAAAAATCTTTTTACATATCCAGGTAAAAGAACATGTACTTCAACCAAAGTAAAAGCAAACAACATATAGGAAAAAACTCCAAAATAAAAGATACTTCTATTCTGTTTCAAATAGGCAAACCCTCCTTTTAACCTAGTAAATAATGTGCCTTTATGTATTTCTTTTGTAGAAATTGGAGTATATCGAATAAAAAAGAAAATCCCTACCCCAATAAAATAAGTAATCGCATCCATCAAAAATACTTTTTGAATACTCCAAGGCTCAATATTAAAAGGTAAAGGAATTGAAATTCCTGCAATAACAAACTCATTATTTAAACTCCCTGAAAGAAGAATAGCAGCAAATGCCCCCGCCATCATGCTCGTAACTTGTCCCTGAATTTCAATATAAGAATTTAATTTACCATAATTTCTTTGCTCTGTAATTTCCTGCCCAAAAGCATACAAATTCGGGTAATGAATATTGTAATTAAATATGGTAACTCCAAAAACCAAAAGCACCAAATAATGGTTCACATCTCCCAAATAATATCCAGAAGCAGCAACGGTAGCTATTATAGTTCCACAAATAATATTAGTAATAATAAATACCGTTTTTCTGGGGTATCTATCAATTATTGTTCCAGCATACAATCCCCAAAACAAAGTCAGGAAAGTAATTATTGCATAAGCAAATGCAAATAAAGATGGTTCATTTACAATTTCTATAAAATACCAAGGTATCGCCATCATACTAATTCCTTGAGCGAAACCAGAAATAATATTAGATACAAATAATAATGTTATAGCCGATTTATTTTTCATTCCGACAAAAATAGAATTAATAAACTTATTATGTAATTTTGGGAGGTGCAAAAAAACAGGGTTTATAATATAAAAGAAGCGATTGAAAGAATTCAATCGTACTGCGCTTTACAAGACAGATGCCAATGGGATGTTGAGAAAAAATTAAATGAATGGGGATTGATGAAGAGTACTATTGAGATGATAATACTTGATTTAATAAGTGAACAATTCATTAATGAATTAAGGTTTTCTGAGTCCTTTTGTAGAGGGAAATTTAGAATAAAAAGATGGGGGAAAATAAAAATTAAGAACGAACTAAAAATAAAAAAGATTTCTGAAATCTGTATTAATAAAGGATTATTACAAATAGAGGATAAAGAATACCTGAACACTTTACAACAATTATACGAAAAGAAGAGAGATTCCTTAAAAGAAAAAAATAAGTTTATCCGCAATGGGAAAATATCCAAATACTTACAACAAAAAGGATTTGAAAGCAATCTGATTTGGGAGTTAATTAACAAAGATAAATAAGTATTTTTGACAAATGATTTCTTCCGAACAAATATCAGGACTACAAAACAGATTAGATGATTTGTATAAATTTCTTTCTATTGAAATAAAAGAAACTAAAATTGCAGAATTAGAAAAAATATCTCATCAAAATAACTTTTGGGATAATCCAAAAGAAGCAGAAAAAACATTAAAACAAATTAGTAAAGTTAAAATTTGGGTTAATTCCTACAATAAAGTAAAAACTGAAATTGACGAACTTAAAATTTTAGAAGAATTTATAAAAGAAGGTGAATGTACAGAAGAAGAATTAGAAAGTCAGTATAAAATTTGTTTAAAGTCCTTAGAAAATTTAGAGTTTAAAAACATGTTAAGTGCAGAAGAAGACAACATGTCGGCTGTAATGACCATAAACCCAGGAGCAGGAGGGACTGAAAGCCAAGATTGGGCAGAAATGATAATGAGAATGTATTTGATGTGGGGAGAAAAAAACGGATTTAAAATAAAGGAACTCGATTTCCAAAAAGCAGATACTGCAGGAATAAAATCCGTGACATTAGAGTTTGAAGGAGATTTCGCATTTGGAAATTTAAAAGGAGAAAATGGAGTCCACCGCTTAGTCAGAATTTCTCCATTTGATTCTAATGCAAAAAGACACACCTCTTTTGCTTCTGTATTTGTTTATCCTTTAGCGGATGACTCTATTGAAATTAAAATTGATCCATCTGAAATAAGCTGGGACACATTTAGAGCAAGTGGTGCGGGTGGGCAAGGTGTAAATAAAACAGAATCGGCAGTAAGGTTAAAACACGGACCAACTGGAATTACAATTGAAAACTCTGAATCCCGATCACAGTTAGAAAATAAAGCAAAAGCACTACAACTTTTAAAATCTCAACTTTACGAATTAGAAATCAGGAAAATTCAGGATGAGAAAGATAAGTTAGAAGGAAATAAAAAGAAAATAGAATGGGGTTCTCAAATACGAAACTATGTACTTCACCCCTATAAAATGGTAAAAGATTTAAGAACAAATCTTGAATCAACAAATCCGGATGCCGTATTAGATGGAGAATTAAATCCGTTTATAAAGAGTTACTTAATGGAGTTTGGACAAAAATAACAATATGAAAATATACCACAATCCAAGATGTAGCAAAAGTAAACAGACCCTAAATCTGATTCAGGAAAAAGGAGGAAATATTGAGATTATTGAGTACTTAAAAGATAATTTAAGCGTTATAGAATTAGAAGAAATAATAGAGAAATTGAGAATCAGTCCAATTGAATTAGTCCGAAAAAAAGAACAAATTTGGATTGATAATTATAAAGGGAAAGACTTAACAGACAAAGAAATTATTGAGGGAATGGTGAAACACCCGAAAATTATGGAAAGACCAATTGTAATAAATGGAGAAAAAGCGATTATTGGACGACCTCCAGAAAATGTTTTGGAAATAATAAATTAATTAGGAATCTGATCTTTTTCTAATTTACCTTCTTTAATCCACACAAAAATGAAGTAAGGAATAACAGAAGCTAAAAATATAATAGCCCAAAAAGCCATTAAAAAAACAAATACAAATATAAGGAAGCCTAGAAATTTCATAATTATTAATTTTGTACTGCAAATAAACAACAACAATTAAAACTATCAAAACATTTTTGTTATGAATTATAGAATTGAAAAAGATACAATGGGAGAAGTAAAAGTTCCTGCAGAAAAATACTGGGGAGCTCAAACTCAAAGGAGTATAAATAACTTTAAAATAGGAAGTGAAGCATCTATGCCGTTAGAAATTATTTATGGATTTGCCTATTTAAAAAAGGCTGCCGCTCACACCAATTGTGAACTAGGAGTTTTATCTACCGAAAAAAGAGATTTAATATCAAAAGTATGTGATGAGATTTTAGAAGGAAAACATGACGACCAATTCCCTCTTGTGATTTGGCAAACAGGAAGTGGAACACAAAGTAACATGAATACTAATGAAGTAATTGCTAACAGATCTCATGTAATTGGTGGTGGAAGTTTAGAAGATTCTGAAAAATCAGTACACCCTAATGATGATGTAAATAAATCTCAAAGCTCCAACGATACCTTCCCAACCGGAATGCATATTACTTCTTACAAAATGTTAGTAGAAACAACAATCCCTGGAGTGGAGCAATTAAGAAATACTCTACAAAAGAAATCTGAAGAGTTCATGAATGTTGTAAAGATTGGTAGAACTCATCTAATGGACGCTACCCCACTTACACTTGGTCAAGAATTCTCTGGATATGTATCTCAATTAGATCATGGACTAAAAGCACTTAATAATACACTTTCTCACCTTTCGGAATTAGCATTAGGAGGAACAGCAGTTGGAACGGGAATTAATACTCCTGAAGGATATTCTGAATTAGTAGCAAAATACATTGCTGATTTTACAGAACTTCCATTTATTACTGCAGAAAATAAATTTGAAGCCTTAGCCGCTCATGATGCTATTGTAGAAAGCCATGGAGCATTAAAACAATTGGCCGTTTCTTTAAATAAAATTGCGAATGACATCAGAATGTTGGCTTCAGGTCCAAGGTCTGGAATTGGAGAGATCATCATTCCTGCAAATGAACCAGGATCTTCTATTATGCCAGGGAAAGTAAACCCAACACAATCAGAAGCTATTACAATGGT
>JABGSE010000076.1 GCA_018647945.1 Flavobacteriales bacterium | reverse complement strand
TCTGGTTCTGGCTCAGGTTCTGGCTCAGGTTCCGGCTCAGGTTCAGGTTCTGGCTCAGGTTCTAATTGTTTTATTAAAGATTCTTTTTCTAGTTTCTCTTTTTCTAATTTATCTTTATCCTCTTTTTTAAATAGTTTTTTTATTTTATCAAATATTCCCATAGTATATAAATAGAAAAAGCTCCTTTCGATTTAATGAAAGAAGCTTTAAATTAAAAGTTATTAAAAGATTATTTCTTAGCGAAAAAATCGTTTATTTTATCTTTAGGTACAATTTCAGTTTTAAAAGAGTAAGAACCACTTTCGTTCTTAATCATTTTTACTGCCTTTGTAAAAGCTTTCGCTCCTTTCTTTTGTAATGATGCTACTGTCTTTTTTGCCATTATTTCTTATTTTATTTCTTTATGAACAGTCACTTTCTTCATAATAGAATTGAATTTCTTCAATTCCATTCTATCTGGAGTGTTCTTTTTGTTCTTGGTTGTAATGTATCGTGAAGTACCTGGCATACCTGAAGCTTTGTGCTCTGTACACTCTAAAATCACTTGAACTCTGTTTCCTTTTTTTGCCATTTTATCGTTATTTTTAGGACTGCAAATTTAATTAAATTATCGTGAAAACAAATATTATTTTACTTTTTTAATATCCAATAAAAATAATTCTTCTTTTACTGAAAAATCACGAGAATCAATCTTTCCTAAACTCATCTCTTTCCAATTATTATTAGGATATATCCAGAAGTCCTTATTATTAGAATTTATAAGTAATGGCATGTCAAATCCTTCAATAGCTTCCCATCTATATTTTATAGTAGTATTTCTCCCTTCTTTTATTAGCTGATACTGAAATTCTGGTAAATCAGAATTATTTAGATATTGTGAGAAAAATACAGTTAAATCTTTTTCTGTTCTTTGCATAATAAACGTCATTATATCAGAAGCATTAATAGTTTTATATTTAAACTTATCTGAAATATCTCTGATAATTGAAAACCATAATTCATCATCTTCAATTAATGTACGGAGAGTATGTAACATTACAGAAGCTTTTTGATACATATCTCCACTTCCTTGATGATTAACATGATAACAACCTACAATAGGACTTTTATTTCTAATAAATCGTTTTTGATTATTTACATACTCTAACATCTGATTATATCCATACATACATTCTACATAAAGAGCTTCTGAATAAGTACAAAAACCTTCATGAATCCACATATCAGCAATATCATTTGTAGTAATTGAATTACCCCACCATTCGTGTCCGGTTTCATGAATTATTATATAATCAAATTCTAATCCTCCAGAATACCCTAAACTTCCATGATAACCAGGCAAATAGTCGTTTCCATAAGCAATTGCGGATTGATGCTCCATTCCCAAATAAGGTGTCTCTACCAATGCATAACCATCTTCCCAAAAAGGATATTTGCCAAAATATTTTTCGAAACAACTCATCATTGGTTTTACTTGCTCAAAATGTTTTTTAGCCTTTTCTTCATTATACGAAAGAACATAATAACTCAAATCCAAAGTATCTTCTCCACTCACATATTCATCCTGAAAGTGAATATAATCCCCAATATTAAGTGTGATATTGTAATTGTTGATTGGATACGAAACAAACCACTCTGTTCGGTTTAATGAATCCTGAAGATGACTATTCCATATTATCGTTTCACTTCTTAGGTTTCCATTACAAATTATTTTCAAAGGTTTTCTGGCAGAAACAGTAATTCTCATACTATCTGGCTCATCTGATTGATGATCTTTATTTGGCCACCAAACACTTGCACCTAATCCTTGGCAAGAAACTCCAATCCATGGATTATCATTTTTATCTTTTTTCCAAGAAAAACCACCATCCCAAGGAGCATTTACCGCCTCTCTAGGATATCCATCATACCAAACTCTAATCATTTGATTTTCTCCTTTTTTTATCACTCTTGGAAATTTCACAAATACAGCATCAAATTCTCTTTCAAAGTCCAAGTCTGTCTGTTCAAATTCAATTATGAGAATTTCCATGTTTTCTGCTAAATCTATTTGAAAAGTTTCAAAGTCTGCAGTTGCAATAAAATGTATTTCGTTAAAAGATCTTTCAATAAATCTTTCCTTTTCGTCAATTGTAACATCTAAGTTGTAAAAAGTAACATAATAGCAAGTTCGCAATGGAGTCAATTCCCCTCTTAAAGAATCTTTCCTAGAAAATTCTTGAGAAAACATAGAAATATTTACAGAAAATAATACTATTATAAGAATTACTTTTCTCATAAAAAAACAGATGTTTTTAATAAAAAATTATTTATTTAATGTAATTGCACAATCAATAGATTGAGATCCTAATAAATCTAATGGAGGAGGGAGATTAAAAGAATAAGTTAAATCCATTACTCCAGTATTGTCTAAATAAACAGCTCCATCACCTTCAATATCTACATCTAAGGGAACTCCTAATCCTGGATCAATTGAAACAGTTTGTTTTTCCACATTTATGTTGCCTGCAAAATCAATTTCTCCGGTAACAATCGTTCCATCAATATCAATAAATAAAGTAGTGTTTCCTTCTCCTTGTATATTAATTGAATCTGGTAATTGATCATCAAGTGAAATTGTACCAAGAACAGGTATAGTTAGCTCCTCACATTCTGGAGTCATGTTCCAAGTACCTTGCGCTAAATTATGAGAATAGACACAAGAACCATCATCTTTTTGAGCTTCTAAATTATATGTCATAGAATTTGGATCCATACATCCTGGTTCTTTTTTACAGGAAGAAAAGATTAAAACGAATGAAAATAAAATGAGTGAAGCGAATTTGAAATTTGTGTTCATTGTATTGTTATTTTATAAGATTTATAAATAAAAAAAAGTTGTCATCAAAGATAACAACTTTTTTATAAATCTATAAGAAAAGGAAATTTAATTAGACTAGTATATTTCCGTTTGCTTTTGCTTCTGCCAAAACTGCAGAAATTCCTTTTTTATTAATTGTTCTGAGTGCATTTGCAGAAACTTTTAATATAACCCATTCTTTAGTTTCTGGTACAAAGAATTTCTTTGTGTGTAAATTCGGGTAAAATTTTCTTTTTGTATGGTTTTTTGCATGAGAAACATTGTTCCCTACCATCACTTTTTTTCCTGTTATTTCGCAAATTCTTGACATGATTCTTTATTTATTTTGAGGTCGCAAATATAAATAGTTTCTTTTATTTATCAGTATTTTTTTTAATTTTATTTCTAAAAGTAAAATCCGTAAGGATTCAAGGATTACCTGCTGGCATATCTCACTTCTATTTCCTTTAAAAAAATACTCTTTTACTGTCACTTTTTCAGGAGTAGAAACAGAAATAAATACTTTTCCAACTTCTTTTCCGCTAGGACCAGTATATCCGCTTGTTGAAACTGAAAAATCTGTATTAAATTTTTCTCTTACCGCAACTGACATTTGACTTGCCACCTGATTACTAACTGCAGAATACTTTTCAATATCTGCCAATTTTACATTTAACTCCCTTATTTTACTCTCATTGGAATAGGAAATAACTCCTCCCATAAAATAATTTGAACTACCCGCTACACTACAAATTCTGGATGCAATACCACCTGCAGTGCAACTTTCGGCAACCGATAATGTAAAATTATTTTCTGACAATAAATTGCCAATTTGAGTTTCCATTGTTTAAAATCCGATAGTAGGACCTGTTAAATGCTTTCTGACTTTAGGATGAATTGACATTACAGGAATTTCGGAATTAAATATTAACGAACGAGCGGTAACCGACAAACTATCTGAAAGAGATTCCTCTTTCTTGGTCATAATCATAATTAAATCCGACTCAAATTTCTTTTCATAATCCAACACAACATCCGATAAAGTTCTTTTCTTTTCTCCTACCAAAAGTTCGGAAGTACAACTTACTCCCGCATTTGTTATAAATTCGTGCACTTGTTGCAAGTTTCTCTGCAAATGATTTTTCACCTGATCGTTGCCTTTCAACACAACTGAAACGATACGAATAGTAGAGTTCCAATACCTTGCATATTCAATAGCATAAGTTACTTTTTCCTTTGTTTCTTTTTCCAAATCGAGTGGTAATATAATATTATCGCAACCGTCCTTATGTTGTTTTCCTTTAATAGTAACTACAGGACAATTTGAAGAACGAACTACTTTTTCGGCATTAGAACCGATAAACTTTTTTGTAATTCCTTTTGGACAGCCATTTGTTCCCATTACAATTAAATCGGCACTTACCATGTCGGCAACCTCACAAACCTTATCGTAAACAGAGCCTTTTGCAACCATTGTTTCTACTTCAACTCCATATTTTTCAGAATATTCTTCTGCAATTTCATTCAATTTTCCAATTATTTTTTCTTTCAATTGAGTAATTCCATCATCATTATTAAATAATAAATCGAACATATTGTGATTTTCTTCTATAACTGAAAGTAGCACTACTTCTGAATTTTTTAGCTTTGCCAAATTCATTGCCTGTCCCATTGCAATCATAGACTGATCGGAGAAACCGATAGGAACTAGTATTTTACTTGCTGTTGTACTCATAATTTTAGTATTTTTGATTTTGCAAAATTACAACATTATTCAATGAAATCCATACAAGACACAGAATTAATAATCACCAAAGATATAAAAATTTATCATTTAAATATTGATAAAAATCAGATTGCAGATAATATTATTTTGGTTGGAGACCAAGATAGAGTAAGTCAGATTAGTAAACACTTTGATAGCATAGAACACAAAATACAACACAGAGAATTTGTAACACATACTGGAACTTATAAAGGAAAAAGGATTTCTGCAATCTCTACAGGAATTGGTTGCGACAATATTGACATAGTTGTAAATGAACTAGATGCAGTTGTAAATATCGATTTTGAAACTAGGACTATCAATTCTAAAAAGAAAAGTTTAAACCTTATCCGATTGGGAACTTCTGGATCCTTACAAAAAGAAATTTCTGTGGATTCTTTTTTAATGAGTGAATATGCTATTGGTTTTGATGGATTGGCTCATTTCCATGAAAATACGGATTGTTTAGAAAAAGAGATGATAAATTCATTTTTACAACATTCTGATTGGCCACAAAAACTATCAACTCCTTATATTGTAAAAGCATCTGAAAATTTACTACAAAAATTTGATGGATTTACTAGAGGAATTACAGCAACTGCATCCGGATTTTATGCCCCACAAGGAAGGGAATTAAGGATAAAATCTTCTATCCCAAACATGCACAAAAGTTTAAATAGTTTTAATTACCATGGACATAAAATAACTAACTTTGAAATGGAAAGTTCTGCCCTATATTATTTAGGGAAAAGTTTAGGACACAACACTCTTACCATTTGTGCAATAATTGGAAACCGAATAAACAAAACACAATCAGCAGATTATAAAAATACAGTAGAAAAACTTATAACAGAAGTTTTAGATAGAATTTAATCTAGCTTTATTTTCTTTTCTACCGTACCATCATTATAAATATAAAAGAGTGTCGTTCTGTCAATCACTTTTTCAGGGTTTACTTCTCTTCCTAAAAGGTCAGTAATTCGGATAAGTTCTCTTTCTCCCATTTTTGTATTCTCAACTCTGATTGAAGTTGGTTGAGTCCACCAGATTAATGCAGTCCAGTTTGGAGATCTGTAAAGACCAGCAGCTGGATTACACCATGTTCTGGCTTGACCTCTATAAGTCTCACCAGCAACTAATCCCCACTTATTAACAGAAAGTGCTGGATAGTTAACCCCAAATCCACCAGCCATTTGCCAGTCAGAACCTTGTGGGTTAGAAATACTATCTACTCTTAATTTAATACGAACCATACTGTAAGATCCTACTGTATCCCATGAGAACACAACTTTTTCAGCTTGTGGACCTGGTGTAGCGGTAAGGTTAGTTACATTTGGACACTCATCTGCTGTTGTAAAGGTAGCTATAGAAGACCAACCTGAATTACCAGAAGTATTACAATAGAGTGCTCTCATTCTATATTCATACGTAGTACTTGCAGTTAATCCATACATTACCTTCTCAGTAGTAACTAAACTTTGGTTACATAAACCAGCATCCTGAGCTATTCTCCAACTCCATGATGATGTTCCAAGCTCTCTAAATTGAACGTGATATTTAAGAGCCATACATGTAGCATTACTCATATTATCCCAGTGAATCTTAGCTTGAACCTGAATAATCTCATCAATATAGATTCCAGTAGGAAGTGGATTACTACATGTAGTTGGATAAGTACAACTTCCATCATCAAGACAAGCAAAAGGATCATAATTTGTAGCTAATGAATCCATACAACCAATAGCACCATAACAAGAACCATCATCACAAGTAGCTAATGGATCATAATTACAAGAAGTTGGTCCAGTACAGCCCCATACACAATAAACACATGATCCATCATCACATGTTGCAGCTGGATCATAGTTAGTTGCTATTGGATCTATACAACCATCAGGTAATATACATGAACCGTCATCAGTATCTGCTAGTGTGTCATAGTTACATGCTGTAGGGTCAGTACAGCCATAAACAGGAGAGCTTTGACATATATTAGTATGCTGTCCAATATCTGACCAGTCTTCATTTGCTAAAACTGTCCATTCAGAGTTTAGAGAATCTGTACCAGCTGAGTTTGTCCAATTTGTATTACCTATATTTACATCACATTTTCTAATTAAAACATGATCCTTTGTTGCTTGACTTACTCCTGCAACATCCCAACCAGATCCTGGATCTCCATTAAAATCTCCAAGAAAATCAAGGATAATATATTCGTTTCCTGGTAAAACAGGACTTGAAGGTTTTCCACCATACACTAAAGCAAAACCATCATCACCATTACTTAAAGATGAATATGTCATATCTGATTGCGCTAGAATACTAGAATCAGCTGATGAATGAGCTACAATATAAACATCATTTGCTGAAATAACAGCAGCAGAATCAAAATCTACCCAGTACTCATAAACACCAACAGTTGTTGGCGCATTAGAAACTCTTGTAAGAGCATAAGAAGATAAATCAACTGAGTTAGATGTAGAATTATAAATTTCTAAATATTTGTTATTTGAATTCCCTTCACCATATTCTGAGAAAAATAAATCAACTTTATCAGCTAAATAAATACAACTATTATCGTCTATAGTTGCAGTGGAATCAAAATTCATTGCACTAGTACTCATACATCCAAAAATAGGTGTTATACAACTACCATCATTATAACATGCTGAAGGGTCATAATTATATGCGTTAGGATCAGTACATCCACTTTGAAAACAACAACTCCCATCGTCTGAATTTGCAGTTGCGTCATAATTAAATGCTGTGGAATCAGTACAACCATAAACAACTAACACACAAGATCCATCATCAATTGTTGCTAGAGGATCATAATTTAATGCTGTAGAATCAGTACAACCATAAACAGTAGCGGATTGACATGGGAATGTATGTTGATCAATATCTGTCCAATAATTTTGAGAAAATACTTCCCATTCAGAATCTTGAGCATTAGTTCCAGAAGATAAGCTCCAGTTTGTATTTCCCCCAGTTACTGAACATTTTCTAACTAATGTATGGTCTTTTGTAGCGTTAGTTATTCCAGCAACATTCCATCCAGTACCAGGATCAGGACCATCTTCACCAATTGCATCAATAAGTGTAAAGCTTGATCCAAGACCTGGAACGCTCTTTGCTAAACCTACTGCATCATCACCTGTCCAGGTTACTTGACTCCATGTTACATCTCCAGCTGCTGCAATAATAGGATCAACACTAGAGCTAGAACTATATACAATATAAACATGATTATGAGAAAGGATACTAGAAAGGTTAAATGTATATTCTGGCCAAGTACCACCATTAGTTACTTTCCATAATTGATAATTAGAAAGATCAACATCTTGACCTGTCCCATTAAATATCTCAATGTATTTATTAGTTCCACTTCCCTCTGCATATTCAGATATAAATAAATCTGAAGCAAGAGTAGAATAAATACAACTTCCATCATCTACTGTTGCCAAACTATCATAATTTAAAGCCAAACTATCTGTACATCCAGAAACTGGAGGATGATGAGCAATAATTACTCCTTTCATACCAGAAGATGTATGAGACTGACATACATAATAAAACGTATGACAATCATCTGGAATAAACATTCCAGTTGCGCCATAACCAAAACTAAAACCACCATTAGAAGTATTTCCATTTGCCAGCCAAGTACTATCACTTACCTCCACAGCATTATGATATCCTCCTAAAATAAAATTAATTGTATCACCCACATCACAAATAATGGTATCTGGGGAGAAACTCATTCCTAGTGTTTTTATGGTATAAGAAGTAAAATCACAGCTATCATTATTAACTGTAGCCAAAGGATTATAATTAACAGCTAAAGAATCTGTACATCCATATACAGGAGGAACCCATGATGCTATAGCTGTATTTAATAAACCTTCTATCGTCGAATAATTTTGAGCTGTAACACAGTACAAAGCACAAATAGTTGTATATGATCTATCAGGATAAATTATATAATATCCTGGAGTGTAATATAATTGATAATTTATAGCCGTAGGTGATACATTGTTTGCTATAGGAAATGTAACTCCATAAGTACTTGCAAAGTTAGCCACCGCAGCACTATCAGTTGCAGTATTAACTTCTAAACCTAAGAATCTAGCAACATTTGTTCCGCTAGGTCCGTTTGTTTGATAGGAATTCTCAGTTCCTGCTGCATGTGACTGACAATGTCCGCATGTCACGCTCATCAACTCCAACACAACTACTTTCCCACTATCTAAATAATTATATAAATTATGTGATGTTCCATTTATATCAGTAACTGTAAAATCTGGAGCATATCCTGTTCCAGCTAATAGGCCTGTTTGTGCATTTGACAAAAGTGTCAGGGAAATTAGTAAAAGTGTTACTAATTTTTTCATAGTTATAATTTGTTTATTGAAGAATTATTTTCTTATTAATCACACCATTATTAGTTGTGATTTCTAAGGAGTAAATTCCTTTTGCATTATTGCTTAGATTAATCTGTTTGGTGTACTCGCCTACAAACTGTTGTAGATCTTCATTTATAAGTTCCTCCCCTAGTACATTAAGTATCTTAACTTTTAAGTCTTGAACACATTCAGATGTGAAAGTCACAT
>JABGSE010000075.1 GCA_018647945.1 Flavobacteriales bacterium | reverse complement strand
TGCGGTCCGTCTGGAGCAACAACCACAACCTCACCAAAATCATTCATTATGGCGATTAGTTTTCGGATTCCCGGAGCATTAATTCCATCATCATTTACTACTAGTATTAATTGTTTTCGCATGTCAATTTAAAGTTTTAACAAAACTAAGTTTAATTTTTACTATATAAAGGGAAATTAGGAAGAAAAGTATATAATCGCTAATAATGAAGATAAGGAAAGGAATAACCAAATGAAAAGTCCATGTAAAAAAGGTTTAATACCAATTGTTTTTAAATTCTTGATTGAAAGATTTGCTCCAATCAAAAACAAACTTATCTGAAGACCTTTTTTTCCAAATTCTTTAATAGTAGCAAATCCATTAAAATCTTGAAACATTGAATTTAGAAACATTGCTAGAAGAAAGAAAATGATAAAAAATGGAAAAGTAAACTTTTTATTTCCATCTTTATAAAGGTAAGTACCCAGGAAAACTAAAGGAACTATAAACAATACTTTTGCCAGTTTAACTATGGTTGCAGTTTTTAATGCTTCAGGTCCAAAATCTTGAGCTGCACCTATAGCTGAAGCGGTGTCATGAACAGATAGCCCCGCCCAAATACCAAATTGATGCTGTGTTAAATCTAGATAATTTCCAATAATTGGATATATAATTAAACCTGAAGCACTTAAAATAAATACTGTTCCTAAAGAAATTGAGATTTGCTTTTCATTTGCTTTTATTGTAGAAGCTACAGCCGCTATGGCACTTGCTCCACAAATAGATGTTCCTGCAGTTATTAGATCTGCTATTTTACGATCAACATTTATTATTTTACCTATAATAAATCCTAGAATTAATGTTAAGAATATAAAAATTATTACAAACGAAAATTCGGTAATGGATAATTCTGATATTGCTGAAATAGGATAACCAAAACCAATACCAACAACTGAAATTTTTAATAAACTACTGGTTAAATTACCAGTTTTACCATCATATGGATTTCCAAGTATAATTGCAAAAACAATACCTAATACTAATGATATCCAAGATGTAATCCAATTTAAAAAAGGTAATGTTGATGACAATGAAATTAAAACTATAATTCCAAAAAAAAAGATTTTATTAAAAGTAGTATTCTGATTAACTATCATTTATAATTTTTGAATTGCAAATAACTACATTTATTTGATAAATTAGTATTAAAAACTATACAAATATCTTTCCAGGATTAAGGATGTTGTTTGGGTCGAATAGTTTTTTAATTCCTTTTTGTAATTCTATTTCTTTATCAGAGAAAACTATATCCATATAATCTTTTTGCACCAAACCAATTCCATGTTCTCCTGAAAGTGTACCTCCTAAACTTTTTGTAAGTTCAAATATTTCTCTTATCCCTTTTGTAAGCTCATTTTCCCAACACTCATCTGTCATCTCACCTTTTATGATGTTTACATGCAGGTTCCCATCACCCGCATGTCCGTAACAAATAGACTTGAAACCATATTTCTTTCCAATTTGTTTTACTCCTTTTAGGAGCTTTGCAAGTTCCGCTCTTGGTACAACTGTATCTTCTTCTTTGTAAACAGAATTTGCTTTTACTGATTCCGCTACCGATCTTCTGAGTTTCCAAAGGTTTTCTTTTTCAGCACTGCTATCTGCAATCAATATTTCTCCACTTTCAAACTCTTCCAGAACTTTAGCGATTTTCTCACAATCAGAATATAAAACATCTAAATTGTCTCCATCTACTTCAATCAGTAAATGAGCTTCTACCCCATCTTCTATATTCATAGAAATATCCGTATGTTTTAAAGTCCAATCAATTGCATCTCTCTCAATAAACTCTAAAGCAGAAGGTGTGATACCAGCACGGAAAACTGCAGAAACCGCCTCACACGCTCTCTCAGCGCTATTGAAAGGAACTAACATTGTTATGTCTTTTGTAGGTAATGGTATCAATCGGAATACAATTTTGGTAATAATTCCTAATGTACCTTCACTTCCAACCATTAGTTGAGTAAGATTATATCCAGTAGAGTTTTTTAGAACATTAGCTCCTGTCCAAATAATCTCTCCAGTAGGAAGTACAACTTCTAAGTTGAGAACATAATCCTTTGTGACTCCATATTTTAGTGCTTTAGGTCCTCCTGAATTCGCTGCTATATTTCCACCAAGCATACAACTACCCTTACTTGCTGGGTCCGGAGGATAAAATAATCCCTTTTCTTTTACTGCATTTTGAAAAACTTCATTTATTACCCCAGGTTCAACAGTAGATTGAAGATTTCTTTCATCAATTTCAATAATAGAATTTAATTTTTCTAGACTTAAAACCAAACCACTTTCTATTGGCAAGCTTCCTCCACTCAATCCCGTTCGGGCACCACAAGGCGTTACTGGAATATTCTGAGAATTACAATAAATCATTATTTCAGATATTTCTTTAGTAGTATTTGGTTTTACAACTACTTCCGGAAGAAAAGATAAATCTTCTGTTTCATCATGAGAATATTCCAAAAGAACTTCTTCAGAATATAATACCGAACCCTCTCCTACTATTTTTTGAAAATAAGAAATATCATCTTTATTTATCTTTTTATAACTCATGTAATAATTTTGCGCAAATTTAAGTAAATTCGCCAATCTAAAATTAAACATCATGAAAAAGACATTAACTTTAATTATTTGCATCTCTATTTCTATTTTTTCTTACTCACAAAAAGAAGTAACACTAGAAGATATATGGCAGAATTATAAATTTTATCCAAGTGGAGTTCCTGGATTTAAATCTATGAATGACGGAGAGCATTATACTACAACAGAAAAAAATGATGATGGAATAAAAATACATAAGAACTCTTTTGAGTCAGGAAAAATTGTGAAAACCTTAATGAATTCTGATGATGAAAGACTTTCAAAAATGGGTTCCTATCAATTTAACTTAGAGGAGGATAAGATTCTGATTGCAACAAATACAGAATCTATCTACAGACATAGTTCTAAATCTG
>JABGSE010000074.1 GCA_018647945.1 Flavobacteriales bacterium | reverse complement strand
TTTTTATAAAAGTTAAATTTTTGTTTCTATTATTTCTTTGATTGCATTTGCATCTTTCCAACTAAATTTTTTGGCAATAATCTCTTCACCTCCAAAAGTGGTAATTACTATAGCTGCTCCCCAAATATCTTTATCAATTTCTATTGAAGAAATTCTCTCATAAGGGATAGATGTTGAATCTACCCCTATAAGATATTTATTCCTTTTCTTATAAATAAACATATCATCTGTTAACACGATCCTATGTGGTGTTAATATAGGACCAAAACGAGTAATTGCTGATTTAAAGGTTTTATTCATTATTAATCTTGAAGCTTACACTTCTTATCAGGGATATTAAAACAAGATGCGTTATTAACATGTTTTTTTCACAATACACACAATCCCTTCCATTTGACATTACAATATGTTTATAAATTACTTTATTCTTTCAATAGTCCAATTATTACTTTTAGATATCTCTCCAACATCTAAACCACCCCCTCCCATTGAAGAACTGGTTCTTACTTCTCTTCCAATTTTTACTAAATGTTCTTTTAAAGAATGAGAATTAGGTGCGCTAGTATATTGTATTATAGTAAACGATTCTCCACTTTTAACCGCTCCACCCCAATCATCTCTATCTGTTGTATATTTCATTGTATATGGCATTTTGTGTATTTTTTAATTCACCTACTCTATTTGCTTTTCGGCTTCCGCATTTGTATTTACAATATTATAAAATATTATTGTTAATTGTATTTCTAAATAACTTTATATGACTTTTCTTTACTTGTATGAAGTAATTGCTTTTATAACTCCTCATCAAATTGCTGACCTCTAACTTGTTTTCTCTGCACAACCTGACTCATCAACTTTAAATACTACATCACATTTTGTACATTTTAATTCATTCATATAATTTTTTTTCAATTATTACTTAGCAAAACTATAACTTAAAGCAAATATTCAAGGACTGAATTCCAATCAGGGAACTTATCAGTACCAAAATGAATAAACTCTCCCTTAAACTCGCCTGCACCATTTTTCAGTCTGTCATCAATTAAATAATCACCCATTAAGAAATCTTTTCTATGAGTAAGAATAAGGCGCTTTTTAAGCCTCTCACCAAAGTATCTCTCAATCCAAATACGTTTATGCGATAAAGAGTCAATATTTCCCCATGGAGCAGTGGAGGCAATGTAAACTTCATACTTACCACAATCCAAAAGTTTACCAACTGAATCAATTGCAAATTCCATTGGCAATGCATTTAAAAATACATCAGGCAAAGCATCTATCTCATTTTTGTACTTCTCATATTCTGGATGATTTTTTACGGACTGCATAAAATCTACAATCACCCCATCCATATCTATAAATAATGTTTTCATTTTTTTAATGTTTAAAATCCTCATCTTTATATGTAACTTTTCCATTTTCATCTTCAATCAATATGTAATCTATAGAAATACCTACTAAACGATCTTCAGTACTGAAATTAATAGCAGCAGTATCATCAAATGAATCTATAAAATCATCATCAATTTGATCATGTACTTCTTCAGTATTATTTGCTTCAAAAAACATTATTTCTGTTACTGTTTTATCATTCTCAGAATTCTCATAGCTTGATGATAGTTGAAATGTAACTTTAAATTCCATTTAGTTTGTTTTTGTTAATCTATTATTTATTAATATGTAGCAAGTTGAGTAATATACTCACCTTCAGAATATAAAACTATCCATGTAAAATTATTTGGTTTCTCTTCTTTATCATCAAATTCACTTTCATATTCTAAACAATCTCTTTTAACAGCTTTCAATTCTTCTTTAGATAAAATATCTGATAAAGCAACCCAATCCGCATATTTTACCTTATTTTTAATTGAGATACCTTCTTCATTTTCACTTTCTAAATCTTCCAAACTAATTTCTACAATTACAATTCTACCTTCATTATGCGCGTCATCTGCAAAATCCATTAAACTTTCAATCCAAAATTCTTGGTCTATTTCTGATTTATCCATTGTTTAATTTTTAAATTCTTCATCCTTATACACTGCGTTTCTATTATCATCTTCAATTAGAACATAATCTATATTGGTGTATTTAATTTACTTTTTCCTACCT
>JABGSE010000073.1 GCA_018647945.1 Flavobacteriales bacterium | reverse complement strand
TTAAAGGTGATTGGAATGGATCTGGTATGCATGCTAACTTTTCTAATTCTACTTTAAGAGAATGTGGTTCTCAGGAGATTTACGAAAAAATTTGTGAATCATTTAGATCGGTTACTAAAGAGCATATTGATGTTTATGGTGCCTATAACGATCAAAGGTTAACTGGTTTGCACGAAACAGCTTCTATTAACGATTTTAGTTATGGAGTTTCTGATAGAGGTGCTTCCATCAGAATTCCAATTATTACTGTTGAACAAGGTTGGAAAGGTTGGTTGGAAGATAGAAGACCTGCGTCAAACGCAGATCCATATAAAATTGCTGGAAGAATAATTAAAACGGTGAAAACCGCTAAAATATAATTAGAAAAACACTTTTTTCTGACTTTAAATAAGCAGCTAACAATCAATTATTTATAATTCATGGATTTTTATGTTTAGCACATTGCAAATTATTCCTTATTTTAGCCAAAATACAAATTAAGAAAAATGAAAAACATATTAAAGTTATTAGTTGTTAGTTTACTTCTGTCTTCAGTAGTACCAAACACAGTTTTAGCTCAAAAAATAAACAAGAAAACAGCGAAAGCAGATAGAGCTTTTGATGCTGAGGAATACTTTAAAGCTTCCGAATTGTACAAGAAAGCTTACAAGAAAACCAAAAATAGAGCTTTAAAGGCAGAAATAACTTTTAAACAAGCTGAATGTTATAGGTTATCAGGTAATACAAAAAGAGCGGAAAGTTATTACAAGAGAGCAGTGAAATCAAAATACCCAGATTTAATTGTGTATTTAAGGTATGCCGATATGTTAATGATTAATGCTAAATATGAAGATGCTCTTGAACAATACGACCTTTATAACAAAAAAAATCCTACCGATATTAGAGGAGAAAAAGGAATGAAGTCCTGTCAGTTTGCTGTTCAGTGGATGAAAAACCCTACACGATATTTAATTCAGCAAATGCCTGTAGTAAATAGCAGAAGCAATGATTTTTCTCCTGCATTTGGTAATCGTGATTATTCAGAAGTTTACTTTATATCATCTAGAAAAGGATCTTCAAATGATAAAATTGATGAAAGAACAGGAGAGTTCTTCACTGATATTTATAAAACAAAATTAGATAAAAAAGGAAAATGGAGTATTCCAAAAGCTGAATTAGAACCAATTAATACTGAAGCTCATGAAGGAACATTGTGTTTAAATGAAAATGGAACAACAATGTATTTTACAACTTGTAAAGTGGAAAGTAAAAAATCTTTAGGATGTGGAATTAGTATTTCTCAAAGAAAAGGAAAACTTTGGGGATCATTAAATACACTACAAATTAAATTAGATAGCAACTCTACAATAGGCCATCCAGCAGTTTCCTCAGATGAGAAAACAATTATCTTTTCAGCAAACTTATCAGGAGGATATGGAGGAAAAGACCTTTGGATAGTAGAAAAAATAAATAGAGGACAATGGGCAGATCCAGTTAATTTAGGTCCGGCCGTAAATACAAGTGGAGATGAAATGTTTCCTTTTCTGCACCAAGATGGTACTTTGTATTTTTCTTCCAACGGACATGTAGGAATGGGTGGATTAGACATCTATAAATCAATATTATCAGAAGATGGATTGTATGTTTCATCCGTTAATTTAAAATATCCTGTAAATTCTTCTGCGGATGATTTTGGGATGATTATTGAAAGAAAAAGTGAAAGAGGTTATTTTACTTCTAACAGAGTAAAATGGACTGACTCTGAAGGGAATGAGAGAAATTCGAAAGGTGGAGATGATATCTATCAGTTTGAATTGCCTCCGCTAATTTTAACTTTACAAGGTGTTATTACGGATACAAAAACAGGCGCTGTGGTTACTAATTCAAAGGTAAAACTTGTTGGAGATGATGGTTCTGCGGTTGAGTTTATTACAGATAATACAGGAAGTTATAACTTTGATTTAACTCCTTTAACTTCTTACGAAATTATTGTTACAAAGGAAGGTTATTTAAATAATAAAGTTACTGAAACTACAGTAGGAATTGAAGGAAATACGGATTTGGTTAAGGACATAAATATTGATCCGATTAAGAAAGAAATTATTTTACCTAGAATTGAGTACGATTTTGCTAAATCGGATTTAAGACCACAATCTATTTTAGATTTAGATTTATTAATCATCACTTTAAATGAAAATCCGAATATTACAATTGAGTTAAATTCTCATACTGATTTTAGAGGAACCGATAAACAAAACAACGCTTTATCTCAGAAAAGAGCAGATGCTTGTATTGAGTATTTAATCTCTAAAGGTATTCCTGCCGACAGATTATTAGCGAATGGGAAAGGAGAATCTACTCCATATGTAATGGATCAGAAAGATGGTAAATTAAAAGTTGGTGATGTTCTTTCGGTATCTTATATTAATAAATTCAGATTTAAAAAGAATAAAGAAAAGGCGCATCAATATAACAGAAGAACTACTTTTAAAGTTTTAACTGAGGATTACGTTCCAACTAAAGTTGAAGAGGAAGTTACAAAAGAAAAGTAGTTTATAAATCAATAATAAAAAAAGCGTCCTTAATCGGATGCTTTTTTTTATCATAATATGAAAGACAATAGGTATAATCAGAGAGGAGTTTCGGCAGATAAAGAAGATGTTCATAATGCAATTAAAAATGTAGATAAAGGATTATTTCCTAAAGCGTTTTGTAAAATTGTTCCAGATTATTTAAGTGGAGATGAAGAATATTGTCTTATTATGCATGCAGATGGCGCTGGTACAAAATCTTCTTTAGCTTATATGTATTGGAAAGAAACAGGAGATATTTCTGTTTGGAGAGGTATCGCTCAGGATGCGTTAATAATGAATATTGATGATTTACTTTGTGTAGGTGCTACCGAAAATATTATGTTGTCTTCTACAATTGGAAGAAATAAAAACTTAATAAATGGAGAGGTACTTTCTGAAATTATAAATGGTACAGAAGAATTACTTGCAGAATATAAGAAGTATGGAGTTAATATAATTTCTACTGGAGGGGAAACAGCTGATGTTGGTGATTTAGTGCGTACAATTATTGTAGATTCTACTGTAGTTGCCCGAATGAAAAGATCAGATGTTATTAATAATGCAAATATTGAAGGAGGGAATGTGATTATTGGACTTTCTTCATCAGGTAAATCTACTTACGAAACAGAGTATAATGGAGGAATGGGAAGTAATGGATTGACCTCTGCTCGTCATGATGTATTTTCTAAAGTACTTGCGGAAAAATTCCCGGAAAGTTATGATCCATCCGTTCCTGAAGATTTAGTTTATTCAGGCACTAAGAAATTAACTGATAAAATTGAAGGAACCAATTTGGATGCTGGAAAATTAGTATTATCTCCAACAAGAACTTATGCTCCTATAATAAAAGAGATACTGGATAAATACAGAAAGAATATTAACGGAATGGTACATTGTTCAGGAGGAGCTCAAACTAAGGTTTTGCATTTTGTAAATGATGTTCATATTATAAAAGATAATCTGTTCGAATTACCTCCTCTTTTCAAAATGATACAGGAAGAATCAGATACAGATTGGAAAGAAATGTATAAGGTATTTAATATGGGACACAGAATGGAGTTGTATGTTTCTCCAGAAATTGCTGAAGATATTATTACTATTTCAAAATCTTATAATGTGGACGCTAAAATTGTTGGTAAAGTAGAAGAAAGCGAAACGAAAAAACTTACTATAAAAAGTAAATTTGGTGAGTTTGTTTATAATTAAAATATGTTAGATAAATTAAAGGCAATTGCAGATAGGTATTTTGAAGTAGAAAGATTAATTTCTTCTCCAGACGCTATGAATGATATGAAACTTTATGTTCTCTTAAGTAAGGAATATAAAGATTTGTCTCCTATTATAGACGCTTATAATGAATATAAAAATGTTATTTCAAATATAAACTCATCAAAGGAAATTCTGAAAGAAGAATCAGATGATGAGATGAGAGAAATGGCAAAAATGGAGTTGGATGACTTGCTTCCTAGAAAACAGGAAATGGATGAAGAGATTAAAGTGCTTTTAATTCCTAAAGAACCTGAAGATGCCAAAAATGCTGTAATGGAAATTAGAGCGGGTGCTGGTGGAGATGAAGCAAGTATTTTTGTAGGAGACTTATACAGAATGTATACTGCATTTGCTTCTTCAAAAGGATGGACTATTGAACTTGTAGATATTGCAGAAGGAACTTCTGGAGGTTATAAGGAAATCATTTTTAATGTAAATGGAGAAGATGTTTACGGACAATTAAAATTTGAGTCGGGAGTGCATAGGGTTCAAAGGGTTCCACAAACGGAAACACAGGGAAGGGTTCATACTTCAGCATCCACAGTTATTGTACTTCCAGAAGCAGAGGAATTTGATATTGAATTACTACCTTCAGACATCCGGAAAGATACGTATTGTTCTTCTGGTCCTGGTGGTCAGTCGGTAAATACAACTTATTCGGCTGTTCGTTTAACACATATTCCTACGGGAGTTGTTGCTCAGTGTCAAGACCAAAAATCTCAACTTAAAAATTACGATAAAGCCCTAAAAGTATTGCGTTCCAGAATTTATGAAATTGAATTACAGAAAAAATTAGAGGAAGATGCAAAACACAGGAAAACCATGGTTTCTTCTGGAGATAGATCTGCAAAAATTAGAACTTATAATTATCCGCAAGGAAGAGTTACTGAACATAGAATAGGACTGACAAAATATAATTTACAAGCTACAATGGGGGGTGATATTCAAGAATTCATTGACGAACTACAACTTGCAGAAAATGCAGAAAAACTAAAAGTAGGTACTACATCAGAAAGTTAAAATATGAAAAAGCTATTATTTATATTGATGTTTTTTCGAAAATAAGAAGTTGTTAAAAGTAGTTGATGTGCTTGGGAGAACAGTGAATAAGATAAAAAATCAAATTCTTTTTTATATTTTTGCAGACGGAACTGTAGAAAAGAAAATGCTAATAAATGAATAGAGCTGAACTGATACATCAAATAAAATCTAAAAGATCTTTCCTTTGTATCGGTTTAGATACGGATATTAAAAAAATACCAACTCATTTGTTGGAATTGGAAGACCCTATTTTTGAATTCAATAAACAAATAATTGATGCTACTAAGGATTTGTGTGTGGCTTACAAACCCAATATTGCTTTTTACGAAAGTATGGGAGTAAGTGGTTGGAACTCTTTGCAAAAAACCTTAGACTATATTCCGGAAAATATTTTCACCATTGCGGATGCCAAAAGAGGAGATATTGGTAATACATCTAGTATGTATGCTCGAGCTTTTTTTGAAAATATGAATTTTGATTCAGTTACAGTTGCCCCTTATATGGGTTCGGATTCTGTGACTCCATTTCTGGAATTTAAAGCTAAATGGGCTATTCTTTTAGCTCTTACTTCTAATAAAGGAGGACTAGATTTTCAGAAGATAAAAAGTGAAAACGGTAAACAGTTATTCGAGCAAGTTCTAGAAACTTCACAAAAGTGGGGTACGGATGAAAATATGATGTATGTTGTTGGAGCTACAAGAGCAGAACAACTTTCTGAAATTAGAAAAATTATTCCAAATCACTTTTTGTTGGTTCCTGGTGTCGGTGAACAAGGAGGCAATGTGCAAGATGTTGCAAAATATGGAATGAATGCCGATTGTGGACTATTAGTAAATTCTTCTAGAGGGATTATTTATGCTTCTTCTGATATTGATTTTGCAGAAAAAGCAAGAGAAGAAGCGGAAAAATTACAACACAAAATGGATATTCTACTTTCTGAATACGGAATTTAATATTGTATTCGGTAAACTAAATTTCCTATCATTTCTTTTATCAATGTTTCCCATCTTTCATAAGAGTCGGATGTAGGGAATAAAATATATTCTAAATCAAAAGAAGTGCTTTCCCAAGTATAATCGGTTGAGAATTTATCTACATCCATGTAGTTTTGAGTAAAACAATAAGAGGCTCTTTTCATGTGCCATGCTGATGTGATAAGAAGTAGTGTTACATCTCCTTCATTTATTAGAATTTGAGATGTAAATTTAGCGTTTTCCCAAGTGTTTCTGGATTTATTTTCGATTACAATATCCTCTTCAGGAATTCCACAATCTATTAGGAAATTTTTAGACCAATCTGCTTCCTTATATCCTTCATTTATTAACTGTCCATTTCCTCCACTAATTAATATTTTCTCTATTTTCCCTAAGTTGTAAAGCTGAATAGCATAAAACAATCTACCTCCACATTCATTAAATTCAATTCTTTTTTTAGTTTCATCATATCCAGAAAATCCTCCTAATACAACTCCATAATCGTATGTTTCTTTTACTTCTGAAACGGAAATTACATCTTCTTCCCAAATTTTGTAGGCAAGATCTACTATTAATGAATTTCCAAAAAACCAGAATGCGCAAACGGATATAATAAGGAGTGTTTTCCTTCTCTTTTTAAAAAATAAGGAAGAAATAAGTAGTAATAAAATCCAGAAAGTAGGTTTTATTAAAAAGGCCAATATTTTAGATACAATAAAAAACATAGTATATTTTTTTCAGATTCAAAGATACTTTTTATATTTTTAATTTTATATGAAAGAAGATTTTTTACAATATATTTGGGAAAATACCTTGTTTGATTCTAGTGGTTTCTTAGTTTTCTTATTTCACAATTCAGATAAATTTGAATTCTAAAATACAAGTCCTTAATCCAACTTTATAATGAGTATTAATCTAAAAAAAAATGTCTAAATTGCGGTATCGGAACTCACCTTTTAAAACATAATGAAATTAATTAAAATCTTATTTGAAAAACATTTTTTTGGAGTTAGTTCCTGGTGGGCTTCTAAACTAGGGATTAAGTCTTCTTTTATTCGATTGTTTTTTATTTACGGAGCATTTGCAAATAGTTTTACCATACTAATTTATTTAGTTATGGTTTTTATTCTAAAGATTAGAAACCATTTTAAGTACAGAAGAAGAAGTGTTTTTGATTTATAAAATATGAAAAAAATAGTTAAATTTCACAGAATATATTTCATCTTATTTTTGTTATTTTCCATCTTTTTGGTAAGGGGATTCGGATTTGTATTAACACCAGATTATAACTAATGAAAGTATTAATTACCGGAAGTAATGGTCTATTAGGTCAGAAACTTTTACATAAGTTAAGAGTAGATAATTCAGTAGATTTAATTGCTACTTCAATTGGAGAGAATAGAGTTTCTGAAAAAAGTGGTTATAAATATATTTCATTAGATATTACAAATAAACAGGAAATAGAGAAAGTTGTTTTTTCCGAAAAACCAGATATAATTATCAATACTGCATCTATGACAAATGTAGATGTCTGTGAAGATAAAAAACAAGAATGTGATACTCTTAATGTAGATGCAGTGAAGTATTTATCAGATTGCGCTATTAATATAGATGCTCATTTAATACAAATTTCTACAGACTTTATTTTTGATGGAGAAAATGGACCTTATAGTGAGGATGATATTCCTAACCCTTTATCTTATTATGGACTTTCTAAGTTAAAATCAGAAACCATTTTGTTAGAATCCTCTTGTAGATGGACGATATTAAGAACCATAATTGTTTTTGGTGTTGCCGAAAACTTGAGTAAAGGAAATATTGTTTTGTGGGCAAAAGGAGCTTTAGAAAAAGGAGAACCTCTCAATATAATTGATGACCAATTTCGTGCGCCAACTTTAGCAGAAGATTTAGCAGATGCTTGTATTTTATCTTTTCAGAAAGCAAAATATGGAATATATAATGCCTCTGGCAAAGATATAATGAGTATTTTTGAAATTGTAGAAAGAATTGCAAGACACTATAATTATTCTACCAAAAATATGAATAGGATTTCTACTACAACTTTAAATCAAACTGCAGGAAGGCCTCCAAGAACAGGATTTATTTTAGATAAAGCAAAGAAAGAATTAGGATATAACCCACACTCTTTTGAGGAGTGCTTATCAATAATAGAAAAACAATTAAATAATTAAAAAATGAAGAAAATACTTTTTACACTTATCATTCTACTTCCAACTATTATAAAGGCGGAAGGAATAGATGAAAAAATTAATGAGAAATTTATGCCAATTGCAGACTGGTGGGAGGGATTCGTTTTAACTCCTGTTGAGATATTAGGTATTAGTATTCCGTTTGTATTGTTACTTCTAATTATAGGAGCTACATTTTTTACAATTTACTTTTCTTTTCCAGGTATAAAAAGATTTGGGATTGCAATAAACACTGTAAGAGGAAAATATGATGATATTGATAGTCATACTGCAGAAAAATCTGATTTAAATATAGATGGAGATATAAAAGGGACAATTAAAGATGAGAGTCAAGATGGGGAGGTTTCTCATTTTCAGGCTTTAGCAACAGCTGTTTCCGGAACAGTTGGTTTAGGGAATATTGCAGGTGTTGCAGTAGCGATTGCATTAGGTGGTCCTGGAGCTACTTTTTGGATGATTGTTTGCGGAATTATTGGTATGTCTACTAAGTTTGTAGAGTGCACCCTTGGAGTAAAATACAGAGATGTTGGTGATGATGGAACAATTTACGGAGGACCTATGTACTACTTAAGAAAAGGATTAGATGAGAAGGGAATGAAAAATTTAGGAAAAATTCTTGGAGGTCTTTTTGCTGTTCTTTGTGTTGGCGCATCTTTTGGTGGTGGAAATGCTTTTCAATCTAATCAAGCTACTGTTCAAATTGAGTCTATGTTAGGGATTGATGGAGGTTCTTCAGGGTTTATTATTGGGCTTATTTTATCTGTTTTAGTGGGAATTGTAATTATTGGTGGTATAAAAAGAATTGCTAAAATCACTGAGAAGATTGTTCCATTTATGGCAGGGATATATGTTTTGGCGTCCTTAATTATAATTTCTTTAAATTACACATATATTGATGATGCTTTTAAATTAATTTATGAAGGTGCTTTCACTCCAATGGCAGGTTTAGGAGGGATTATTGGAGTTATTATTGTAGGATTCCAAAGAGCTGCTTTTTCTAATGAAGCTGGAGCAGGTTCGGCAGCCATTGCTCATTCTGCGGTGAGAACTAAATACCCAGCATCTGAGGGGGTAGTTGCTTTATTAGAACCATTTATTGATACAGTTGTAATTTGTACTATGACTGCCCTTGTTATTATCTTTTTTAATATTGATGGACTTAATTTACAAAGTGAATTTTTATATGGAAGTGTTGAAAGTGGAAAGGTGCTAATCACGGAATCAGGAAAATATGTTGGAGGGGTTGATTTAACATCTATGGCTTTCGATTCTGCAATACCTGGATTTTCCTATATTTTAACAATTGCTATTGTATTGTTTGCATTTTCTACAATGATTTCTTGGGCTTATTATGGACTTCAATCTTGGAAATATCTTTTTGGAACTGGAAAAACAGCAGACCTTGTTTACAAAGTGTTATTTTTATTATTTATTATAATTGGAGCTTCTGCAACTTTAGATGCAGTAATTAAATTTTCAGATGCAATGATTTTGGCATTAGTTTTTCCTAATATGATAGGATTACTTCTTTTGTTTCCACAGGTGAAAAAAGAACTTGTAAAATATTTAAAAGCGATTGGAAAATAATTTAATGACTATATCATGGGTAATTTAAAAAATTATTTCAGATTTAACAAGAAGGAGCGAAATGGTATTTTGCTCCTTTCTTTTATTCTGATGGTTACAATTGTGTACTATAATAGTATGCATTTATTTCAAGACAAAACAAAAACAGATTTTTCAGAATTTGAGAGTTTAATCCCTGTGGTAGAAGAGAAATTATATGAAAGTAAAAAGGATTCTTTGTTCGTGTTTAACCCTAATACTTTAGATGATGAGGGATGGATATTGTTAGGGCTTTCTTCAAAACAACTTTCTATTTTCAGAAATTATCAAAAAAGTGGAGTAGTGTTTTATAATAAAGAGGAATTGAAAAAATGCTTTGCTATCTCTGAGGAATTTACAGATAAAGTTTCAGATTTTATTACCTTTCCTGAAAAAGAAATTTTCTCTAAAAAGGAATTCAATCAAGAAGAAATAAAAAAGAAGAATGATGTACTAATAATAGTAGAGTTGAATTCTGCAGATAGTATCACTTTAATTTCTATTAATGGAATTGGTCCTTTTTATGCAAAACAAATCATAAAGTATAGAAATGATTTAGGAGGGTTTTTATCTTATAGTCAGTTTTCTGAAATATGGGGATTAGAAAAATTAGATTTAAATAAAATCAAATTACAAACAACTTTAGATACTACCTTAATTCAGAAAATTAATATTAATTCATCTACAGTTGATGAATTAAGGATGCATCCTTATTTTCGTTACAAGCAAGCAAATACTATTATAAATTACAGGTCTCAACACGGAAATTTTAAAGAGATAAAAGATATTCAGAAAATTGTACTAATTGACTCTCAATTATTTCGTAAAATTGCACCCTATTTAAAAATCCATGATTAAAGATAAGTTAGATAAGGTAATCCGAACCATTCCCAACTTCCCGAAAAAAGGAATTAGTTTCAAGGACATCACTCCTTTACTCTTAGATTTTAATCTGACAAACGACATTATTGATGCTTTTATTCAAAGGTTAAATGGGGTAGAAGTAGATGCAATAGTAGGGGTAGAAAGTAGGGGGTTTTTGTTTGGATTTTTACTTGCAAATAAAATGGAGTTACCATTTATTCCTATTAGGAAAGTAGGGAGACTTCCGGGCGAAACAATAAAATATAAGTACGATCTGGAATATGGTTCTGCTGAGATTGAGATTCATAAACAGGATGTAAAAGAAGGTTGGAATATTTTAGTTCATGATGATTTGTTGGCTACTGGAGGAACAGCTTGTGCGGCTGCTGAGTTAGTATTCCAATTAAATGCTACTGTTTCTGCATTTACATTTGTTGTTAATTTAGATTTTTTAAATGGAAAAAAAGAGTTAAAAAAATACTCAAATAATATAATAAGTTTAACAGATTTTTAATATGGATTTTAATTATAATGAGAATCAGCTGATGATTGCTGATATGATAAAAACTTTTGGTAAAAATGAAATTACGCCAAATGTAAGAGAGTGGGATGACAATCAGATTTTTCCGGTAGAGGTTTTTAAAAAATTGGGAGAGTTAGGGTTAATGGGAGTATTAGTCCCTACAGAATATGGTGGTTCAGGTTTTTCATATACTGAATATGTTACTGCAATTGAGCAGTTATCTATTTTAGATCCTTCAATTGGGCTTTCAATGGCGGCTCATAATTCTTTGTGTACAGGTCATATTTTGCAATTTGCTAATGAAGATCAGAATAAAAGATGGTTACCAAAACTCGCTTCTGCTGAGTGGATAGGTGCTTGGGGATTGACAGAGCACAATACTGGTTCGGATGCGGGAGGAATGAGTACTACTGCTGTAAAAGATGGAGATTATTGGGTTATTAACGGAGCTAAGAATTTTATTACTCATGCAATTTCGGGAAATATAGCAGTTGTTATTGTTCGTACAGGAGAAAAAGGGGATACTCATGGGATGACCTCTTTTGTGATTGAAAAAGGGACTGATGGTTTTTCTTCTGGAAAGAAAGAAGATAAATTAGGAATGAGAGCTTCTGAAACTGCTGAGTTAGTTTTTGATAATTGTAGAGTCCATAAGGATAATATTTTAGGTGAAGTTGGTGATGGTTTTATTCAATCAATGAAAGTTTTAGATGGAGGTAGAATTTCAATCGCAGCTTTAGGATTGGGTATTGCAAAAGGAGCTTATCAAACTGCACTTCAATATTCGAAAGAAAGATATCAATTTGGTAAGCCAATTTCACATTTTCAGGCTATTGCTTTTAAATTAGCGGATATGGCTACAACTATTGAGGCTTCAGAATTATTACTTTATAATGCTGTGAATCTTAAAAATGAAGGAAAGAAAATGACCAAAGAAGGATCAATGGCAAAATATTATTCTTCAGAAGTTGCCGTAAAAGTAGCTACAGATGCCGTCCAAGTGCTAGGAGGGTATGGATATACAAAGGATTTTCCGGCAGAAAGATATTATAGAGATGCAAAATTATGTACAATTGGAGAGGGAACTTCTGAAATTCAGAAGATTGTGATTTCAAAACAAATAATTAAATAAATATTTGCTGTATTAAAATCTTTTATATATTTGCAGACCAATTTAAAACAAAGAAATGATAATTATACCAGTAAAAGAAGGAGAAGTAATTGATAGAGCTTTAAAGAGATTTAAAAAGAAATTCATGAAAACCGGAACTCTTAAAGAAATAAGAAGAAGAAAAGAATTCATCAAGAAGTCTCAAAGAACAAGAGTTCAGAACCAAAAAGCTGCTTATTCTGCAAAAATTCTTAGAGAAGCAGAATAAAAAATAAAATATTAAAAAAGATAACCTTTTTATTAGTAAATTCGTAGCTAGTAAAAAGGTTTTTTTATGCATAAAAATAATTTTCTTCAATACTTAGAATTTGAAAAGAGGTATTCCAAACATACTCTTATTTCCTACGGCACCGACCTTAGTCAATTTTCCTCCTTTTTAAAATTAGAATTTGAGATTGAAAACATCAAAGAAGTTTCTCATCAAATTATAAGGTCGTGGATTTCTTCTTTGTTAGAATCTGGGATTTCTTCTAGAACAGTGAACAGAAAAATCACTACTTTAAAAAGTTTTTTTAAATATTTAATGCAGGAAGATGTGATTTCCGAAAATCCAACTAGAAAAATTATTTCTCCAAAAAACTCTAAAAAATTACCTGTTTTTGTAGAGAAATCAAAAATGGATATTCTGTTAAATGAAATTGAATTTCCTGAAGGATTTGAAGGGGAAAGAGATAAGTTAATTATTGATATTTTTTATATGACAGGTGTCAGACTTTCCGAATTAATTAATATTAAGATTTCGGATATTGATTTTTCTAATAGTCAAATGAAAGTTTTAGGAAAAAGGAAAAAGGAGAGAATGATCCCTTTAACAAACACTCTACTAAATCAGATTAAAATATTTTCTCAAAAAAAAAGTATTAATCTCTTACTTTTCACTAATTTTGAAGGGTTGACTTTAAGTCCAAAACAAGTGTACAACTTAGTAAATAAATATATTGGAATGGTAACAAGTCTTGATAAAAAAAGTCCTCATATTCTCCGACATACCTTTGCTACACACATGCTAAATAATGGAGCTGATATTAATGCGATAAAAGAAATATTAGGTCATTCAAATTTAAGTGCCACCCAAATTTATACTCACAACACCATTGACAGGTTAAAAACAATTTATAAACAAGCTCATCCCAGAGCATAAAAACTATTAATTATGAAAATAGAAATTCAATCAATACATTTTACTCCAGATGGAGAATTATTAGATTTTGTAAATAAAAAAGTAAATAAGTTATTGTCCGTAGATGATAATCTGATGAAAGCTGATGTTTTTCTGAAAATTGAAAAGGCAGAATCTCCTATAAATAAAATTGCAGAAATCCGTGTTCATTCGTCAAATGGCGAGTATTTTGCAAAAAAACAATGCCATTCATTTGAGGAATCGACAAACTTAACAGTGCAAGCAATTAGAAAACAGGTCCTAAAATCCAAAGGAAAATAGCTGTTTTTCTAGATAAACACACACATTAAAAAAAATTAGTTTAATTTATGTTTGTATTAATAAAAACTTTAATACATTTGCAGACCTCTTTTGGGGAGTTTTGAAGTTCATTTGAAGTATTAAACTAGGATAAATTGCCGATATAGCTCAGTTGGCTAGAGCAGCTGATTTGTAATCAGCAGGTCGTGGGTTCGAGTCCCTCTATCGGCTCTGTTTATTTAAGATGTTGGGGAGATACTCAAGCGGTCAACGAGGGCAGACTGTAAATCTGCTGG
>JABGSE010000072.1 GCA_018647945.1 Flavobacteriales bacterium | reverse complement strand
CGATCTAAATTACCACCTCTAACAAATCAGCAAAGCGTGTAGTATAGCAAGGTGAAAGTTTTTCTTGTTTTAATTTCCATTTTCTACCTGAACCTTGTACGGCAAGTTTTACTTTACTCCTTCCCATTTTTTGATTTATGGTATCAACTACAAAGTTCACTTCTCTCCTCTTGTCTCTATCCACACTATCAAATAAAGACAATTGAACTTGACTTTCAGGGACAGTTCTACCAACTATAACTCCTGCTTTCTTATAGATACAATCCGAACGGTATATCTGTTTTAGTCCCTTTAAAGCAAACTTTACTATTTCCAAACTATCATTTGTAGGAACATCCAAATGAAACACTCTATAGGGATGATATTGTTTTGCTTGGGGTTTGAACGGATTCGTGCTTAAAAACACACTAATTGTAGAACAACAACTCTTCTCCTTCCTCAGTTTTGTAGCACAAGTATTAGCGTGAGAACTAACAGCTTCTTTCAGTTTACTCAACTCCTTTATCTCTGTTCCGAAAGAACGAGCAGTACAGATGTTCTTCTTTCTTTGTGTGGTTGTTTCTAAAGGATAACAAATCTCACCTTTTAATTCTTTCAGTAGTTTTACTCCATTGATAGAAAGATGTCTTTTAATCCAATGTGTATCTGCTTCTCTAAGTTGAAGTGCGGTATGAATACCTACATCTTTTAATCTCTTAGCGTGCTTCCTACCAATACCCCATAAATCTTCTACTGGAAACACATTTAGAGATCTTCTAATCAAATCTTCTTCATCAAACATAAAAACACCTGACTTAGTATGTTTCTTTGCAATATGATTCGCAACCTTTGCTAGTGTTTTTGTTTTTGCAATACCAATACAAATAGGAATTCCAGTCCACATCTGAACTTTCTTTTTTATCTGAATTGCTCGTTCCTTATTTGCTAAATCAGAAAAATCTAAAAATGCCTCATCAATAGAATATACTTCCATTTTACTTACTTCCGTTCTAAAAGTATTCATCACTCTTTTTGATAAATCTCCATACAAAGCAAAGTTGGTAGAGAACACATTTACATTGTGCTTTTCTATTAGATTCTTAATCTTAAATGCAGGCTCCCCCATCTTTATTCCTAACTTTTTTGCCTCATTACTTCTTGCAATAACACATCCATCATTATTGGAAAGAACCACAACTGGCTTATTCTCTAATTGAGGTTGAAATACCCTTTCGCAAGAGGCGTAAAAATTATTACAATCTGCAAGTGCTATCATACTGCTTTATGAATTATGAAAGTTACTACTCCCCAAATTTGGAAGTCCATTTCTTCTGTAATTTTGATTGGAGTAAAACTATCGTTTTCTGGCATTAAATAAAGTTCGTTATCATTTACATTTACTCTTTTTACAGTAAACTCTCCATCAATAACTGCTAATACAATACTTCTGTTTTCTGGTTCTAAAGACCTATCTACAATCATAACATCACCACTTTGTATTCCTGCATCTTTCATGCTCTCTCCTATTGCTTTTACGCAGAAGGTAGCGGAAGGATTCTGAACTAAATGATCGTGTAAATCCAAGTCCATATCCATATAATCATCTGCAGGAGAAGGAAAACCTGCCTGTACACTTCCCTCAAATAAAGGAATTTTCTCAAATGCAGTGTCATCTACAGAATAAAAATCAAGATTATCGGTATGTTTTAAGTGTTTTAGTTTCATTAAATTTTAGGTTTTTTGGTGCACTAAAATTATAAAAAATACAGTCCTAAAAACGAGATGTTGAAAAGTAAAAAAAGTTATTTCCTAAAATAATATAAACTAGTGAACTGTAGAAACCTTCAAATACCTTTACGAACCTGCATATACCTTTTAGTAAAGGTTGAATATCCTAAAAAACTTAAGAAATTATATTAAATTTCTGATTAGAAAAAACTTTTAAAAATAATTTTTATTGTAGAATTAACTTCTTATTTATTTTACCATTCTCAGTTTCTAATTCTAAGAAATAAATTCCCTTTGAATATTCTGATAAGTTAAACGAATGAGTGTATTCACCTTTATAGTCTGATAAATTATTTTTTTCTATAATTTGTCCAGTCGAATTGATTATTCTTATTTCTATATCTAAAATATTGATTACATCTATTTGTAAATGAATAATCCCAGAAGAAGGATTTGGATAAATAATTAAGTGATTTATCTCAGAATCTAAAATATCTGTAGAAAGATTAGTTACCTCAAAATAAACTGTATCTGAGAAACATCCAGAAGCGTCAGTTACAATTACCCAATAAGTACCAATAGCAACTACTGTGATAACTGAAGATGTAGATGATGTATTCCATAAATAACTATATGGACTATTTCCTCCAGCAACTAATACCTCTAAATCTGAACCATTTTGATTAATATTAGGTATAATCTCATCTGACACAGTAAAATTTGTTGATATTGTTGATAAACATCCATTAGAATTGATTACTGAATCTAGATAGATACCAGAAATTGAATATATTGAATTTCCTACAACATAAGATTCTCCATAACAAACAGTCACTGTATCAAATACTTCACTACCATTATCAATTGTTAAATACAATGTTGCTATGCTATCACAACCATTATTATTGGAAGAAGTAAAAGTATAAGTTCCAGAATTTGTATATACATTTCCATTCCACATATATGAAATACACTCTATTTTTGTTTCGTATGAAAATGTTGTACTATGTAATATCAGATTCAATGTTGCCGTAGAATCACATCCATTTGAATTTGTAGTACTATAAGTATAGGTTCCTGGTGAAGTATAGGTACTTCCATTCCAAGCATAACTATCACATTCCGTTATTGTTTGGTATGAATTATTACTATTATAAATTGTAAGAACTAAAGTTAATATACTATCACAATTATTCTGATTTGTAAGAGTGTCATAATAAATACCCGAACTGCTATATGTTGTGGACCTCCAAACATAGTTATAACAAGAGCTTGCATAAAAAGTAGTGTCGGAACTATTTTCAACTGTTAAATAGAGCTGAACAATACTATCACATCCAGATGAATTAATTCCGTTCCATACATATGTTCCACTTGAATAATATGTATTTCCATTCCATGTATAAGAATCACAAGCTCCAGCCCACATTGTATGTAAAGAGCTATTATAGTTTATAGTCAAATTTAGATATGCCGTACTATCACATCCAACTAAATTAGTAGTTAGATAAGAATAATTTCCTGAATTAGTATAATTGATTCCATTCCAAGTATAACTATCACATTCAGTTATTGAAACCGTAGAAGACGTTGAGTTAT
>JABGSE010000071.1 GCA_018647945.1 Flavobacteriales bacterium | reverse complement strand
TTAATATTTTATTGCATAAGGATATAAGTAGCAGCTCCTGCTAAATATCCCATAAGTGCAAGTAAAGAAATGTTTTTCAAGTACCAAATAAAATCAATCTTTAAAATTCCCATAAGAGCAACACCTGCTGCGGATCCAATAATTAATACTGATCCACCAGTACCAGCACAATATGCTAAGAATTCCCAGAAAGCATGATCTTGTGGAAATGCTAGCACCCCATCAGCTACTGGTCCAATATCATACATTCCCATTGCTCCAGCTACTAATGGAACATTATCTACAATAGAAGAAAGTAATCCAATAATAATATTAATAATATAAATATCACCATTAAAAGTTCTTTGTAAATATTTTGCAACAATATCTAATTGTCCTGCAGATTGTAATGCTGCAACAGCTAATAAAATTCCTAAGAAGAAGAAAATGGTAGGTGTGTCTACCTTTTTTAGTACTCCAATTACAGATAGTTGAGATTTTTGCTCATGATTTTTACTTCTATGAATAATTTCTGTAATCAACCACAAGATACCTAAAGAGAGTAACATTCCTATATATGGAGGTAAATGTGTAATAGTCTTAAAAATTGGAACAAATAATAATCCTGCAACACCTAAATAGAAAATCAAATTTCTTTCAAATGCAGTAGTTGGATTAATATGATGTTCTTTTAGCTCCGTTTCTTCTGGTCTTGTGACACTTCCTTTTAGTCGAAAAGAAAGATAAATAAGTGGAACTAATGCGCATACTAATGAGGGTATGAAAACAGAAGTGATAATATTAGAAGCTGTGACCTGTCCTCCAATCCAAAGCATAATGGTAGTGACATCTCCAATAGGAGACCATGCTCCACCAGCATTTGCAGATAAGATGACCATACCAGCAAACATCCATAAATCTTCTTTATCTTTTATCAATTTTGGAAGCAATGCGGCCATTACAATAGCGGTTGTCAGATTATCCAAAGCAGCTGAGAAGAAGAAAGTAATGAAACTTAAAATCCATATTAAGGCTACTTTCTTATTTGTGGTTATCTTATCTGTAATGATAGAAAACCCTTCATGAGCATCAATTAATTCAACAATGGTCATTGCTCCGAGTAGGAAGAATAATATTTCTGCAATAGCTACAATATGATGCTGAATCTCATGGGTCAGGTCATGATGGTTTATTCCTGTGAAAGCAAAAAGAGCCCATGATAATCCTCCAATAATAAGTGCAGACGCTGCTTTATCTACTTTTATTGGGTGTTCTAATGCAATTGCCATATATCCTAAAACGAATACAATAATCATAATTGTGGTAATCATAAACTATAAATGTTTTTTTAATTTTTATTTTTGCAAATATACTGTTGTAGATGGGAAGGCAAAGTCAGAATTATGTTTTTTCACAATCTCCATAATTTTGTAATTGATGTCTTCTTTTACATCTATTAAATTATCCCAAGATGGACTATCAACAAAATACATAACCAGTATATCCAAGGAGCTAGATCCAAATTCCTGAAAACGTACTTTTCCATCTTTATTTGTTTTTTCGTGATGATCAACCAAGTGTTGTATGTCAGAAACGATAGATTTCATTTGTTCAGGAGTAGTTTCATAAGTTAACCCAATATTAAATTTTACTCTTCTTACAGGTCTCATCCCAAGATTATCCAATTCTGCATCAATCATTTTTTTATTTGGCAATGTTACCAAACTTTTATCAAATGTTCTGAGTCGTGTACTTCTGAATCCTACTTTTTCTACTGTTCCGGTTACAGAACCTACAGTTACAGTATCTCCCACAGTAAATGGTTTGTCCAAGAAAATTGTAAAAGAACCCAAAAGGTTTTCTAAACTTTCTTTTGATGCCATAGCAAGTGCGATACCTCCAATACCAAGCCCTGTAATAAGTCCTGTTGGGTTTGCTTCAAAAATATTTGCTAGAATTATAAAAATTAAGAATACATAAGCTATAAATTTAATGAATTCAATAGCAAATGGAACCAATTGATCGTCCATTTTATTTTCAGATTCTTCCGCTCTTTTCTGTAGTAATATTCCAAAAAAGGCAATTAATCTTAATACAATTAGGAAAACAGAGTAAATGTAAATTAATGAGAATCCTTTTATCATAAACATTCTGATTCCTAATTCCTCTACCGGAGCAATGTTCCATTCCGTAGGAAATGTAAGGTGATTTGCCCCAAAATACAATACGGAAAGCATAATAAAAAATGCAATTGGTTTTGTAAGTAATTCGTCAAATCGCTCCACTCCAACTCTTTTTTCTTTTTTACCAATTACTTTATAAAGAGTATGGCTCAAGTACTTTGATATAAGTCCTTTAAATAGTAGTCCGAGAACGATTGCTGAAACAAAAATAAGGTAATTCATTCCTGAATTTCCAAGATGTTCGTTTTGTAAAAAGAGTTTAATCTGATTCATAATTATACAAGTTGTTTAAGTGCAATTTCCATTGCAGTTTTTGAAATATTTTGTTTAGAGTTATTTATATCATATGATTTCTGTAGTGCTTCTCTAATTCTGTTTGAAGTGTCCTCAAAAATTGCTTTATCTGTCATTTCAATATCATCTCCCATTAAATATGCAAAAACTCTGGCCATACCACAGTTTGCAATAAAATCAGGTAATACACTAATTCTTTCATCAGCACTTCTGGATATTGGTCCGAAAAATATTTCTTTATCAGCAAAAGGTACATTGGCCCCAGCAGAAATAACTTCTAATCCATTTTCAATCATTGTGTCGAGTTGAGATTGAGATAGCAAACGAGAAGCCGCTGCAGGAATAAAGATTTCCGCTCTAACTTCCCATATTTGTTTATTTACTTCATCAAATGTTAATAGGTCAGATGCTTCCAAAAAGTTTGAACTTCTATCTTCTAATAATGATCTTATTTCATCAAAAGAATAACCTTCTTTATTGATAACTCCACCATTGATGTCAATAATTCCAACAATAATTGCTCCTGCTTGAGCTAAGTAATAAGCGGCCGCTCCTGCAACATTTCCCCAACCTTGTACAATTACTCTTTTCCCCTTTACCTCACCTCCATAAATATTATAGTAATGTAATATCGCTTCTGATACTCCGTATCCCGTAATTAAATCTCCTACAGAATAATCCTTATTAGGATTTGGAGTGAGTTTATCAATTCTTACTATTAACGGTACACCTTCTTTAAGTTGATTGATGATTTTCATTTTTCCTTCTTCATCTTTCTTATGGTGACCATTTACTATTCCCTCTAGTGGGAAAAGGATGCCTTCTGCCTCACACATTGGCATTACTTCATTTACTTCATCCACATTCATGTCTCCTCCCGTTCCATAATATATTTTTAATAATGGTTTAACTGCTGCGTACCATCTTTGTAATACTTCTTTTTTTCTTGAGTCTCTTGGGTCAAAATTTATTCCAGACTTACCTCCTCCAATTGGTGGGCCAGCAACGGTAAATTTTATTTCCATTGTTTTTGCAAGTGATAAAACTTCATTTTTTGTTACCCCAATTCTCATTCTTGTTCCTCCAGCCGCAGCTCCTCCTCTTAATGAGTTGATTACAATCCATCCTTCAGCATCCGTATGTTCATCTTTCCATTCAAAAACTACTTCTGGTTTCTTGTCTTCAAATTTCTTTAGTAATTCTTCCATTATGTATTGTAAATTTTGTGCAAATGTACTAAATACAGAAGAATAAAATCTTAATTTATTTCAGATAAATATCTCCTCCTGAACTATCTCTTTTTGCTCCTGTTACGCTACTTAAACAATTTATTTCATTTCGTAATTTCAATACTCCCAAAAAAGCAAAGATTATAGCTTCCTTAAAATCAATATTTTCAGAATTTGGAATAATAATTTTGGATATTGAATAGTGTTCTATTCGTTCAATTAAATAATTGTTAAAGGTTCCTCCTCCAGTAACTAAAACAGAATCTCCTTTTAGAAATGTTCCAATTTGTATTCCGATATGCTCACAAAAAGTATTCATTTTGTCTTTATCCGAATAATCATATTTCTCCAATATTGGGAATATTATATCTTCTACCCATTCTCTCCCTAAGGATTTTGGAGATGAAGAAGTGTAAAAAGAAAGATTATTTAACTCTTCTAATAAATCTGATTTCAATGTTCCTGATTTTGCTATTCCTCCTTTGTTGTCAAATGATTTCCCTAATTTATTACTCAATTTATTTATCACAAAATTTACAGGACAAATGTCAAAAGCGATAATTGTACCATCTTCATTTTTTGAGGAGATATTAGCGAATCCCCCTAAATTTAGACAGTATTTATATTCTGAGAAAAGATGTAAATCCCCTATTGGAACAAGTGGAGCTCCTTGACCCCCTAAAGAAATATCTAATTCTCTAAAATTATTAATTGTTGTGATATTAGTGTATTCTGAAATTGTTTTTCCACCGCCAATTTGAAGAGTATATCCTAACTTAGGCCGGTGAAAAATGGTGTGTCCATGAGATGAAATGTAATCACATTTTAAATTATTTTTTTTAATAAACTCAAGAGATAATTTCCCTAGTAATTCTCCATATTTTGCACTTGTTTTTTCTATCTCCTTTTCATCTTTAGTATGAAGATTTCTTAGTTTTTCTTCCCAATATTTTGGATAAGGAATGGTTTCAGATTTTTCCATTTTAAAGCTCCATTGTTTCTCTTTTTGGAAGACACATTTTACCATATCAAGTCCATCTAATGAGGTTCCTGACATAAGTCCGATAATGTGGTATTGATTATTCATCTTTAATAATTCCCAAAAATAACTGAAAAAAGAGTATTTTTGCCCTCAAATTTTAGAAAATAAAAAAGAAGATGGATTTTAGACTTACTGAAGAACATGAAATGATAAGGGATGCAGCAAGAGATTTTGCACAAACAGAACTTTTGCCAGGAGTAATAGAAAGAGATGAAACTCAAACTTTTCCAACAGATCAAATAAAAAAATTAGGTGAATTAGGATTTTTGGGAATGATGGTAGACCCAAAATATGGAGGAGCAGGAATGGATGCTATTTCATATGTATTAGCAATGGAAGAGATTTCAAAGATTGATGCCTCTACTTCTGTTGTTATGTCGGTAAATAATTCATTGGTTTGCTGGGGACTGGAAACTTTCGGTACAGAAAAGCAAAAACAAAAATATTTAGTTCCACTAGCTAAAGGAGAAATAATTGGTGCTTTTTGTCTTTCCGAGCCAGAAGCTGGAAGTGACGCTACTTCTCAAAGTACAACAGCTATTGATAAGGGAGATTATTACTTATTGAATGGAACTAAAAACTGGATTACAAATGGAGGGACTGCTTCAGTTTACTTGGTGATTGCACAAACTGATGTAGAAAAAAGACACAAAGGAATAAATGCGTTTATTATAGAAAAAGGAATGGATGGTTTTGTTGTTGGCCCGAAAGAAAATAAATTAGGAATTAGAGGTTCCGATACACATTCTTTAATGTTTACAGATGTAAAAGTTCCGAAAGAAAATAGAATAGGAGAGAATGGTTTTGGATTTACCTTTGCAATGAAAACACTTGCAGGAGGAAGAATAGGGATTGCCTCTCAAGCATTAGGAATAGCTTCTGGAGCTTATGAGTTATCATTACAATATTCAAAAGAAAGAAAAGCTTTTGGAAAAGAAATAAATAAGCATCAGATAATTGCGTTTAAACTTGCAGATATGGCTACTGAAATTGAAGCATCCAGATTACTTTGTTTAAAATCGGCTTGGTTGAAAGATAATGGAAAAAACTACGATAAACTAGGAGCAATGGCAAAAGTATTTGCTTCAGAAACCGCAATGAAAACAACTATTGAAGCTATTCAAATTCATGGAGGTTATGGTTTTGTAAAAGAATATCATGTTGAAAGATTAATGAGAGATGCAAAAATCACTCAAATTTATGAAGGAACTTCTGAAATACAAAGGATTGTAATTTCTCGTTCTGTATTAAAATAAAAATTATGAAAAAATATATTGTATCAATTTTAGTTTGTCTTTTAAGTTTTGCTACTTTTGCTCAAAACACAACAGGGAAAATTAATCCAGCTTATCTGAAGTTTTTGCCTTCTAATACAAATCCTTCCGATTTGAAACCTTCTGACATTCCATCCGAACAAGTTTTACGACAAATGGGACTTTCAGAAACTGAGATAGCGGAAGCAATGGATTTTAAATTTCAAAGAGGGAAATATACGGTAAATGAATCCGATACCACTTCTAATTTTCAAAATTCAATTGCAAGATTTTATCAGGAATTAGGAGATACTACAACTGCGGACACTCTTACATTCCCAAAGGCGAAAATTTACGGACAAGATATTTTTAGAAATAATGAACTTTCTTTTTTCCAAAAAGCATTGGATGCAAACGCACCTGATAATTATGAAGTTGGTCCTGGAGATGAAATTAGTATTGCTGTTTGGGGAAATTCTGATTATTCTGATTTACTAAAAGTTGATGAGAGAGGATATATTGAGCCAACAGGCTTTGGTAGAATCTATGTAAAAGGTCTTACTTTCGAGAAAATGAAATCGTTAATCAGGAAAAAACTTGGAATGAATAGTTCTAATATGGATGTTACTTTAACTTATTCTAGAGTAATAATTGTAAATATTGTGGGGGAGGTGTATCATCCAGGGTCTTATTCAATTCCTGCAATAAATACTGCTTTTAATGCTTTAGTTGCAGCAAACGGACCAACACAAATTGGTTCTGTTCGAAATATTTATATAAAAAGAAATGGTAAAATTGTAGATTCATTGGATGTTTATGAGTTTATGTTTAACCCTACCAAAACAAATGATATTTATCTACAGGATGGTGATTATATTTTGGTAACAGCAGCTAGTGATTTGGTTCAAGTAAAAGGAGCTGTAAATCGACCATATACTTATGAGGTGAAAAAATCGGATAATCTTTCTGATATCATAAAATATGCTGGAGGATATACTACTTCCGCTTTTAAGGATATCATTACTTTGAAAAGATACGATTACAATAGTTTTAAAGTACATGATGTACATATAAATGATTTGAAAAATACTTCTATGCAATCTGGTGATGAGGTAATTGTAAATTCTATGCAATCCAAACTTTCTAATTTAGTAACCCTTAAAGGTTCAGTTGGAATTCAAGGAGATTATGAGTATAAAAAGGGAGAAAAATTACTCTCACTTTTAGAAAGAGCAAAATGTATTAATGATAGAATTTATCCAAATAATGTTTATGTTATCCGATTAAATGAGGATAGAAGTAAAACTCATATCTCTATTGATTTATCGATAATTATTAAAAACCCTTCTCATAAAGATAATATCACTCTTCAAGAATTTGATATTGTAACTGTACTTAGTGTTGATGATTTTGATGATTATTATCAGGTTAGTGTTAAAGGTTCTGTGCGCCATGAAGGGGATTATGATTTTGGAAATGGACTAACATTAAAAGATGTTTTAACACTTTCTGGAGGATTGAAACAAGAGGCAGAGGGAAGTAGGATTGAGGTTTCCAGAATTATGGAAGTAGATGAAAATACCAATAAATTAAATCCAAGAAGATCCGTGGTTAAATCGGTGAATATTGGTGTTGATTTATCAGTTTCTCAACAAGCTCAAGAATTTATTCTTCAGCCTTACGATCAAATTTTTGTAAGAAAAAATCCTGATTTTGAGGAACCAATAAATGTGGTAATTTTAGGAGAAGTAAAATATCCTGGAACTTATTCTGTGTTAAGTAAAGATGAAAGAATTTCTTCTTTAATAAATAGAAGTGGAGGACTTACAGAGTATTCCTATTTAGACGGAACTCAATTGTACAGAAAGTTTTCTGTGAAAATAGAGGAAGAAGAAATAGAAACAATTTCAGGAGAATTTAGAGAAATTATTATGTCCGATCCAGATTTATTTGATATTTATAAAGATCAATTAGTTGAAAATAAAATTGATTATTCTATTGTAGAATATGAATACGATATGGTTTACTTGGATTTGGAAAAGGCATTAGAATCCAAAGACTCAAAACATAATTTGGTATTGAATGACGGTGATAGTATTATCATCCCAATAACAATGGATGTTGTTCATATTTCAGGTAATTTAATGAACTTAGAAGGGAATAGTATTAGTGCTCCATTTTTCAATTCTAAACGAGCAAATTTTTATGTTAATCATTTTGCGGGAGGATTTTCAAAGGAAAATAACAAGAGACAAACGGTTGTAGTTTACCCTAATGGAATTGTAAAGAAATCCATTAATTTTGGTTTGTTTTCTCTTTCTCCTAAAGTGAAAAAGGGGTCTACAATAAAAGTTGCTCTAAAAGTAGATAAGCAAAAGAAAAAGAATCAGAACCCTATAGATTGGAATCAGGTGATTGAAAGAGCAATGTTAAAAACAACAGCTGTACTAACAGTAATATTAATGATTGATAGATTACAACCATAATGAGCAAAGAAGAAGCGACATTGAGAGAAATAATTATTACTATTTCAGATTATAAGAAAGAGATGAAAAGTAAATTAGTTTACATTTTTGCATTTATAATTTTCTTTTCTGCAATTAGTGCTACTTATGCATATTTTAAAAAGGATAAATATTCTGCTGTATTATCCTTTGTTGTAGAAGACCAAAGTTCTTCTTCTTCTTTATCAGCTTATTCAGGTATTGCAAGTCAGTTTGGAATGGATTTAGGAGGTTTAACTTCTACTACTTTTAGTCAAAATAATGTTATTGAGTTGTTGAAATCCAGGAAAGTAATTGAATCGGCTTTAAACAATGAATATGAACTAAATGGCAAGTCAGACCTTCTGATAAATCATTATATTGAAATAAATAGTTTAAGAGAGAATTGGGAGGAAACTGAAGAGTTAAAGGGATTGCTTTTTGGAAACAAAGGAACTATAATACACGATAGCATCAGTGGTCAAATATGGTCTTCTATTATAGAAAATAAATTAATAATAGAAAGTCAAACGGATGATGCTTCTATTCTGAATTTAACATACACATCTTTAAGTGGTGAGTATGCAAAATATTTTACGGAAAGTCTGATTGCTGAAATGAGCGAGATGTATACTCATTATCAAACCGAGAAATCCAGAAAATCATTATCGCAATTAGAGAGCCGTTTAGATTCTGTTTTTATAGAATTAAAATCTGCAGAAAGACAATATGCTGAAATAAAAGATGAAAACCAAAGAGTAATAAAAGCAAGTGGGAGGTTAAAAGAGCTACAGGCTTTCAGGCAAGTTGAGGTTTTAAATACAATGTATATTGAGATCATAAAACACACTGAACTAGCTAAAATGACTCTTCTGAATCAAACTCCAATTATTCAGATAATTGACAAACCTATTTTACCGATCAATAAAACTAAGAAATCTTTAGAAGTATGGTTAATTATTGGTGCGTTTTTAGGTTTTTGTATCTCTACATTTCTGATAATTATAAAAAAATTATTCAGAGACACACTGCAAGAAGAACAGATTTAAAGTTGTTCAACTAATTTCTCTAGTCGGATTCCTCTAGAACCTTTCAGTAGAATAGTCTTGTTTTTCAGATGGTTTTTAGTTAGATGAAAACCTAATTCTTCAATATCTTTATAAGTGTTTTCAGTAGTTATTTTACTGAATTCTTCTCCAACCAATATGATTTCTAAATTCAGTTTTTTTGTAAGTTGAATGATCTTTTTATGTTCAATTTCAGCATAACTTCCCAATTCCAGCATATCTCCTAAAACACAGATTTTATTTTTGTTTTCCATTTTTGCAAACGATTCAATCATGGATTTCATGCTAGATGGATTTGCGTTATAAGCATCTAAAATCAAATAATTTTTTTCTGTTTCTATTATTTGTGTTCTGTTATTTTGTGGAATATAATTTTCAATTGAATTTTTTATATTACTATTTTTAATTTCAAAATGATTTGCAATGCAAGAAGCCGCTAAAATGTTATTAAACTGAAAATCTCCAATTAAATTAGAATAAATCATGGTATTTTCAATCTCAATCTGAACATAAGGAAAATTAAATAATAATTTTCCAACGTAATTTGATTTCTCATTTTTTCCGTAAGTAACTTTATTAATATTTTCAGATAAATCTTTTAATAATGAATCTTCATTATTTACAAATAAAGTTCCATTTGTATTTTTAATAAAATGATACAATTCAGATTTAGCTTTTATTACTCCCTCAAAGTTTCCAAAACCTTCCAAATGAGCCATCCCGATATTTGTAATAATACCATGTGTTGGCTTTGATAACTTACAAAGGAAATCAATTTCGCCAATATGATTTGCTCCCATTTCTATAACAGCAATTTCAGTTTTATCTGTTATTTCCAATAAACTAAGTGGAACTCCAATATGATTGTTCAGATTCCCTTTAGTTGAATAACAATTGTATTTTGAGGATAACGTAGAATGGATTAACTCTTTAGTAGTGGTTTTTCCATTAGTTCCTGTAATTCCAATAAGTGGAATGTTTAATGTCTCTCTATGATATGAAGATAAGGATTGTAAACTTTTCAATACATCTTCAACTAAGATACAGTTTTCAGATAAATATTCTTTTTCATCAATAATTGCATATTTACATCCGTCTTTAATTGCTTGTTTTGCAAATTTATTCCCATTAAAATTATCTCCTTTAAGAGAAAAGAAAATACTATCTTTTTCAATTTTTCGGCTATCCGTGCATATTGTCGAATAATTAAGGAATATTTTATAAAGTTCAGATGTATTCATTGTATAAAAGAAAACCCCAATTAAGGGGTTTTAGTTTAATTTTATATTTTAAGAAAAATTAATTTTTCTTTTTACTATAGTCAGTTTCTCTTCTTTGGTGATCTCTTTGATTACTAACAGGAGAACCCACTCTATCCATTGCGCATCTGAATCCAATCGCATCTGAAGAAAGTGCTTGGTCAAGGAACCTTCTAGTTCCTGGATTTAACCAATAAGCTCTGTCTTTCCAACTTCCTCCTTTATATACTCTTGTTCTGTCTGTAATTAAAGAAGTATTTCCGTAATCGTACATTTCATTAGAATTACTAGTGAATTCATCATTTTCATATTTTGAAGCTTCTTTATTCCATTTGTCAATTTCAACAGTAGCTTTATCTTTCGATCCTTCTTCATCTAGTTCGTTGTTCCATTCAATTCCCATTTGAGATTCAATGTCACCATCTAAGTAGTTAATGTTGTCAGATTTCTTATAGTTTCTTCTGTAAATATTGTCGGTTGGATCAACTTCCTTAGTTTTTATTTTTCCAAATTCATCTTTTTCAGCAATAAATCCATCTTCATCAGTTTCCTGAGTTGAAAATACATTTCCTCTAAAAGGTCTGTGGTCAGAAGTAGAAGTTTGTTCTACAACGGGTCTGTATACATCTAATACCCATTCTGAAACATTTCCAGCCATGTTAAATAATCCGTAATCATTTGGCCAAAAAGAAGTAACAGGGCCTGTGATATCAGCATTGTCATTTAAGTTTCCAGCAACTCCCATATTATCACCTCTTCCTCTTTTAAAGTTTGCCATTATCTGACCTTGGTTTTGTTTACTTCCATTTCTTACAGAAGAACCATTCCAAGGATAAACTTTTCTCTCATTTATGTTTTCTTCATCTGTATTTCCTACATAACCAAGAGCAGCAAATTCCCATTCAGCTTCTGTTGGAAGTCGGTAGTTTGGAAGTAAAATACCATCCTCTCTTCTAACTCTTCTTGTTTCATCTCCATTTATTGGATTTAAATTCTTTAAGTTTCTTCCGACAATCCCTTCATACTGTCCAGATAAATAAGCTTCAGTATTAAAAGTGTTATCATCAGCTTGTTCAAAATCTTCTTTCAAAATACCAGCATTTATAAGGATTCTTTCATTTACCCTATCAGTTCTCCAAACACAGTAGTTGTTGGCTTGTTCCCAACTTACTCCAACGACAGGGTAGTTTTTGAATGATGGATGACGTAGATAATTATTTACAAATGTCTCATTGTTTCCTAATTTATCCCTCCAAACAAGTGTATCTGGTAAAGCTTTTTTGTAAACCTCTGGGTAAGTAGCTCCATAAACTCTATTCAACCAATAAAGGTATTCTAAGTAATCTACATTTCTAACTTCAGTTTCATCAATATAGAATGAGGAAACAGTTACTTTTTTTGCAATATTATTCCAATCATACATTACATCTTGTTCAACTCTTCCCATTGAAAAAGATCCTCCTTCTACAAATACTAATCCAGGAGCTAATATTTGTTCTCCTGAACCTCTGTCAACTTGAAATCCTCCATTTTTAGATGTATTGTATTTCCATCCAGTAGTAGTAGATGAACTTCCGCTTCTAGTAGAGGATTGTTGTTGAGAACAAGAAGCAAATATAAACATACCTGCAATTGCTAAAATTATTGAATTCTTTTTAATCATTTTTTTATGTTTTTCTGTTGTTTATAACTAAAATTGTGGGCAACTTATTGTGTTGAACGATTTACTTCTGGATCTGCATGGCATAAACATTGTAAACGAAAGCTCATGAGCTCCTAAAGTATTACTATTTTTTAGATTACTTACTGTAATGTCGTAACTGTATCCAAATTTAAACGCTTCCTGAACAAGTCCAAACATCACAATAAAGGAATCAAAATTCTTTATACTATTCCTTGTCCATAACCCTCCAACAATTGGACCTCTATTAATGTAAACTCCATAGTTAAATTGTTGAAAATCTTGTTGTTTTTGGTACAAAAAGTTTGGAGAAATAGTAGTAACATTATTTTTATATCTACTCAATGGAAAATTCCCTCCTATATGAGCTGTGAATTTTCTTGGTAAGCTACTTACACTAATGAATCCTTGATCAGGTTGTGTTAAATGGTGAACCGCAAAACCTGCAAAAAAGTTTTCAGAATAACCTAGTAAACCTGCCGAAAAATCCGGGAAACTAACATTCTGTGCATTATTTGGAATATCTTCTTGTGTTTCGTAAATAAAACCATAAGTTGGATCAATCATATCTCCAAACGTAAGGTTAGTCCAATCCAAGTTTAATGTTCTATAGGAAGCTTCAAATCCTGCTTTTACCGCAAACTCTCTATTTACTTCCAAATGATAGGAATATAAAAGGGAAGCATGCAAAGTATTTAAATTTCCAGAACCACTTTTGTCCTGTGCAATAATTAATCCTAATCCACCACCTAAAGCATCAACATGTCCGTCATAGGATGCAGAATATGTTACATAAGTTCTTCCAATTCCTGGCCATTGATCTCTATAATTTAACACTGCTCTTGGGCAACCATTAGGAGTTGCTCCTGCAAAGGCAGGGTTCAAATACAGAGGATTTGAGTAAAATTGACTAAATGCAGGGTCTTGTGCATTTGCCGTATTTCCCATCAGAATAAAAGCCGATACTAGGACTAACGACCTCATTATTTTATTTATCATATTGATTCTTTTCATTATTTCAATTTTACAAAGATAATAATTTTATTTAGTACCGATAGAAGTCAGTAAATAATATTTCTATTTATTGTTCGTTTACTCAAAGATGATACAATTAATAATTATCTTTGTTTTATGAAAAATTACAAATATTTACCTTTAATTTTCACACTTTTTCTTTCAGTAAATACTTTTTCCCAACAAAATGTTAAATTGGATTGGGAAGAGGTTTTTAACCATGAGAATAGTATTTTTTCGTTTAAGAACTCTACTTTTTTACATGAGTTTAATGGACTCGCTTCTTATCAACAACTCAATAGGGTAAAAAGCAATAATACTTATGAAATTTCTATTTCTGATGAGCGTTTTAAAGCAGTTTCATCTTCAGAAAAAAGACTTCTAGAATCTCTGGAAATAACAGAAAAAGTACTATTTCGCTCCGAAATATTGATTTCAAAAGGTGAATTTTACAATAGAATCATGGTTTTCCCTTATGTGAAACAAAATAATCAGTATAAAAAATTAACATCTTTTTCTTTCACAAATAAAAAGAAATCAGCAATAAAAAGTAGAAAAAAAAATAGAATAAAAACAAATTCAGTACTTTCTACAAATAATTGTTACAAAATTTCTGTTTCCGAAAATGGCGTTTATAAATTAACTTTTTCGGATTTGCAGAGTTTAGGAGTGAATACCAATTCTTTAAATGTAAATTCTATTGCTTTGTATGGAAATGGTGGTGGAATGCTTCCAAGATTGAATTCAGAATTTCGTTATGAAGATTTGCAAGAAAATGCAATTGAAATAGTGGATAACAATAATAATGGAATTTTTGAAAATGGTGATTTAGTTTTGTTTTATGGTCAATCGGTAGACGAATGGGAACCTTATGATAATTATATAGGAAAATACCATTTTCATAAACATTTATATGATGATTTTAATTATTACTTTTTAACGATAACTAATTCTGCTAACCCAAAAAGAATTAGTCCATATATTCCAACTTTTAAGGGTACTCCAATATTTAATGATAAATTTAATGACATGAAAGCTCATGAAGTGGATTTGGTAAATTTTATTCAATCGGGGGAAAGTTGGTATGGTGAGGAATTTGATGCGGATATCTCTCAAACATTTTCTTTTAACTTTCCTAATTTAGTGGATAATTCTACTGTACATATAAAAGCAAATATAGCTGCAAGGGCTTTTTCTTCTCCAAAT
>JABGSE010000018.1 GCA_018647945.1 Flavobacteriales bacterium | reverse complement strand
GCATAAAAAAAAGGAACCATATGGTTCCTTTTTTATTAAATCTAATTATATTAAATTAATTAATATCCGCCTCCAAAAAGATATCCTACTGAAAAATAAATTCCATTAGTTTTTTGAGAATAATCCTCATCATCAAACTCTCCGCCTTCCGCATTTAAATCAGCTAAACCTAAACTATAACCTGCATTAATTGCAATCATCTCATTCAAAACATAAGACACACCAATATTCAGTCCATAATCCAACGTTCCAATCTCATCTTCCTCAAAATCAATTGCTTCTGAGGTTGTTGTTGTTTCTCCTGTAATCAAGTCAATTTCTTGCACTGTTTGAGTGCCTGATAACGCAAAACCAATGTAGGGACCTACATTTGCAGAAAAGCCCTCAGCAATTTTAAATGACGCTGATGGCACAATATCAATAAAATTGATTTTTGTCACAAAATCATCATCCACACCTCCCATTGATGCTTTTGTTCCTTTTTGAGTAAAATTTAATTCAGCACTTAAATTCATTAAATCAGATATCTCAAATGATCCAGTTGCTCCAACAGAAATACCAAGCATCATATTGTTTTTTATTTCAAAAGCATCATACATCTCTTGAAGATCTGATCCATTAGTGGTATTAGCCATATTAAGACCTGCTTTTATCCCAAAAGTTTGTGCAAACGAAATTGTTGCAGTTAAAGCAACTAAAGTTAAAATTGTAAATAATTTTTTCATAATTTTTAGTTAGTTAATAGTCTACAAATCTATTAAAAAAATAGTTATCTTCCTAATCGTATACTAACAGATAGATTTAACCGGAAATGAGTAGCATCTGTTATCGGGGATATTATTTCAGTTACAACAGGATTTTCTGAATTAGTTGTAGTAATATTTATACTTTCTACCTCTCCAATTTCTTTTCTTACAGAAAAACTTGGTTCAAAAAATATTTTATCATTATAACTCAGTACATATCCAACACTTATTTCAGTTGTAGTTGTTTTAGAATTATATTTGTATTCATAATTATCAAATGAAGTAACCATGTATACTCCATTGGAATCTAAAGTCCAAATTGGATAATTATTATTGTCCATATTATTTGTTTCGCTTATTGAGAATCTGGCAGAAATAAACATATTATTTTTATAATATTTTAAATACGGACTATAAGTATTGTAAGAATAGTTAGATTTATTAGAATAATTATAATTCTCTCCTATTCCACTAGGATTATATGCGATATATGTTCTTTCAATTTCATTATCTCCCGATTTATATCCTAATCCTATCTCAATATTATCAGAAATAAAATATCCTATTCTTGGCTGAAAATTTATATTTGGTGTATAATAATATCCGTAAGGATAATAATCATATCCGTAAATATAATTCTGATTATTTTGACTGTAATCTAGTCCAAGAGTAAAATCACCTTTCTGTGAAAATGAAGTTGTAATAAATAGAATACTAAATAGAATGGTTCCGATTAACTTTTTCATAGTTTTATTTTAAGATGTAAAACTATGAAAAATATTCTAGTTTTTATTATTTAACATGGGAACAAACGAAAACTCCCCGTGAGTTGTTATTTTAGTTTCAGTTTCCGATAGTTTTTCAATTAAGTGCATTACTTGCACATCACCTCCACCAATTGGAGCAACCATTCTACCTCCTACTTTAAGTTGTTTTATTAAATCTTCCGGTATTTGTGGTGCTCCGCAAGTTACTATTATCTTATCGAAAGGAGCAAATTTATCCAATCCTTTGTAACCATCTCCAAAAAAGAAACTACAATTATATCCCAATTTAGGAAGGAATTCTTTGGTTTTTTTAAAGAGATCTTTTTGTCTTTCAATGGTGTAAACCTCAGCATCCAAACCGCAAAGTACAGCTGCCTGATAGCCAGAACCAGTTCCTACTTCTAAAACTTTTTCATGAGGATTCAACTGTAAAAGTTGCGTCTGGAAAGCTACTGTATAAGGTTGTGAAATGGTTTGCCCCGAGCCAATAGGAAATGCTTTGTCCTGATAAGCGAACTGAACAAAAGCATTGTCCATAAACAAATGTCGGGGAATTGAATTTATTATTTCCAAAACGCTTTCATCTTTTATGCCATTTTCTCTAATATTTTCTACCAATATTTTCCTCAATCCCTTATGTCTAAAAGTATCTTTCATTTTATAGTTTTACAGATAATAAATTTATATTTTCGCAATCAGTTTTATTTCAGAACAAATAAAGAATAAAAAAATAGAAATCTTGCACATTATCAGACATAAAAATACACACTCTTTTGTTAATATAAAAACAATTGTATTTTCGATATTCTGCATTACTTTACTCTTCACTTCCTGTGTAAAGGAAGATGATGTACAAGAAATTCCGGCCTACATAAAAGTAACTGATTTTAACTTAACTACTACTTCACAACAAGGAGAAAACACAGAGAATATTACTGATGTTTGGGCTTATGTTGACGATCAGTTTATGGGAACTTATCCACTACCAGTTTCATTTCCTATTTTACAAGAAGGAAATCATACCCTGAAATTATTTGCTGGAATAAAAGACAATGGAATTGAAGGTACTAGAGTTCGTTATCATTTTTACAAGTTTTATGAGGAAGTTATTTTCCTTACAAAGGACAGTATAACAACTGTTTTTCCGACTTTCCGATATACCGAAAGTGCAAATTTTGAAATAGAGGATTTTGAAGGGGTTGGAGTTGACATTGATACCAGTTTAAATAGTGAAGTGGATTTTGAGATTAAAACAGAAGGAAACGGAAACAAATATGCATCTGCTATTTTGGATGAAAACTACCTTACTTTTGAGTTAGTAACAAAAGATTTTGAAAATCTTCCTCAAAGCGGATCTCCTGTTTATCTGGAAATGGACTATAAATGCAACCAAAATATTCTGATTGGAGCTTTCATAAACTATCCTCAAACTGTAGTAAATAAGGATTTACTTTGGGTAACCGAAAAGGAAGATTGGCACAAAATATACATAAACATGACAAAAACCGTGAGTGAAGCTATTGGCAATCAATCTATAAAATTTTACCTAAATTTACACAGAACAGACACCACAGAATCATCATGGTTAAAAATTGATAATTTAAAATTAGTATACTAAAATGAATATTAAAAATGTAACAATAATTGGAGCAGGAACAATGGGAAATGGAATAGCACACACTTTTGCACAAAGTGGATTCTCAGTTAATTTAGTTGATACTTCTGCAGATGCATTGGAAAGAGCAATTACTACAATTACAAAGAATCTGGACAGAATGGTATCTAAAGACAAAATAGTGGAGGAAGAAAAAAACGCAACATTAGATAACATAACAACCAATACCGATTTAACTTCTGCAGTAAAAGGGGTAGATTTAGTAATTGAAGCTGCTACAGAAAATGTAGATATCAAACTAAAAATATTTAAACAATTAGATAAAATTTGTAATGAGAACACTATTTTAGGAACTAACACTTCCTCTATTTCCATTACACAAATTGCTTCAGTTACTAATAGAAAGGATAAAGTAATTGGAATGCATTTTATGAATCCTGTTCCTATTATGAAATTAGTTGAGGTTATTAGAGGAAAGGAAACTTCAGATAGTGTTACATCAATTATAATGCAACTTTCCAAAAACTTAGGGAAATCTCCTGTAGAAGTAAATGATGCTCCAGGATTTGTAGCCAACAGAATTCTGATGCCAATGATAAATGAAGCCATATTAACTTTGGAAGAAAATGTTTCAGGAGTTGAGGAAATTGATACTGTTATGATATTAGGAATGTCTCATCCAATGGGACCTCTTCATTTAGCCGATTTTATTGGGTTAGATGTTTGTCTTTCAATTTTGGAAGTAATGTATAAAGGCTTTGACAATCCAAAATATGCGCCAAGTAAAACATTAATAAACATGGTTTCTGAGGGGAAATTGGGAATAAAATCTGGAGAAGGTTTTTACGATTATTCTGAGGGAGCAAGAAATAAGAAAGTTTCTTCTCGGTTTAGAAGATAAAAATAACTTAATAAAAAAGGGAATCTTTCGATTCCCTTTTTTTGTTTCTATTCTAAAACTATCTTTTTTGTTTCTATCAATTTATCATTATAGAATTCCAAATAATAAATTCCTTTTGACATATTGGAAATATCAATTTTATTATCGTGAATACCAATTTGTTTTTCCAATACTAACTCTCCTAAAGTATTAATCACTTTTACATTTACAGTTGTAAAATTATCTGATTTAATAAAGAAAACTCCATTTGTTGGGTTTGGGTAAATTTCAAATTCTGAAATTTGTAATTCTTCCACTGAGGTAGAATTTACACCTTCATATAAATATAAATCATCAATAGCTGCTTCTATCAAACTACCACCATCTAAATTTTGTCCCAATCTGATACTATCGGAAGCAATAAATTTCATTTTAAAGTTAGAGGTGATATTTACATAATCCTTCACTCTAAAAGCAAACTTTCTCCATCTGTTGTCCGAGCTCATATTATTTTCTATATATACCCAATTCACTCCATCATCCGTTATCAATACTTGCCACCAATCTGCCCCAGGATTCGCTCCTGTTGGAGGACTGTTTGTGTACCATCTGTAATAAGTAAAAGTAGGATTATCATAATCTGTTAAATCATAAGTAGGTGAAGTTAAAGTTGTTTTACCACCATCCACATCATTCGCTCCTATACTTCCACCAGTATTATCGTTTCCTGTAAAAGCACAATCACTTCCTCCAGGAGTATGCTGAGTGGAAGTTTGTACCGGTACTGTTCCATTATAATAAGATCCTATAGGGGTTCCAATGTCCCACTGTCCTGTGGTTGCATTATCATCTCCATCTGATGTACTCCAAAAACCAATATTAAAATCGAAATCTTGTTCTTCTTGTAATTCGTATCCCACTAAAATAAAGTAAGGCAAATTTGCATGTTTTGGTAAATGAGAAGAAAATGGAGTAATAGCAGATTTTTTACCATAAACATCAACAATCGATAAATAATAAGAAACTACTGTTCCACCTGTTTGAGAAGGAATTTGTCCGGTATAATCGAAACCAGAAATTAAAGCCATTGGAATACTATCCCAAATTGTAGCGTCATTTACTTTATAAAAACAATAGGCATCACTCAGTGCCCAAGGATAAGTCATGTTAATATTTGCATCTACATCAATATTTGTATTACTAGTAGCAGTTGTTATTTCAGTATGTGTTAAGATAGCGTTTGAAAGCAATGTAATTCCATGTTTTGCAAAAGCATCTACAATGGCTATATCATTTGGTGTTCCATTAAAAATATTACCATCATTATCATCCCAGTACAAAAACTCTAATAAAATATCAGTAAAAATCACTCCTTCAGTACCATTAGGACCATCAGGACCACCATCATACAAACTACTAAACATATCTAAAGGTTGTTGCATATTTCCTAAATTTATGTAAGTATCCCAAAAAGCGCCACAAATAATTTCTCCATCTGCATGTACTTCTCCTGTTAAATCTTGCGGATAAACTTTTGGAAAAGTATCGTAAGTTCTTACATTTGAAAAAGGATCATTCAAAAGCCACCCCTCTCCTAAAACAGGATATTCAGTTAATGAAAGTGCCCAAATATCAGCAAATCCCTCACCGCAAGCTCCGTTCCATAATCCCGCTCCACCATTGTATCGGTAATCGTTTATAGCATGTCCGTATTCATGATAAGCTACATCTGGAATTTTAGCTGTTGCATTACATCCTCCATCTTCTTCCAAAAAGTTAATTGTCCCTCCACCATAAAAGGCATTACATCCTCCCTGCAAACCGACATCTACATTTGTTTCCATAGAAAAATCCAATCCTAAAAATGTTGGAAACTGATTCTTAAAATGGCTGTGTATTTTATTGATTGCATAAAAAGCTGTTCTCTCCTGAATAGTAGAATTAGAATTATCAAATACAAAGTTATTTACCGCTGATACTGAAGTAGTAAAACTAGGTATAACCGAGTTTGTTTGCACAAAAGAATACCTCCCTTGCAAACTAATATTTAATGGAGTTCCAATAGTTGAAGGTATAGTTACATCACCATTATTATCAGTGTAATAACTCATTGAAGTGTTCAAATCCTTTACCTTTAAATCAACACAATTTTCTATGGAAGATGGGTTAAAAGTATTAGAAGTATACACCTCTCCTTCTACATGAATTGAAGATTGCAATTGAGTTGCTTCAAATTTAATTTCATTTCTTCTCATCAGTAGTTCTCCAGAATTAGCATCCACATAACACAAGTATTCCGCGGGGCCAATGTTATTTTTTGTACTTAAATTGACAACATATACCAAGTGATAAGTGTATTTTCCATTTTCAGGGATTGGTAAAATTTTCAAGTTCTCCTCAACATTACTTTTTGTAATCGTAAATGGTAAATTCTCTGAAGCTTTTAATATTACATCATAAGTTCTTATTGTTGGGATTACACTTAATTCTATATCCGAAAAAACATCTAAACCAAAAGAAATCAATTCATTAAATTTAGTCATCTTAACATACAGTCTACTATCAATCACATCCAATCCATTGTATTTTTGAAAGAAAGAAACTGAATTATATTTTTCATTTTCAGACATAAAGTTTACAAACAAATCAGATAAAGGAATATTAAACATATTCATTTGATTTTGAATAAATTCAAAGGCAATATCCTCAATCGCTCCTCCATTAGAATTAGATATTGGCTCTCCAAAAGCTCGGTGAGGTTTTTGGTTAAATTCATTAAAATACACAAACCAATTCGAATTGTTTGATAAAAATAATTGCCAATCTTCCGATTTAATCAATTGAGTTTGAAAAGCAGGATTCAAATGGATTGCTTCTTTAATATATTTTACTTCATATTCATCTTTTACATTTTTAGTGTAGGAAAATAAATTGATACTAACTGTTAAAATTGTTAGTATTAATATCAGTTTTTTACTCATCATTAGTTTGTTTTTAATTTTTGTGCAATTTACACAAATATTTTGTTTGTACCCAAAATAGAAAATAAGTTTTTATCCGTTCAGAATGATTGTTTGTCCATCATATGATAGATCAATATTACTAGGTAACTCTTTTAATAAATCGTCATATTTCCCCATATAATGACTGATATGAGTAAGAAGAGCTCTTTTTGGTTTTAACTCATTAATTAACTCCAAAGCCTGTTCCAAAGTGAGATGAGAAATATGAGGTTTTCTTCTGAGGGCATCCAATATTAACAAATCTGTATTTTTCATTTTTTCTTTCTCCTTTTCCGAAATTGAACTTACATCTGTAAGATAAACAAAATTCTTTATTCGAAAACCAAATATTGGAAGTTTATAATGCATGGCTTCAATTGGTAATATTTTTACTCCATTAATTTCAAATTCCTTATTTTCAATAATATTCATATTTACGGAAGGCGCTCCTGGGTATCTGTAATCCGAAAACACATAAGGAAATTCTCTATGTAGTGCTTCATTTACCCTTTGAGTGCAATAAATTTCTACATCTTTTTTCCACTTATAATTGTAAGCCCTTACATCATCCATTCCCGCAACATGATCCTTGTGTTCGTGAGTGTAAATAATTGCATCTACTTTTTCTACCTTTTCTCGTAACATTTGCTGCCTGAAATCGGGACCAGTATCAATTACAAAAGTTTGCCCATCTTCTTCTATCATCACTGAAGATCTTAATCTGGCATCTTTCGGATTTTCCGAAATACACACTTCACAATCACATGCTATTACTGGCACACCTTGAGATGTTCCACTTCCAAGTACGGTAATCTTCATTTATCTTTTTTTTGAATATGTAAAAATATACATTAATTAGCATTCAAATGAAAATAAGTCATTAAATTTGTCCCCTAGAAATTAAAAATTTTTATGGAAGAAAAAGTAGTTCTATCCCCAAAACAAAAAGCCCGACAAATAAATCTTGACAACAACATATACGGTTCCATGGTAGAAATTGGTGCTGGGCAGGAAGTAGCTCGCGAGTTCTTCAGAGCTGGATCTGCTTCTGGAACTATTGCAAAAACTATGTCGGCTTACGATAAAGCTTTTTCTGATGCTATATACGGTAAAGAAGAAGATAGCAGATATGTTTGCGAATCTCGTTTGGAAAACATGTTGGATCATGAATATGATTTATTAGAAGAAAGATTGAATAGAACTGATTTTCCAAAAAGAAAATATTTCACTTTTGCCGATACTATTGCCACTGTAAATTACGATAAATCTATAAAAGGTCATGGATGGATTGGAGTACGGTTTCAAAGGGATGCAAATGAAAAACCAAATGATGTTATTATTCATGTTAATTTGCATGATCAAGACTCTCCTTTACAAAAAAGGACTATTGGAATATTAGGTACAAATTTATTACATGCTTGCTTCTATAACAATAAACCAAAAGAAATTCTAAATAAACTTTACGAAAACCTTTCAAGAAGTAGTTTAGATATTGATATGGTAAAGTTTAGAGGTCCTGATTTTAAAGATGTTGATAATCGTTTACTAAGTTTAACTCTTGTGAAAGAAGGGATGACCGATAGTGTCATTTTTACTCCTGATGGTGTAAATCACCAACCGTCCGATATTGTTTACAAAAAAAATATCCTTACAATAAGAGGTAGTTTCCGTCCGGTTACAAAAGTAAATATTGACATGTTAGAAAATGGACTTAAAAAATTTACTGACAACCCTAAAGTAGATAAAGATAATATTCAAGTTATTTTCGAAATAACACTGAGTAACCTAAAAGCAGATGGAGAGGTAGATGAGCAAGACTTTTTAGATAGAGTAGATATTTTATGTTCATTAGGATATACTGTGATGATTTCAAACTTTAGGAAGTATTATAAGGTAATTGAATATCTTTCTCAATTTTCTTCTGCCAGAATGGGATTAATTATTGGTGTAGATAACCTAATTGAAATGTTTGAAGAAAAATATTACAGAAATCTGAATGGAGGAATAATGGAAGCCTTTGGTATTATTTTTACAAGAGATATAAAAATATATTTATATCCTTTTAAACCTTCTGACAATTCTGAATTCTTAAACTCGGATAATATCCCAATACATCCTAGAGTTAAAGCATTGTACGAATACTTGTACAGCAATAAGAGAGTGGAAGATTTAGACTATAATAAAGATGTTTTAGGTATATTTTCTAGAAAGGTTTTGCAACTTCTGAAAGATAATAAACAAGGGGAATGGGAAGACATGGTACCTGAAGGGGTTGATGAAATAATAAAAGAAAAGTGCCTATTTGGCTATAATTGTGAAATTAATTAAATGAAAAAAATAATATTCGCTATTTTAATAATAGCTCCTGTCTTAATTTTTGGACAAGAAAAAAACAACACTAAAAAAGAAAAAGTAAACGCAACCTCTGGAGCTACATGGTCAGAGGCTCCAAAAACAATACTAAAAGGAACTATTTCTGGCAGAATAATTGACCAAAAAACCAACGAATATGTAGAATACACTAATATTACTATTTCTAGTATTGATCAAAATAAAACTTTGGAAGGAACAATTTCTGACAAAAATGGGAAGTTTTCATTTAAGGAAATTGAAGTAGGAAAATACAAATTAAGTATTAGTTTTATTGGATACAAAACCAAAGAAATAGAATTTGAAACATCCAATAAAAAACCTAACTACAAATTTAAAAAAATAATATTAGAAGCGTCTTCCAAACAAATTTCAGAAATAGAAATAAAAGAAGAAAAAGCAATTTACGAAAACAGGATTGATAAAATAATTTATAATGCCGAAAATGACTTAAACGATTCGGAAGATGACGCAACGGATGTTTTAAGAAAAGCTCCACTCTTATCTGTAGATTTGGATGGAAATATAAGTTTGAGAGGATCCAGAAACATCAAATTTTTGGTAAATGGAAAAGCGTCTTCTTTCTTTTCTTCTGATGTTGCAACTGCTCTTCAAATGATTCCCGCTGACCAAATAAAAAGTGTGGAAGTGATTACCAGTCCCGGAGCAAAATATGATGGTGAAGGAGATGCAGGAATTGTAAACATCATTACTAAAAAAACAATTATTGATGGATATAAAGCAACTTTAAATGGTTCTATAGGAACTAAAGTGAATAGAGATGGACTGAATTTAAGTATTGGAAAAGGAAAGTTTGGACTTTCTGCCAGAGCAGGGATGCATTATACTTGGCCTGGAAGAATCGGAACAAATAGTTACACAAGACACGATTGGAATGAGGACAGTACCATCATAAATACATTAGAACAGTACGGGACTTCAGAGAATTATTACAATGGTTACAGAGGTTCTGTAAGTGCTTTTTACGATATAAATCATTACAATTCTATTAATTCATCTTTACGATTTGGAGGCAGAACAAATCCTTTTATAAGTACTGATTCAATTAAATACACCAATAGGGAAAACGATTCTCTTTCATACGACAGAATAAATATTGTAGATAAAACCGACCGAACCCTTAATATGGAATGGACTACCGATTACACTAAAAAGTTTGCTAATAATGAAGATAGAGAGTTGAGTTTTGCTTTCCAAATTGGAGGAGATATAAATGATGGGAACACTGATATTAATGAAGACGGAAGAAATTTGTACAACCAGAATGATGAAAAAGTAATTGAAGAAACAATACAAATAGATTATACACATCCTTTTGGAAGTAATAAATTAGAAGTTGGAGGAAAAATAATAAACAGAGATAGAGAGATTGTTTATTCAAATCAGGGAAGTTTTACTAGTTCGGAGCAGTTTGATTACAATCAAAAAGTTGCCTCTTCTTATCTTTCTACAGAATTTAATTTACCTTATGGTTTAGGACTAAAAGCAGGCTTACGACACGAACTTACAAATGTAAGTGGAAATTGGAAATCTAATCAAACTCCAGAGTTTGAAAAATCCTACAATAACTTTTTACCAAATGTAGTTTTTTCTAAATCATTTAGTCCAATACAATCCCTAAAACTTAGTTTTAGTCAAAGGATAAGTCGGCCAAGTGTTCGTCACATCAATCCAAATGAAAACAGATTGGATAATAGGAATATTACCATTGGAAATCCCAACTTAAAACCAACAATTACTGAACAATTAGAATTAGGATTTAATAGTTTTGGAAAAGTAACACAAGGGAGTTACCAATTGTACTACAAACATTCTACAGATGTAATAGAATCATTCCTTGAGATTTCTGGAGACACTTCAATGTCTACTTACAAAAACATTGGGGAAAGCAAGCAAATTGGAGCTTCTTATTTTGGTTCTATCAGAATTAAAAAATTGAGTATAAGAGGTTCAATCAACCTGTATTCTTATAAAGCAAAGGATACTGCCTTTTTCAATAATGAATGGAGTCCATCCGTTATTTTATACAACTATCATATGGGAGGAAATTATGATTTAGGAAACAATTGGAAAGCAGAAGCATTTGGGTTTTTTATGTCCCCTTCACAAACAATACAAGGGAGTACAACTACTTTTTCCATGATGAGTTTTGGAATAAAGAAAACATTCAAAAACAAAAGAGGTTCATTGGGGTTCCGAATTATAGATCCATTTAAAAAGAACAAAGATTTTTCATCTGACTTAGTTGGAGATAATTTCTCTCAATATAGTAATAGGTCTATGCCATTCCGTTCTTTCGGAATTAGTTTCAAATACACATTTGGAAAACTAAACTTTAAATCGAAAAGTGGAAACACTAAGATTAAAAATGACGACATTCAGCAGGAACAATCTGGAGAACAATAAAATAAAAGGGGGTGAAAAACCTTCTTATTTTATTACTTACTTCTCACCTCAGCTCCTACTTTACTTTCGTACGAACTAATTAGTTTGCCCATTACTTTTTCAATGTATTTATCGGTTAGGGTTTTAGTTTTGTCTTCCAATATAAAACTCAATGCATACGATTTTTTCCCTTTCGGAAGTTTATCTCCTTCATACACATCAAACAAATTTACCGATTTCAGTATATTCTTTTCTGTATCTTTCGCAATAGAAAGTAATTCTTTAAAAGTAACTTTCTTATCAATCAATAACGATAAATCTCTTTTTACAGAAGGGAATTTAGATACTTCAGAATATTTAATTTTGGTATTCAGAACTAAGTTCAGTACCAAATCCCAATTAAAATCGGCATAATACACCTCTTTTTTCACTCCAAAACTCTTACAAATTTTGGCATCTACTTTTCCGAAACAAACCAATCTATTTTTCTTGTGTTTATACATCAATCCTTCCGAAAAACCATGAGTAAAAATCTCTTCCGATTTTATTTTACTAATTCCCAAACGGAACAAAACATGTTCTACCTTTTCTTTTAGCACAAAAAAGTCTGTTTTATCTTTATTACTGTTCCAATTTTCAGAATTAAGCTTACCAGTTAAAAGTAACATTAAATGTTGTTTTTCTAGATTCCCCTCCTCTACTTTATGGTATGTTTTTCCAAATTCGTATAACTTTAAATCTTGGTTTTTTCTGTTTATGTTATAAGAAACATTTTCTAATCCAGAAAATAAAAGAGTTTGTCTCATTACATTCAAATCCTGACTTAAAGGGTTTAATAGTTGCACATTTTGTTCTACTTCTAATTCTGAGATAAGTGGAGTATAACTCTCTTTTGTTAAGGAGTTATTCATTATTTCCGAAAAACCATTACTACTCAACAAGTCAGACACAATATTTCGTATCGTTTCAGGGTGTACATCTTTAGAGTAAGAAATAGAAGTATTTAATTTTGTGGGAATGCTTATGGTATTAAATCCGTAAATTCTTAGTATTTCTTCAATTACATCCACCTCTCTTTGTACATCTGATCTAAAGGGAGGCACTCTTAAAGAAAGTCCGTTTTCTGTTTCCGAAACCACTTCTATTTCCAAATCTGTTAGTATCGATTTCACGGCTTCTCTTTCTACCTTCTCCCCTATCAAACTATCTAATTTTTGGTAGTTTAATTCTACTTCAAAATGTTGTATTTCCTTAGGATATATATCTACTATTTCAGAAGATATTTCACCACCTGCAATTTCTTTTATTAATAGAGCAGCTCTTTTCAGTGCGTATATAGTCATGTTAGGGTCGCAACCTCTTTCAAATCGGAAAGAAGAATCGGTACTTAAAGTATGTCGTTTTGCAGTTTTACGAACAGAAACAGGATTAAAATAAGCGCTCTCCAAAAATATAGAAGTGGTATTATCAGAAATTCCAGAATTTAATCCTCCAAAAACTCCTGCCAAACACATTGCTTCCTTATCATTACAAATCATCAAATCCTCAGCAGAAAGATCTCTTTCTACTTCATCTAAAGTAGTGAATTTGGTTTTTTTGTTTAGGGTTTTTACTACCACCTTATTTCCTTTTATCTTTTCAGTATCAAAAGCATGTAGGGGTTGTCCTGTTTCGTGTAATACGAAATTAGTAATATCTACTATATTATTTTTGGGTTCTATCCCTAAAGATTTTAATCTGTTTTCTAACCATTCAGGAGATTTCTCAATCTTCACTCCACTAATAGAAACTCCAGAATACCTTGGGCAAAGTTGGGAGTTTTCTACTTCTACCGAAATAGATAAATTAGTATTATCTACTTTAAAGTTTTTTACAGTAGGCAAACACATCTCTAACTTTGAACCATTATGATTCAATACAGTTTTCAAATCTCTAGCTACCCCAAAATGTCCCATTGCGTCCGAACGATTAGGGGTTAATCCAATTTCAAAAATAGTGTCATTTTCTACTTTAAAATATTCAGAAGCTAAAGTTCCTACTTTTACATTATCATCTAACACCATTATTCCATCTGTCACATTTCCAAGACCTAACTCATCTTCCCCACAAATCATACCTTCTGAAACTTCACCTCTTATTTTACTTTTCTTAATCTTAAAAGATTCGTCTCCATCATAAAGAATAGATCCAACAGTAGCTACAGGAACTTTCTGGCCTGCTTTAACATTTGGAGCTCCACAAACAATATCCAATACCGATTCTCCAATATTTACGGTAGTTACTTTCAATCTATCGGCATTAGGGTGTTGCTCACAGCTTAATACTTCTCCTATTATAATTCCTTTCAGACCTCCCTTTATACTTTCTATTTCCTCTACACCCTCTACTTCCAATCCGGTATCGGTTAGGTATTCCGAAATTTTATTCACTTCTAAATCCAGCTTTATATATTGTTGTAACCAATTAAGTGATATCTTCATCTTTCTTTTTTAATGACTGCTAAAATATAAATTGTTATCAAAATATCCGAATTTAAGAATTTTAATAATTAATCTTTTCATTTATCAATATTGTGTACTTTTAGCTCATGCAAAACATCCCCTTAGCAGAACGGTTACGCCCCACCAAAATATCGGAAGTAATAGGACAAAAACATCTTATTGGAGAAAATGCAACCCTCACAAAACAGTTAAATCAAAAGTTAATTCCGTCTATTATTTTTTGGGGACCACCCGGAGTTGGTAAAACAACCATAGCTAACCTAATTGCTAAAGAATTGGATAGACCCTTCTACACCCTAAGTGCTGTAAACTCTGGAGTAAAAGATGTTCGGGAAGTAATACAAAAAGCAAGTTCCTTAGGTCTTTTTGGAAAAGATATCCCAATCTTATTTATTGATGAGATACACCGATTTAGCAAATCTCAACAAGATTCCTTACTCGGTGCAGTAGAAAAAGGAGTAATTACCCTTATTGGAGCTACTACCGAAAACCCTTCTTTTGAAGTGATATCAGCCCTCCTATCCCGCTCTCAAGTGTATGTGTTGGAACACCTGAAAAAAGAAGAACTTCTAGAAATGTTAGATAGAGCAATAAAGGAAGATATTCACTTAAAAGAAAAAAAGATAACACTGAAAGAAACAAATGCATTATTAAGAATTTCAGGAGGTGATGCCCGAAAATTATTAAATATATTCGAATTGGTAGTCGGTTCGCAAAAAGAAGATACTATTGAAATTACCGATAAAATGGTAATGGAAATGTCTCAGCAAAACATTGCCGCTTACGACAAAAATGGAGAACACCATTACGATATTATCTCTTCCCTAATAAAATCGATAAGAGGAAACGATCCAAACGGAGCAGTATATTGGCTGGCCCGAATGATAGAAGGAGGAGAAGATGTAAAGTTTATTGCCAGAAGATTACTTATTTCTGCTTCTGAAGATATTGGAAACGCAAACCCTACCGCATTGGTAATTGCAAACAATTGCTTTCAATCTGTTTCTGTAATTGGTTTCCCAGAAAGTAGAATTATTTTATCGCAAACAGCAATTTATTTAGCTTGTAGCCCGAAAAGTAATGCTTCTTATATGGCCATAAACAAAGCACAAGAAAGTGTAAAACAAACAGGAAACCTATCTGTTCCTCTTCACCTTAGGAATGCTCCAAGTAAACTGATGAAAGAATTAGGATATGGAAGTAACTATATCTACTCCCACGATAACCCTAATTCAGAACAAGAGTTTTTACCTGAACAAGTGAAAGGAACTTCCTTCTACAATCCTGGTAAAAATGTAAAAGAAAACTCTTTCAGAGAAAAGTTAAAAGCACTCTGGAAAGGAAAATATAAATATTAACTATATTTGCTTTTATGAAATTTACTTTTATTAAAAAAATTCTTCTCTTTACTATTTCATCAATAATTTTCTTTTCGTGTAAGCACGATTTGGAGAAACCAACATGGGAGGTGAACATGATGTCCCCAATAGCACATTCCGAAATGAGTATTGAAAATATGATTTCGGACAGCACCACTACTTTAACAAATGAAGAAGGATTGATTGCCCTAATTTTCGAAATGGACTTAATGGACATGAGTTTTGATTCATTAATTAAAATTGATGCTATTACTGACGAGCAAACACATACCCTAGATTCAGCAAGTTTTGCTGATGTAGTTATTGCTGACACTGCAACAATAGGAGAAGCAATTAACGAGATACCATTGGGAACAATACTTTTACCTGATGGAAGTACCAATAGCATTCCTGCAATGCCAGGCATTGCCAATGGAGACACAATTAATATTGATGCGAGCGAGTATTTTGAAACAATGACTTTGTATAGAGGTATGTTAACTATTGAATTGAGTAATGGCTACCCAACTGACATCTCAAATGTTAATTTATTATTAATTAATGCTACAAATCAAAATACAATTGCTACCTTCTCTTTTCCATTAATCCCTTCAGGAACTGTTGTTTCCGATAGTGTTTCTATTGCCGGACAAACAATAGATGAAAATCTTTTAGCTGTACTGGAAAATATGGATATTAACGCAAGTAATGGTCCCGTATTAATAGACTATTCGGATGCAATTATTACAACTGTAACCATCTCAGATATTGGGATTACAGAATCTACAGCTATCTTTCCGGAACAACAATTAACTGAAAATTTAAAAGAACATTCTTTTAATTTGGGAACTGCACAAATAGAGGAAATAGGAATCAAATCAGGAACAGTAACAATATACATATTGAGTACATTACCAAATGGAAAGATGATTTATAATATACCATCTTTAACAAAAAATGGAATAGCATTTACTAGTGGTGATATGATTATTCCGGAGGCGACTAGCACAAGCCTAACCGCTTTCGAATTTGATTTTGAGGGATATGTATTGAATCTGACAGGGCAAGACGGGCGTTTAGGGGGAGATACAATCAATACAATTTATACTGAAGCTTATACTTTTATCGATTCTACTGGAGAGCTTGTAACTTTAAATCAGGCGGATAGTTTTTACTCCTACATTCATTTTAATTTGGTGCCAGAATATGCTAAAGGTTATTTGGGACAAGACACCATGGAATTTGGAAATCAGCAAGAAGAAACAAATATGTTTAACAATATTATAAATGGAATATTGGATTTGAAAGATGCAACTTTAAATCTTTCGGTAGATAATTTTATTGGGGCAGATGTTGGTTTTCTTTTCTCTGAGTTTAACACTGATAATACTTCCAATAATAACCCTCCAACAAATGCGGGGACGGACCAATATGGAGATAATATTATAGGAAAAGAGTACACAATTACAAGAGCAGTACTGAGCAGTGGAGAACCTCCAATGAATCCTACTCACACAAAAATTGAATTAGACGCAAGCAATATGTTGGAAATATTACCGGATATTGTAAATTATTCTGCAACTTTTTATCTTAATCCTGATGGACAACAATCAACACAGGATTTTATCTATCCCGATTATCCTATTAAGGCAACTTTTGATGCTACTATCCCACTTTCGTTTATTGCAAACAATCTTACTTTTACCGATACCAATTCTGTAAACTTAAATACGGATAGTGATTTGGAAATAGATGAACTATACATTACAATTAAAAATGGATTACCACTTACAGCAAATATTATAATACTAATGTTAGATGCTGAAAACAATGTGTTGGATACTTTGATTAATTCCTCTGTAATTACAGCTACTACAAACCAAAATAATATGGTAACATCATCTTCAGTTACAAATATTACTATTGAAAATAAGGATTATGACAATTTAAGTAAATTGGTGAATATTTCTTCTTTTACTACTTCATCTTTAACAGAGCATGTAAATATTTATTCATCATATAAAATGGATATAAGCATTGCAGCTAAGTTCCGTAAAACCATAGGAGAATGATAAGAAAAATATTTATCATATTACTGCTACTCCCATTTTTGTTAAATGGACAAGACTCAACTATGATGGAAGATAGATTAAATCATCATTCTATTCATCTGCAATCGTACTTAAATGCTAAAACAAATACTTTGGGATCTGATTTTATAAACAGAATGTTATTTGGTGGTTTTATTACAGAAGAACAGAAAATAAATTGGATTAATGCTGGAGATGAAATAAACAAAGTAAATTTTGAACTTATCAATAGTCTTTCATACAGCTATCTGACACAAAACTTTAACAAATATTCTTTCTCATTTTCTGATAGAAATATTTTTAATTCCTCTTTTAATGATGACTTACTAAAATTTACTTTTCAGGGAAATTACAACTATCAAGGGGATACTTTAAACTTTGATAATACAGTAGTTAGAGCCGATCGATTTCAGCAATACAAATTTGGATACAGTCGTACTTTTTTAATTTCAGATAAACTCATTGAAACCGAAATGGCAATATCCTATTTAAATGGAAATCATCATCTTTCCTATATAATGGATAAAGGAAGTTTATATACTGCTCCTTTTGGGACAGATTTGGATTTGCAATACAACATGAATGCATTTGTTACGGATACCTCTGATTTTTCTGCTTTTAAAGGAAACGGAAAAGGTGTAACTATTGATATTGCAGTAGTTCATAACTTTAATAATAATTTCAGATTGGCTTTTAGTATAGAAGATTTAGGATTTATCAATTGGAACAGCTCCTCTATTGTAGCGGCTGCCGATAGTTCCTTTTCCTTTAATGGAGTAGAAATAGATGATATTTTTGAATTTAATGACTCTGTAATAGACAATACCTTTGATAATCTGTATTCATCTTCAAAATCAAAATTTAAATCTTACATTCCGGCAAGAATCACCTTATCCTTTAGTAAAGAGATGGATTATAAAAGAATAAAAGAATTATATGTTAGTGTGCGATCAAAATGGCAGCCTTATATGGATGACACTCCTCTTTCTTTTTCTAAAATAAAACAAGGAATAGAAGAGTCTGGATATACTCCTTCCATACATATTAGTACAAAAATTGATGCCAAGTATTTTTGGTTATCCCCAGGAATTTCTAAAGGTGGATTTACAGATAATATTAATTTTTCTCTCTTTTTATCTTCAAAAGAAAACAAAATACAAATAGGAACTTATCATTTGGAAAGTTTGTTCCAAAAGGGCAATAAAACATCCCTTAGTGGGTTTATAGCTTTATTAACTTATTTTTAAAAAATATGCTATCAAAAATAAATAACTTACAACATAACAATAGTGGTAATTTCTTCCTTATGGCGGGGCCTTGTGTTATTGAGAGTGAAGAAATAGCAATGGAAATTGCAGAGAAAATACTCAATATTTGTACTCTATTAGAAATTCCCTTTATCTTTAAAGGAAGTTACCGTAAGGCAAACCGTTCTCGCTTGGACTCTTTCACAGGAATTGGCGATATGGAAGCCTTGGAAATTCTAAAAAAGGTAGGTGAACGCTTTAACATTCCTACTATAACTGACATACATACTGCTGAAGAAGCCTCAATTGCCGCACAATATGTTGATGTATTACAAATACCAGCATTTTTGTGCAGACAAACTGAACTATTAGTGGCAGCAGCCAAAACAGGAAAAGTGGTGAATATTAAAAAAGGACAATTCCTTTCTCCTGAAAGTATGGAACATGCAGTAAACAAGGTAAAGGAAAGTGGGAATAATACTGTAATGCTTACCGATAGAGGAACTATGTTTGGTTACCAAGATATTGTGGTAGATTATAGAGGGATTCCTATTATGAAAAAATTTGGTGTTCCTGTTATTTTGGATATTACACATTCCCTACAAACACCCAACCAAAGTAGTGGTGTAACTGGTGGTAAACCAGAAATGATAGAGACAATTGCTAAAGCAGGAATAGCAGTTGGGGTTGATGGAATCTTTTTAGAAACACACCCTAACCCTAAAAATTCAAAATCAGATGGTGCAAATATGCTCGAGCTAGATCAATTAGAAGAACTACTTGTTAAACTAATAAAGATACAAGAAACTATTAGATAAAAAATAAACACTACTTAGATTAACTTACGATAAATACTATGAAAAAACTATTACTACTATAACTTAAAACTATGAAAAAATTACTATTGATTTTACTATGTGTGCCTTTGATGTTCTCTTTTGGGGAGAATAAGAAGGATACAGAAAATGAGAAAAAGAAAGAGATTGAAAATGACTTAACTGAAGAAAATATAAAAGTTAAACAAATTACAGGAACTACGTATGTAATTGCAAGCGAAGAGATATATAGAAAGGATAAATACCTATATAATAAGGATGGGAATAAGACGGAGTGGGAGGGGACTGCTCTTGGTATAGAGGACGGATTAGAGGTGCAAAGGTACTGGAATGAGAAATACAAATATAATGAAGATGGGAATATGACAGAGAGGACTTCTTATAATGCAAATGGAGAGATAGATGGGAAGAATAAATACCTATATAATAAGGATGGGAATATGACAGAGATGACTTCTTATAATGCAAATGGAGAGCTAGGAAGCAATTCTAAATACAAATATGATGAGGATGGTAATAAAACGGAGTGGAAATATTATGATGGAGAACTAGCTACGAAGTATAAATACCAATATGATGAGGATGGAAATGAGATGGAGAAGAGTTGCTATAGAATATCAGATGGACGCCTATCATTAAAATTTAATTACCAATATGATGAGGATGGGAATATGATAGGAAACTCTTCTTATGGATATCCAAGTGATTGGAATTATACATACCAATATGAGTTTGATAAGCTAAATAATTGGATAGTAAGAACAAGATATGAAGATGGTAACCCACTAGAGATTACTGAAAGAGAAATAGAATACTACGAATAAATGCCCTTTAAGAAACGAATAACAAAATGAAAAAACTTAAAACTATGAAAAAACTACTACTTATATTACTATGAAAAAATTACATTTAATTTTATCAGCTATATTACCTAGCTTAATATTTATTATTCAGTTATTATTAAGAAAAACAAATAATGGTGAGTATGTAATTAAAAAATATGGAATTGAAACTACTTACGATGACCTTATTGGTTGGATTCCTTTTGGTGTTGGGATATTTATTGTTTACTGGTTAATATACTGGATTATTATTCAAATAAAGAAAAGAGTCCCTTCAAAAATTTTAACTAAACTTAAACTAATTACTCTTTTGATAGTTTTAATTCTTTTACTGATGGAGTTATTCTAATGAAAAAACTATTACTACTATTACTATGTGTGCCTTTGGTTGGGTTTGGGCAATTAACAATGATACCTGATGTTAATTTTGAACAGGCACTTATTAATTTAGGTTATGATACTGGAACCCCAAATGGTTCAGTGCCTACTGCAAATATTAATACTTTAACGACTATTGATTTAAGTAGTACAAGTATTTCTGATTTAACAGGAATAGAAGATTTCTCAGCATTACTGTATCTTTATTGTCAAGATAACCAATTAAGTAGTATTGACATCAGTAATAATACAACTCTTATTTATTTAGAATGTGATGCAAACCAACTTACATCATTAGATATAACGGCAAATGTTAACCTAAATAATCTGCAATGTAGTTATAACAATCTGTCAACATTAGATGTAACTTCTAATCCACTTCTTATTTTTTTATTTGCAGGACATAATCAAATTCCTACTATAGATGTAAGCAATAATCCAAATCTAGTAAATTTAACTATTCCTTTTAATTTGTTTAGCTCAATAGATGTTAGTACGAATTCTAATTTAGCTGTTTTTGATTGTAAGAACAATCAGATTACATCTTTAGACATAAGTAATAATCCAAATTTAATAGCATTATATTGTAATTATAATTTACTTACGGCTTTAGATGTTACTGTTAACACTCTTTTAGAATCTTTGTGGTGTGATGATAATCAGATATCTAACTTAAATGTAACTAATAATACAGCAATAAAAAATTTAATAATAGATAATAATGATCTTACTTCAATAGATGTTAGTGCAAATATTTTCTTGGAATTGTTCTTTTGTCAAAGAAATGATTTGACATCCTTAGATCTTAGTGGAAATTATTTTCTACAAACAATATGGTGTTTTGATAATCAGTTAACTTCATTAGATATCAGAAACAATAACAATCAAAATATTGGAACAACCTTTTGGGATATTGATATTACTGGAAATTATAGTTTGTTCTGTGTAGATGTTGACAACCCTGGGTGGTCTATGATGAATTGGACTGTAAATAATGATTGTATTGATAGTTGGAATACATTTAGTTCTAATTGTGGAAATACTTCTAATATAATTGAAGAACACACTACCAACAAAGAACTCTTGCGAACAACAGACCTTTTAGGAAGAGAAACAAAGAACCGACCTCTCTTTTACATCTATAATGATGGAACAGTAGAGAAAAGAAGAGTTATAGAATAATAGTAGCACACCAACCCTCTTCTATTGGTTTTAACCAATTAGAAAGTTCATTCTTTTTCTGTATTGTAAGGTCGTAAAATAAAGTTTCTTTATTTGCATTATCTGCTAATTTGGTGGTAGGTATGCATTTTATAGTATCGTTTATTCTACAGAAAATATTCAATCTGTTTAGTAAAGAAATAGAAAGTTCTTTTTCTAAATTTTGTATCTTATTTTGAAGTGTATCAATAGAACAACCACTTGCTCCATTTTTAGTTTCATCCAAAGCAATAATAATAAAGTGATGTTCTAAAATTGTAACCCCAGCAGTTAAGGGTACTTTATGAGATTCCCAATTTTGAAGATGATCAGAAATAGACTTTAGAATATAATTTTCTTGCTCATTTGTTAATTTCTGATCTGCTGCATAAATCCAAATCCTGGACTGATCATCAGTAGTATTAAAATCAACTAACATTATATGTTTTCTGCAATGAGTTCTGCAATATCTAATACTTCAGCCGCACCTTCATTTACAGATTTTACACCATCTGTCATCATGGTATTACAAAACGGACATCCAGTAGCAATAATATCTGGTTTAAGAGCAAGCGCTTCTTCCGTTCTGTTTATGTTAATGTCCTGAGATCCTTTTTCTGGTTCTTTAAACATTTGAGCACCACCGGCACCACAGCAAAAAGAAAGTCGTTTACTTCTTTTCATTTCTACTAATTCAACTCCTAAAAATTTTATCAAATTTCTTGGAGCGTCATATACATTATTAGCTCTCCCTAAATAACATGGATCGTGATAAGTAATCTTCTTTCCACTTAAATCTCCAGTTATTTTCAATTTTCCTTCTGATATTAATTCCTCAATAAACTCAGTATGATGTTGTACTTTATAATCCCCTCCCAAACCTTTGTATTCGTTTTTTAGAGTGTTGTAAGAGTGAGGACAAGTAGTGACAATCCTTTTCACATTATAGGTATTCATTACCTCAATGTTCATCATTGCCTGCATCTGGAAAAGGAATTCATTTCCGGCTCTTTTAGCAGCATCTCCTGATGAAGATTCTTCAGATCCCAAAACACCAAAATTAACCCCTGATTTATTCATTATCTGAACAAATGCTTTTGTTATTTTTTTTGATCTATCGTCAAAACTTCCGGCACTACCTACCCAAAAAAGAATGTCTGCTTCTTTTCCTTCTGCCATAAATTCGGCCATTGTTTTTACTTGTAGTTCACTCATTTTTTTAAGATTTAAAAACTTGAATTGTAACTTCCTTATCTATTAAATCTGTAAATTTACCATCAAATCTGGTTGCCCTTACAATATGGTTATCTACCCAATGGTAGTTTCCACCTCTTGGTTTTCCCATAAGTAACCCATGATACTTAAATCTATTTTCATTTAACCAAACTTCTGTCACTTCCCTGTGTTCTTCAATTCTTGATGTAAAAAAAGTTATGTAATGTCCCTCATCATACCATTTATTTAAAGTTTCTAAAGCGTCTGGATATAGTTTGGCTGTTGCCATTCTTTCTGCTTCTTCATTTGGAATATCATCACAAATTGTACCATCAATATCAATTAAATAATTTTTAAGATCATCTGGTAATACAGGGGAGATATGTTCTCCATCAACAATCTTTTCTACTAATTTATTCATCTTTCCATTTTAATCTGTCAGCAGCGGGGAATTGCCAAGGAGCCCCATTATTCTCCACATTGGTAAACATCATGTTTAGTTCAGTTGGTGCAGCCGATTGTTCCATTACCAAATATCTTCTTAAATCAATTATTACTGAAAGAGGATCTAAATTCATAGGACAAGAGTCTGTACAAGCATTGCAAGTAGTACAAGCCCACAATTCCTCTTTTGTAATATAATCTCCTAAAAGGGATTTATTATCATCAATTCCCTTTCTTTTGTTATCTCCTATTTCTGAAATTCTATCTCTTGTGTCCATCAATATTTTCCTTGGAGATAGCTCTTTACCCGTTTGATTTGCAGGACAATTATCCGTACATCTTCCACATTCAGTACAACTATAAGCATTTAAAAGTTGAACCCAATTTAAATCAGTTGCATCTTTTGCTCCAAAAGTTTGTGGTGGAGAAGATGCTCCTTCAGTAGGAACGGAAAATGGGTCCGCATTTGGATCCATCATTAATTTAACTTCTTTTGTAACAGATTCTAAATTATTAAACTGACCCAAAGGATTGATATTTGCAAAGTAAGTACTCGGGAAGGCAAAGAAAATATGAAGGTGTTTTGAAATCAGAATATAGTTCATAAACCCTAAAATACCTATAATATGAAACCACCAAAAACATCTTTCTAAAAAAATAAGTGAAGACTGTTCCATACCACTAAAAAGTGGGTGTAAAAACTGACTTATCGGATTAGAAAATGTGGTTGAATAATGATCTGCTCCAGCAGAAACCAATAATGTATCTGTTGCATTCATAGTTAAAAATGCTCCCATCAATAAAATTTCAAATATCAGAATTAAGTTAGCGTCTGTTCGTGGCCAAGAAGTCATTTCTTTTGACCAAAATCTTTTAATACGGAGTACATTTCTTCTAATAAGGAAAATTAAACATGCTACTAAAACCAGTATTGCTAATCCTTCAAAAGATGCAATCAGAAAATCATACAAAGAGGTCGGAATTATAGTTGCAAGAAATCGGTGTGTTCCAAAAATTCCATCAACAACAATTTCAATAACCTCAATATTTATGATAAGAAAACCCAAATATACTATGATGTGTAAAACCCCTGCAATAGGTCGCCTGGTCATTTTTGACTGCCCCAAAGCAACACGAATCATATTCCTTAATCGGAGTGGTTTATTATCGCTTCTATCAATCTCCCTCCCTAGTTTAATATTAGAAATTATCTTTTTCAAATTCCAAATAAAAACTCCAATAAAAACAATAAATATTCCTAAAAAAACAAAGTTAGATATCCCCATTAATCTTGCTTATTATTTAATCTTTATCCTTTCCTCCAAATACTGAAAACTGAACATATTTTCCAGGATTATTTTTCAAATCTCCTAAAAGTTGTTCTAGTTCTTTTGACGCTTTTTGTAAATTGTTATATAATGCTTTATCGTTTATCAATAAACCTAAACTCCCCTCTTTATTATTGATTTGTTTGGTGATGTTATCAATATTATTCAAAGTAGATAATATATCTGCTTTCGCTAACGAATCGGATAAGGAAGAAAAATTTGAAAGAATATTTTTTATTTCCGCATTACTCTCGCTAAAACTAGATGATATTGTTTTAAAATTGGATACAATTTCATTTAAGTTTTGCTCATTATTTTTTACAATATTATTTACTGTTAACATTGTACTGGACAGAGTGTTAAATGTATTGTCTAAACTAATTAACGACTTTGTTAAACTTGCTCTTGCATCTTTATTTAATACTGAGGTGATCACTACCATCACTGAGTCAATAGAACTAATTAGTTCCTCCGCTTTGTTCTTTAATGGTAAAATCTGAGCATTTACTTCCTGCTGTAAACTTCCTTCTATTTCTCCTATCAATTCAGAACCAGAAACAGCCATTTCCTCTGCATTACCCAATACTAAAGTTATTCCTTTTGAACCCATTAAATCTTGATTTACAATTCGAGCAACAGTATTAATTGGTATGTTAATTTGTTTATCCAAACTAATCATAACCTTCAATTTTTTTTCACTATTCTGATCAAATTCAATTTGTCTGACAAGTCCTACTTGATACCCTTTTATCATTATAGTGTTCCCTTCATCCAAACCTCCAATCTCATCATAATAAGCATAAAAGGTATTTCCTTTACTCATCAAATTGATACCTTTCAGAAAACTAATACCATAGTATAATATAAAAATTGATAGAATGGAAAATAATCCAACTTTAACCGATTTTGACATTTTACCCATAATTTTATTTATTTATTATTTTGCAAATCTAGTGCTTCTTTTACACTTATCTGTTTTCCATTATAAAATGCTATTATAAACGCTCCTGAAAAACCATCAGATCTTAATTTTATTTTTTCTTTATCTGCTTTCAATTTGTTAGAGCATGTAAATGTAAGGTATTTATAAGTTCCATTTACCTTTATTTCCTCTACTTTTAAACCATCAAAAATTGGATCGTTAACCATTGGTTTTAAATAAGTACCTATCTGAATCTTAAAAACTACTTCATTTTCCTCTTCTACATCCTTTTCTACTTCAGGAAATTTCGTTCTTTTTTCTATTAAATTATCTTCCTTATTGTCTGATAAACTTTCAATTCCTTCTATTTCTTCTTTATAGGATTTAAAAGCTCTAAAAATTGCAGATGACAAATAAACTTGTCCTATTTTAGAATGAAGGTAATCCTCTTCTTTTGGATTAGTAAGAAAACCGGCTTCAATTAGAATAGATGGCATATTAGCCCTACTAATAACATAAAAGGGAGCTTGTTTCACCCCTCTACTTTTCCTATTTGCTCTTGTATCAAACTCATGCTCTACTTTTTCCGCTATCTTTAAACTCTGGTCGAGATATGTATTTTGAGTTAAACTAAAAACAATATAACTCTCTGGAGTATTCGGATCAAAACCATCATAGTTCTGTTGATAATCATCTTCTAAATAGATTACTGAATTCTCTTTCATTGCAATGTCCATATTAGCTTTTAACTTGCTCATACCCATCACAAATACTCCAGCACCATATGCGTTAGAATTAGTAAAAGCATCACAATGAACTGAAATAAATAAATCTGCATTATTATTATTCGCTAGCTGAGTTCTTTCCCATAATTCTAGAAATTCTTCATTTGTAGTTCTTGTATAAAGAATTTTAATGTCAGGAAAAGCTGATTTTATATATTCTCCTAATTTTAATGAAATAGCTAAAGCAATATGTTTTTCTGTTATCTTATATCTACCAGTCCCTAAATTTCCTGGATCCTTGCCTCCATGTCCTGGGTCAATCACTATTGTTTTAATCTTATTTTCTGTATTCTGACTAAATGAAAAATTAAAGGATAAAGGAATTAGAAGAAAACACAAAAAAATGCGTTTACTAATTGGATTAATTGAATGATAGATTTTACTTAGTTTTGCCAATCTAGAATTTATAATAGTTCTACACACAAAAATAACACTTAGATTGAATATTAAAATAATAATAGTAAGCTTATTCATTTTCTTATTAACAGGGATTTTTAATAATTCCTGGGCGAAACCACAGCAAATTACTGAAGACACTTTATCTAACGTAAACAAAGAAGAAATAATTGAATATCATATTGAAAGATATGCTAATGACTCAATAATTCAGGATTTAGAAAATAAAAAAATACTCTTATTTGGTAATGCAAAAATTATATATGGAGACATAACTATTAGTGCAAATTACATTGAAATAGACTGGAATAATAGCACAATAAATGCAAAACCCACAACTGATAGTATTGGAGAGTTTATTGGTTTTCCGGTTTTCACTGAAGGAAAAGATAGCTTTAAAGCAACTGAAATTTTATATAATTTCAAAAGTAAGAAATGTATTGTCAGTAAAATTATTACTAAAGAGGGAGAAGGATACATACACGGATTGAAAGTTAAAAAAATGGAGGATAATGTTTTGTATCTGAAAAAAGGACAATACACCACTTGTGACAAAGAAAAACCACATTACTCTATAAAGGCAAATAAAATTAAACTTGTGCCGAAAAAACAAATTGTAACTGGCCCTGCATATCTTACTTTTTTCAACATCCCTGCTCCACTTTTACTTCCATTTGGATTTTTTCCAAACACAAGTAAAGAGAGTTCTGGAATTTTAATACCTTCCTATGGGGAGTCTGCAAATTTGGGTTTCTTTTTAAAAGATGGTGGATATTATTTTACTTTAAACGACTACATGGATTTTAGTGTAAAAGGAGATATCTACACAAAAGGGAGTTGGAGAACTAAAACAAATTTCAGATACAAGAATAGGTACAAATACAATGGAAATCTTAAAGTAAACTTGGGAAAGATAATAAATAGTGAAAAAGGATTTCCTGATTATAGTGAACAAAAAGACTTCTTTATTCGGTGGAACCATAGACAAGACCCAAAAGCAAATCCTACTTTTAGTTTTTCTGCAAATGTAAATGCAGGAAGCAACACATATCATAAAAACAATACTTTTAGCAACACTAAAGATTATTTGACAAATACTTTTTCATCTAGCATAAACCTAAGTAAAAGATGGGAAGGAACTCCCTTTAATATCTCTTCAAATTTAGGTCACAATCAAAATACTAAAACACAGAAAGTAAACCTTACCCTACCAAATATTGATTTTAGTATGAACAGGATTTTTCCATTCAAAGAATTAGGAAAAAGTGGAAAAAAATATTGGTATCATAAAGTAGGAATAAGATACAATATGAATACTAAAAATGAACTTTCTGTAGCGGATTCTCTCTTATTTCACAATAGCACATTGAGTTCATTTAATTCTGGTATGAGACACAATATTCCTATAAGTAGTTCTTTTAAAATGTTTAAATATTTTACGGTTTCTCAAAATATCAATCTTTCTGAAAGGTGGTATCTTTCCCAAATACAAAGAACATGGAATGGCTCTGAAGTAATAACTGACACATTGGATAAATTTACAAGAGGTGGGGAATATAATCTATCTAGTTCTATAAATACCAAAATATATGGAATAGCTCAATTTAAAAAAGGAAAAATAGCTGCTTTTCGACATGTCTTAACTCCTAACTTATCTTTTAATTACAATCCAAGTTTTGCAGATGAAAAATTTGGATTTTACAAATCGGTTCAATCTGATAGTTTAGGAAATACAGAAATTTATTCAATAACTGAAAATGGAATTTACGGCAGTCCCCGAAAAAATGAATCTGGAAATATCACCTTAAATTTATCTAATATTTTTGGAATGAAAATAAGAACTAAAAAAGACACAACTGAGACAATTAAAAAGATAAAACTAATTGAAAGTTTAAACATAAACTCATCATACAACATATTTGCTGACTCTTTAAATTTTAGTAATATTAGTTTAAATTTAAGAACAAAACTTTTCAATTCACTAAACATTACATTTAGCAGTAATTTTGATCCTTATGTAAAAACAAATAATGGAAGGTTAAATACTTTTGAATTTTCTGAAAACAAGCGACTTGCTAGATTTACAAACTCAAATACTTCTATTGGATTTAGCCTGAGTGATAAGACTTTTAAAAAATCAACTGTAAAAGATACCCTTAAAGTTGAAGAGGAAGCGCGAGACTTCTATAATATCCCTTGGAATTTGAATATGAATTATACTTATTCATTTAACAAAGGACATTTATCTTCCGCAGAGTCCATTTCCAATCAGAATATTAGTTTTTCAGGTAACCTGAAAATTACTCCAAAATGGAAAATAGGGTTCCATTCTGGATACGATTTTACAGATAAAGAATTTACCTATACATCATTGGATCTATACAGAGATTTGCACTGTTGGGAAATGCTATTCCATTGGATTCCAACTGGATTTCACAGAAGTTACACCCTTACAATTAGGGTAAAAGCACCAATGTTAAAAGATTTAAAACTAGAAAGAAAGAAGGATTGGATTAATCCTGACTTTAATTAAGATTCAATCCAATTTTTTATTATGGTAATTCCTTTATCTGTTAATACAGATTCTGGATGAAATTGAATACCTTTTAAATCATATTCTTTATGAGAAATAGACATTATCAATCCTGCTTCATTTTCGGAAGTAATTTCTAAACAAGTTGGTAATGTACTCTTATCCACCACCCAAGAATGGTAGTGACCAATTGTGAATTTTTTAGGTAAATTTTTAAACAAAACATCCTCTGAAAGAACATTATTTTCAGAAGTAATTCCGTGCTTTACTTTTTTAAGATTTTTAAGTTTGGCTCCAAAAAATTCTGCAATTGCTTGATGTCCTAAACATATTCCCAAAATAGATATTGTTTTGTAATTTTGTTTTAAGAAATTAAAAATATTTGTGTGGTCGGATGGTAAAGATGGTCCGGGTGATAAAATTATTTTATTGTAATCTGAAATATTTATATTCTCCAGATTATCATTTCTTACCACATCACATTTAATCGCAAACTGAGAAACATAATGATGGAGATTATAGGTGAATGAATCAAAATTATCAATAATTAAAACCTTCAACTCTAATGATATTTTTCTAATTCTGATTCAATATTTTCCAATATCATTTCAATTCCTTTTTCAAAAGAAATTTTATGCTTCCATCCTAAATTATTAACTCTATTTACATCCATTAATTTTCGGGGAGTACCATTTGGGTAAGTTTTATTAAAAAATATATCACCCTCAAATTCTACTTTCTCTTTTATTATTTCTGCTACTTGAAAAATACTATGTTCTACTCCTGTTCCTACATTAACAAAAGAAGAATCATTGTAATTTTCCATCAGAAAAAAACATGCATCTGCACAATCGTTAACATGTAAAAATTCACGTAAAGGAGTTCCGTCTCCCCACACTTCCACTGAAGCTGAATTATTTTGTTTTGCTTCATAAAACTTTCTCAATAAAGCTGGAACTAAATGAGAGGTTTGTAAGTTATAGTTGTCATTAGGACCATATAAATTTGTTGGCATAGCAGATATAAAATTACATCCATATTGCATTCTATAAAACTCGCACATTTTTATCCCAGATATTTTTGCAATTGCATAAGGTTCATTAGTAGACTCTAATAAACCTGTAAGTAAATATTCTTCTTTTAAAGGTTGAGAAGCTAATTTAGGATAAATACACGAGCTTCCTAAAAATAATAGTTTTTTTACTCCACTTTTATACGATTGATGAATTACATTATTTTGAATCATCATATTATCGTACAGAAACTCTGCCTTGTAAGTATCATTAGCTAAGATACCACCTACTTTTGCAGCTGCCATAAATACATATTCCGGTTTTTCCAGATCAAAAAAATCTTTTACTTCTATCTGATTTCTTAAATCTAATTGTGAAGAAGACCTTACAACTATATTATCAAACCCTTCTGATTTAAACAATCTGAAAATAGAGGACCCTACCATTCCGTTATGACCTGATATGTATATTTTAGAGTTTTTACGCATCATTGTTCGGTCTCTTAAAAAACTGACTTAATTTAGATAATGGTTTTATTATCCTTATAAATAAAGGAGGATAAAATCCATTCATTTTCCAAGCAATATAGTCCTCATTATTACCTCTTAACCTATTCCAAATAGAGTAATTACTTATTCCTCCAATTCTCATTTTTACTAGTATTTTTGGTAAATAACTTACAGATATTTTATTTTTATATAATAACCTTATAATCATTTCATAATCTGCAGCACTTTTCAAACGAATAGAGTACAGTCCAAATTCATCATAAACTTTCTTTTTTACAAAAAAAGTAGGGTGAGGAAGTGTCCATCCTTTCCTGATTTTAGCCATGGAAAAATGTTTTGACTGCCAATATCTTGTTACTTTATCTGTCTGTTCATCATCCACATAAACCAAGTCCCCATAAACAGAATCTGTGTCATGATCATTAAATTTTTTAACTACATCTGAAATAATATGATTGCAAGGATAAAAATCATCAGAATTTAAAACTCCAATTACATCACCTGTAGCTGCTCTGATTCCTTTGTTCATTGCATCATAAATTCCATCATCTTGCTCTGATATAAAGTATGATATCTTATCTCCATAAGACTTGATAATATCAATTGTTCCATCCGTAGATTTTCCATCAATAATTATATGTTCTACATTATTATAATCCTGAGAAAACACACTTTCTATTGTTTCTTTAATCGTTTCTTCACCATTAAATGTAACTGTGATTATTGATATTTTTGGATTTTTATTCACCTTTCTTTATTATAAAGACATGGCAATTACCATTTGTTCTATCATATTTTTCTAAACTGCAATTATTATTATCTATCCAAACCTGAACATCCTTTTTAGATTGAAAGGTTGCTACTGGCGTAATAAAATAATCGTAAAATATATTTCTTGTTTCTTGCAAACTTAACTTTTGTTTTCTGAATATTCTGTACATTAAAAAATGTAAAAGTACAAAAGTATTTTCCATAATAAAATTACCAACTTTAGTTTTATTTAAAATTCGTAAAAAAGCACCAACGTATTTATACAAAAAAGGATAATATCTGTACTTTTTGTAAATTGCTAAGTACAATAATCCATTTGGCTTTAAAACCCTTACACATTCCTTAAAAGCTCCAACCGTATCCCCAGTATGATGTACTACTCCATCACTAACAACTAAGTCTGAAAAATCAGAATCTAATGGAATTTCTAAGTTATTACCAAGTACTAATTTCAAATTATCCGATTGTATAAAATTCTTAGCAAATTCTAAAGATTGTTTACTTAAATCTACTCCAATTAATTTAGAAGCATACTTGGAAGCATATATTAGATTTCTTCCGCAACCACACCCAATATCTGTTATTATTTTCCCTTCCGATTTCTCAATTACTTTTTTAAGATTCGGATTCATGTTTTCTAAGATTTCTTCTTTTGAAGAATATCCATACTCAAAGGGTGTACTATCGTAAAATGTTTTCTCCATTATCTTTCAATAATTATATTTTCCATCACTAACATATCCATTTTTGTTCTAAGGAAACAATCTAACGCTTCTTCCGGTTTATTTACAATAGGTTCGTTCTCATTAAATGAAGTATTCAATAAAATGGGGACTCCTGATTTCTTTTGAAACTCAGAAATCAATCTGTGATATCTTGGAGAAATCTCTTTATTTACCGATTGTAATCTACCCGTTCCATCTACATGAGTTACTGCAGGGATTTTAGAATGCTTCTCTTTTTTAATATCATAAACCTTTTCCATAAAAGGAACTTCATCATTTTACACAAAATACTCTTCCACATATTCCTCTAAAATGGAAGGAGCAAAAGGCCTGAAACTTTCTCTTCTCTTTATTTTTTCATTTAATAATTCCTTTGCATCTTTTCTTCTAGGATCAACTAAAATTGATCTATGACCTAATGCTCTTGGTCCAAATTCCGCCCTCCCTTGAAACCATCCAATAACTCCTCCATTCAATAATTTATCTGAAACTTTTAAGAATAGTGTGTCATCATCTACTTTTTCATATTTCACTCCTTCATGTTCTAAGCAAGAGATAATCTCCTCTTCAGTAGATTGCCTGCCTAAATAAGCTGTTTTTATTTCCGGCATTCTTTCCATGTCAAGAATATGATTGTACAAATACAAAGCAGAACCAATAGAAGTTCCTGCGTCATGCCCTGCAGAAGGCACATACATGTTTTTAAATGGAGTATTGGCTAATATTTTTCCATTTGCAACAGAATTTTGAGCCACTCCGCCAGTAATACAGATATTATCTAATCCTGTTCTTTCGTGAAGATTTGTAAGAATATGAAAAATTATATCCTCAGTAAATCGTTGTACAGAAGTAGCTAAATCAATATGAAATTGTTCTAAAGTATCTCCTTTATTTCTAGATTTCCAGAATAATTTCTCCCAGTAATTTGTGAAAAGGGAATCAATAGCAGGTTTTCCGTCTTCCCAATCCATTGCAACTCCCTCTTTAAAGTGTTTAAAATATTTCTTATTCAGCTTAAAGAATCCTACATCTGTTTTCTCCACAATTTCTGAAAGTTCCTTTAAATATTTAGATTCTCCATAAGGAGCTAATCCCATTACTTTATATTCATCACCATAATTAGGAAAACCTAAAAACTGGGTTACTGCAGTGTAAAAAACCCCTATGGAATGAGGGTAATTTACACTATCTAATACTTCAATTTTATTATCAGTACCAATAGCTGTCATAGTAGATGTAAAATCACCAAATCCATCAATAGATAAGATAGCAGATTTCTTAAATTTTGAAGCGAAAAATGAAGAAGCAATATGACTTCTGTGGTGCTCAATATTATGAAATTCTGCTGTAATATCAGATTCTTTCAGATCAAATAAATCTGCTAACTCTGATTTTATAGATCTAACTTTTTTAGAGTTCATTAACCTATCAAAAATAGATTTCAACCCTACTCTATTTTTAAGGGTATGGATAATTTTTTTAGAGAAATTTGCTTTAGAATCTCTAGAAATGGTGATATAATCTAAATCTGAAACAGATATCCCTTCATCTTCTAAACAAAATTTAATTGCTTCAGTCGGAAAACCTGCCCAATGTTTTATTCTTCTGAATCTTTCTTCTTCAGTAGCACAAACAACAACGCCATCTTTTAATAAGCAAGCTGAGGAATCCCCATGAAAGGCATTTATTCCTAAAATATACATTACTTTTTTGTTATTAGGTTTAAGAATTTTTCAGAAACTACCTCCCAATCAAAGTTATCTTTCACATATTTTTTACAATCTTCACTTGAGAAATTACTTAGTTTAATTTGGTTTAAGGCTCTAAAAAAATCTTCTTTTCGGTTTTCAGCAAAAATACCACAATTATTCTTCTCTATGTCTTTCCATGGTGTTTTATTAGAAACAATAACGGGTACACCGGAAGCTAGAGCCTCTGTAATAACAATACCAAAACTTTCAAATTCAGAGCAAAGTGCAAATACAGAACTATTAGAAAGTATTTCTTTTTTCTGGTTAAAATCCACCAATCCTATTAAAAAAACAGAATCTATTAAACCCAAACTATCAATCTGATTTAATAACTTATTCTCCATTCCATCATCTACACCAGCAATTAAGAGTTTTGAAAAAGGGTTCTCTTTTACATACATAGAAAAAGAATCAATCAACACATCAAAACCTTTTATTTTATGTAATCTTCCCATAGAAAAAATAACTTCTGATACTTCTTTAAATTCCTTATTTGTATATTTTTTTACTAAACTTTTAATATCAACTTTCTGTGAATTCTGAAAAGAATCAAAGTCAATTCCATCTGAAATAATATCCACCTTTGAATTGGGAAAATACTTCAAAATATCTTCCTTTTCTAAATAGGAAGAAGCTTGCCAATTTATTTTTGTAAAGTATGGTTTTATGAAAATAGAAATCCATAATTTTTTCCAAAAACTTTTATCAGTAGTTAATGTAAAATTCGAAAAACTACCTCTAGGACAAAGTACTATTTTCTTACCTAAAATACATGAAAAGAACAAAGAAATAGCTACTGTATAATGAAATAAATATTGCACATAAACAACATCAGATTTCTTAATATCGGAATAAATATTTAATAAAAATGACAGAGAAAAGAGATTAATTATCTGCTCATGATAATATCGAACAAAAACATTTTCAGCTTGTTTTCTATGATTTTTAACATCTACATTTTCCAATCTTTTATTTCCATTAGCATTTGTAGTAGAAACATAAATTTCCACTCCCTTCTCTCCTATTTTTTTGGATAAATCCCAAGTTGCAGAAATTGGACCTCCATAGAAAATAGCGGGATAAAAAGAAGAAGAAATTAAACAAACTCTCATCTTGAAAAATGTTTTTTTGTGTACCAATAATTTAAAAAATGGTCTCCTCCTTTTAATATAGAACAAAATTCTTTTTCAGAAGAAAATTGAACCAAACTCCTTCTTTTTACAGTAGGAAAAACTTCATTGTAATAATTACCTGGAAGAGTAGAATATTGTGATATATATCCAATTTTAGTTGCAATTTCCACAACTTTTTTACTAAACAATCCTTTAGGAAAACAAATTGAATTGATTTCAACACCACAAATTTCGTCTAATATTTGTTTTGATTTCCGCAATTCTTCTTCTAACTTTTCAGAAGACAATAAAGTTAAATCAGGGTGAGTATGCGTATGAGATTGAATAGTTATCAATGGATTATTATGCAACTCTTTAAGTTGTGCTTTTGTAATGAAATTTTCTTCTCCTAAATAAGATGAAACTACAAATATTGTAATCGGAATTTTAAGTCTATTTATTACCTCTATATTTTCATAAAAACCCTTAAACCCATCATCAAAAGAAATAGAAATTTGTCCTTTTTCTTTTGTAATTTCAGATACTATCTCAAAACCACTTTTTCTAATAATACTAATATGTTTTTCAAATAAATCTGAAGAAGTAGACATATTCGTAAAACAAGAATCAGAATGAATGTCATGATAAAAAATACATTTACTATTTCTGGAATTATAAATCATTCCAAAAATATAAATCAAACTATTTTTTATTTTATTCGCTATACCCACTCCTCTACCTTTTTAATTGATTCTAATAATTTATCTTCATATAAGTTATAATTCCACTTCTCTTTCATTAATCGTTCAGCATTATCAGAAAATATCTTACATAAATTAGGATTGTTATATAATTCTAACATTTTGTTTTCCATTTCTTCCCAACTATCAATTACAAAACCCGTTTCTTTCCCATGAACAAAGTCATGAACGGAACCTACCTCCCTATGTGCAATAACAGGAAGAGCTGCCGACATTGCCTCATTTACCACCAATCCCCAAGCTTCAACAGTGGAAGGGAAAATAAATACAGATGAATTATGATAAATGTCAATTAGTTCCTTTCCAAAAACACTCCCTTTAAACAATATTTTTTCATGAGAATAATCTTTCCTATATTTCTCCAAATTACCCCCTCCACCAACAATAATAAGTTCTGCATTTTTTTCAGAAAAAACAGAGATAAATCTCTTACAAAGTACATCAACATTTTTGGTATCTAAAAGTCGTCCTACAAATAAAAATATGAATTTTTCAGAGAATATTTTTTCCTCTTGATAATATTTCTGATTATCAATCATCATGGGAATTAAGAATATTCTCTCCTCTTTCATTCCATAATATATAAATAAATCTTTATGTGTTTTACTTCCACCTGCAAATCCTAAAACATATTTATTTCTGAAAATAATCTTTAAATAAACACTCTTTATAATTCGTTTTAAAATATTTTCAGGAATCTTTAATTGAGTATCAGATTCCGCAGCAATATATCTCTTTTTAAAAGAAAAAAAATTAAAAACAAAAGTTAAAATAAAAGGGTAATTATTATATCCATTTACAATTATTAAATTATTATTTTTCCAAGTATTAAAAACAAATATCAGTTTACTGAAAAATAATTTTTCAGATAAGAATTCTTGATTATCTAAAGAAGTAACTGATTTTGCTTCCGACTTATTTTTTATAAAAATATAAGGAATACCCAACTTAAAATGGATGTTTTTTATCAAATCCAAAGTATAAGAAGCAGGTTCTACAAAATATGTAAATACTTTTATCATTTAATTTTTCTGTAAAGCCATTTCACAAAAGTAAGTAAGATATGTTTTATCCTAAAATTTATTAATTGAAACTTATTTTTAAAAATATTCACATTAAATAAAGGAGAAATTTCAGGAGAAAGATTCTGTGTTTTATAAGAATAATCACCTCTTCCAAAATTAAAATAAGCATCAGATTTCTTTGTTATCTCTTTTATAAAAATAGTATTATGATATAAATTAATCATCTGTTTGTTGTCAAATAAATCTATCCAAAACGAATATTCTTTTTCCTTTTGAAATAAGATAGATATTGCTGAAATATTAGATTTAATTTTCAAAATACTAATTTGCAGTAAATTAGAAGAATATAGAATTTCTATCAAATGTATCATTTCATCATCTAAAAAGGTGTTACTTCTCATTCCATTTTCAATCATATATTTTCGTAAAGATAAAATCTCTTCTTTAGGAAATACTGAATTTGTATTTTCATGAATAAAAATCTGTCCATCATACTTCTTTAAAATCCTCTTCAACCTTCTTCTTTGTCGGTATACAAAATGTGTGAAATTAGCAGGAAAACTATCTGTTTTTAATAATTTAAGAACAGAATAATTAATTTCATTTGAAATATGAGAATAAGGTGAATTAGAAAGTATTTCATGAGCATTAGAATTGGACTTAATATTCTTAAAAGAAATAGATTTAACTTCTTTATTATTCAGAATATAATTTAATATTTCATTGCTAATTTTATCAGTTAATATATCACAAAAATCAGCATGTTTTTGATTGATAAATTCTAAGTTATTGTTTTTTAAAATACACGGCCAAATTTCATGTATTTCTCCTCCATCAGTTTTAATAATTACAAAAATATTTTTTAATTTTAAAGCTGAATTATAACAATATTCAAAAGATTGAAAAACAGAATACTCTCCTTTAGAATATAAGTTATTCCAATCCTTTTCTAATAACTGAAAATCTTCAATATTTTGAATTATTTTAAGCTTCATTATTATTAACTTGATATTTAGTATAAGACAAAATAGTTAATGAAAACCAAAATAAAATAGTCTGAAATTCATTAATTCCAGTAATTAAACTCTCAAAAACTGCAGCAAATAATGTATATAAAACAATGAATGAATAAATGCGAATATATCCTGTTTCATTCCTTAATAACATCAAAGATGTATAAGATTTTTTAAAGATGATGAATAAAGTTAAAAATCCGAATATAAATCCTAATTGAATAAAAAGGGAAAGATACCCATTGTGCGCGTGCATTATTTGTTTTCCAAACTCATCAAATCTTTTTTCTGGGTCAGGATCTCCCGAATACTTTGATAATCCATAACCAGTCCATGGTTTTTCCATTATATTTTCAATAGCATTTTGAAATTGTTCTGTTCTATCATTAAATAAACTCTGAGAGTTAATTCGATTAATACTTGTATCCAAATTAGTACTAGAAACAATAATAAAAGAGATTAATGCCATTATAGCATATATTATATTTCTTAATGAAAACCCAAATTTAAGAACAAAGGAAAGTACGACACCTATTAGCACTATCCTAGATCCGGTTGATATACTAACAATTAATAAAATACCCATTAAAAAAAATTGAAAATATGTCTTTTTTTCTTCTTTTAGTAACAATATAGCAAAACCAATAATGGTAAATGATCCCATCATATTTTCATTCCAAATAATTCCACTATATCTTGCAGTAAATATATCTGGATATAAAATTAAACTTAAAAATATCACAATGTAAACACAGAAAAGAATATGATCAAAAAACTTCTTTTTAAAATATTCCAAGTTATGATAAATAGATAAAGAAATCAGAGAAAACTGCATAAATCTGGCCATTAAATATTCAAAAGAAGATTGACTATTAATCTCATCAAAAATAAAGAAATATGAAAAGTTTATTAAATTTAATAAAAAAAGAAATGTAAAAGATTTATGGAATAAAATTTCTTTAATTTGAATTGGATTTATTAATAAAAAGAGAATTCCCAAAAACATAATTGATAGAAATAATGTTTGAGGGATAAAGAAAGGCAGATTGCTTATTGAATACAAAATAGTATTCAACAAAAAAACAACATAACCATATTTAAAAAACCATTGTATCATTTCAATTTCTTGTATAAATTAAATATTCGTTTATAAAAAATAGAAAAATAAAGTAAATACAATCCTATTGGTACAATAATAAAATGATAAAATTGAAAAGAATAATTTTGTGTAATTGAGAACCAAATAATAGGAAGAGAAATAATAACTAAAAATAATAACTCTTTACTAAATGGAGAAATATTAATCTCCTTTTTTATTGAAATTAGTTGAGCTGCACCAACATAAATAGTAAAAATAATAAATAATGTAACCACAGCAACTAACTCATATTCTCTTATCAGAACCAAAGCCAATACAAAACTCAATACACCTCTAATTAGTTGTATAGAAAGTTCCTTTTTCTCCATTCCTGCCATAATCATAAATGTTTTTGAATTACCAGAAAGTAAACAAATCATGTTTCCAATAATTAATGCAAATAAATAATTTTTATAAACAGACAAGGAAGAATCTGAAGCAAATAATTTAAGTATTTCGTCAGAGAAAAAACAAACAAGAATTGCAAAAGGAACAGTAAACAGATTAACTATAAAAGTAGTATTCTTGTACAAACTATTTAATTCTGATAATCTATTCTCGGCAAATAGTTTTGACACAGCAGGAGCAAATACTTGTCTTAAATTCTTATTCAAAAACATAGACAAAGCACTTATTGACAATAAAATACTATAAATGCCCATTTTGTCGGGGGTAAGCATGACTCCTAAAATAAAACTTAAAGATTGTGTAGACAAAAGTGAAACCAAAGAATTTGCATACATGTTTTTTCCATAAGAGATCACTTCATTCTTAATAAAGAAATTAGGATCTTTCTTAATGTTAAATATTCTAAACTCATTTTTATTGAAAAAATAATACAATAAAGATAATGTTAGAATTTGAGTAAAAATCTCAATTGCTACAAAATACATAATATTATTTGTGTATTGAAACACAATAAATGTAAGTATTGCTCTAACAGGAACACTCACAAAAATACCGTAAATGATTATTTCCTTAATTTTTAAAACTGACCTATACAAAGAGGCGATTACTCCCATAAAAATAGAAATAGGGACATGTATTGAAATCACTAATAATAGATACGAAAAATCATCAGTTTTCACATAGAAATATTTATCTAAAATAGGAGATAAAAAAATCATGGAAACTAAAAATATAGAGCTAATTGAAAAAGCATAAATAAAAATCTTTCTTATTAATTGTGATACAACATCTTTAGATCTATTAATGAAGTCAGGGAAGAACTTTAAAATAATAAAGGGAATACTAATAGATAAAAAAGTGTCCGCAATAATAGCAAATGTATGAGCTGTTGCATATTTGCCCCATTCTTCTGTACCAACCTCTCTGATAACATATGTTTTTACAAAAAATCCAATTACAAAAGCAAACACCGAACCCAGTATTCCCCAATTTGCTTGTCTGATTATTAATTTTAACATATTTATTTAAAAAAATATTCAAAGATATCAATATCTTTTTTGTAAAACCGTTTTACAATTTCTATCATTTGTGGAGTATAAATTTCAGTATAACTTTTCTTCACATTCACATTATGAAAATCTAACTTTACTTTTGTTTTCAAAAGAGAATTTAATTCAGAAATTCCATTTTCTATATCCTCAAATCTAGCAATGTAATCTACTAAAATCTCACCATTTTTATCACACACAAACTCATGTTGAGGAATAAAATGCGTTATTTTAAAAAGAATTTCCTCATTCAATCCATTAAGTACAAAATCTTCAAAATCATTATATTCTGAAAGATACATATTAAAAGCATTTTCATCATGAATATTAATCCCACCTTTTTGTAAAAATTTATATGCAGAATACAACCTATCCCACGGATTTCTAACAAATGTAAAGATAAAAAACTCAGATAAATCCTTTCCGAAAACTTGTTTATAAAACCAAACTGATCTATGTCCTTCTAAAGTAACATCTCCAAAAAAGGCTTTTACAACTGAGATTCCTGCTGTTTTCGGAATATGAATAAAAATCTGTTTCTTTTCTGAAAAAGAGTGCAGTAAAGTTCCTTTTTTATTAAGATTTTTCTTTTGATTGTTTGCAAATTTTATTTTCTTAAAATACTGATTTATATTTCGAATAAATTTAATCATGGAATATTTTATTTTTTAAGAATTCTGAAATAGTGTTGTCTATATTATACTTCTGATTAAAATTCAAAATCATAGGATTCTTCATTAAAAAATCTATTTTTTCAATTAACTGATTTACATCAGATTTCCCTATAACTAATTTCTCTTTTAATTCAGAAGGAATCAATTCTGTTATCCCTTGACCTTTTACTGCAATAAATGGGGTATTTGTAGCCCAACTTTCCATATACACACATCCTAGTGCCTCATAATAGGAAGGTAAAATAAAAACATCAATTTCATTAAAAAACAGATTTAATTCTTCATGTTTTATTTCCTTTTCAAATACTATATTTTTTGATAAATTATTTTCCGAAACAAAATTTTTACACATCTGTAAAGTTGGTCCTGTCCCTATTAATCTTAACAGAATTTCTTTTCCTTGTTCTTTCAGTAATTGTACAGATTTTATTAATGTTATTTGATCTTTTATCTCCCAAAAGTTAGCTACACAACCAATCGTGAAAATATTATTTTCATCTATTTTTTTTGGATAAAATTTAGATATATCTACACCATTATACAAAACATATTCCTCTTTAGGATTGTAAGTACGAAACTCCGATAATTTCTGTAGAACCAGCTTTGAAACTCCAATATTTAAATCCGCTTTATTGAGTTGTTTAATAGTGTTTCTTATCAGATAATTGCATTGAATTTTCTTTATCAATTTATTTCTTCCATTTAAAAGTTGAAGAACATCTAAGCCATGGTGTTGCACCATCTTTTTACAATTTAAATCCTCAACCAAATAAGCTGCAGGATAAGAAACATGAGCATGAGAATATTGGATTTTTTCAATATCTTTTTCATTTAAAAAATTCTTAAATCTAACTTTATTTAATCTATTAAATATCCCTGGGAAAATAAAGAATGGAATATCAAAAAGTTTAAATATATGTACTCTAAAACCTTTAAATTCATAATCCTTTTCTGAAGAAAATGCAGAAACAACTTTTATTACTTCAATATTAAAATTAGTCTGATTCCTGATCTCATTAACTTGATCAAAAACATAACTCCCAACAAAAGAATTATTTGAAGGAAAAAATGGTGTAATAACTAAAAATATTTTCTTCTTTCTCATTTTAGTAACGAAATAAATTTTTGTTCATCAAAGGTAGAATAATATTCTGACTCCCACTTTCTAACTAAATCTGAGCATTCCAAATAATGTTGTTCTATGTAGTTTAAATCATTTTTCAAAGGATAATAAAAATTAGTTTCAAACATATTAAAATCTCCTTTTAAAGGGTTTAAAAATATTGTTGGAATACCAAAATTAGCACATTCAAAAGTAGTTGTAGAATAAGCTGTAAGATGAATAGAACACTGATTAAAACAATCTGATAGAAGTGATTGAGATATCTGTGTATTTTCTTTTTCAAACAATACTGACAAATCCACCTCATTGTTAAATCTAGGATGATTTCTTAAATAAAAAGTAAAATCCTTATGTTTATCTATAAAAGCTAATAACCCTTCTAATAAACTATTATTTTGAATCTGAGTATGGTCCTCAGTAAACTGAAGGGTAACTAAAATATTTTTATTTGAAGAATGATGAAACAAAAATTTCTTTTTATTCACTCCTATTACATTTGCATAATTCTTGATAAAGTCACAATCGCTATTTTTAAGAAGTATATTTTTAAACCCTATACCGCTTAATAATAATGATACTTTATTTGCTGTAAGGTGGTGAGAAATTATATTATTGGAAAAATAATCTGATTTATTTGTATGAATTATACCATGTTGCAAATCAAATAATTTAGAACCTTTATTGATTGATGAAAAGACTGAAATCATACTTTTGGATAGAACTATATAATTTTTATATTTAAAATTGCAGAAAAAAGTTTTAGACAAGAATCTCCCAATTTTATTTTCAATAACAATAATATCCTTCTCCTTTCTAAATAATTTTCTGAAAAAGATAATAAGGTAATACATAAAATCAAAAGGAATAGATTTATTATTTCTTAAAATAGTAGAAGATGAAGAAGGTTCTTCAAAAACAATAAAACTAATATTATTATTTCTACACGCCCTCAACAATGGCTCAAATAATAGATTTTCATTATTTTCTCCTCTATTAAAATGTGTTGGAGCATAAAATACAACATCAACCGAAACTTTCCTAAAAGGAAGAATCATAAAATAAATCAATGACTGTAAAAAATTCATCATTAAAATATATGTTTTATAAAATAATAAAAACCTGAAAGATGAGCGTTTATTAAATATTTATTCTGAGTATTTGGCAATGAAAGTCGCTGTATTGAATAAGGATTGTTTTCGATCTTCCAACTCCATTTATTGGTGAAACATTTCTGGAATAATGAGTTTTTAAATGCATTAACAACCTTATCATTTACTTCTTTATCACTTCCAAAAGGATAACTAAAATAATTACAATTGTATAATGATGAAATCAACTTTTCACATTTTAAAATCTCAGTAGAAAGTTCAATATCATCTAATCTGGATAAAATATCATGAGAGGTAGAATGACATGCAATAAGATGTCCATTTCTCTTCATCTCTTCTATTTCAAATTTACTTAAGGCCTTAAATCGAGAGGAATACAAATCCGAACTAATATTTAATGATGAGAAAGCATACAAGCCATTCATCTCCTGAATAAATGTATCTTTTTCTTTATAGTTTTCTAAAATATAAAGATACGATTCGATATATAAATTCTCTCTATTTTTTTTAGAAACACAAAAAGATAAGCCACAAATATTATAACTCCCTATAGGAACATACGCAAACCAAAACAACATTTTATCAACCCATAAAATATCTTGATTTTCAATTAAATCTGAAGCAATGAAAAAAACTGCAGATAAATTTTTCTCTTTTAGAGTTTTATTTGCATTCTCAAAATTATTAGAATATCCATCATCAAAAGTAATAACACAAGAATTTGGAATTCCAATTTTGGTTGTAATTTTATACTGTTTTAATATTTCATTAATCTGAGATTCAAAAACACTTTCTGTGCAGGAAACCCCTAAATGAATACTATTATCAAAATAATTATCAGGAATCACATTATGGAAGGTTAATACTCTTTGCCTAGAATTTGAAAAATAATAAAACAACTTATTAATTCCAGAATAATAAGAGAAAATAAAAAGTAAATTTATTAATTTTTTCTTCATTCGAAATTATAAATATTAGTTTTTTCAAATCCAATATGTTGTATCGCTCTATTAGATGCTTTATTTGATTTTAAGGTATAAATATAAGCATCAGATTGAAGATGAAACAAAATATTTTGTAAAATCATTTTATAATAACCATTGTTTCTGAATTCGGGTGGGGTAAAAAAATCGTACAACACATAATTACCATCAATATTTAGTGTCTTCTCTATCTCTGAAACATGTAAATCTCTGGCAGATGACCATCCCGAACAAACAATATCATTTTCAGAAGATAAACAATAGAAAATATCATCACTCATCAATCTTTTATAATGATGCCTTTTCACTGGTTTTTGCATTGTTCTGAAATAATTTACTAATTCTGAATAATCAGAAATGACATGAAATTTCACTTTAGATTCTGTGGGGTTTATTTTATCTATTTCTTTGTATTCTCCCTTATAAACATTTACAGAATTTGCAAAAACACTTAGTTTTCGATAGATTTTTTTCAGAAAATTTAAAAAATTATTCACACCAATATCCCTTAAGAAAATAGAAAAAATAACTTTTATTTTTTGATTAAATCCAACAGGAAAATAATAAGTGTAAATAGTTTTATTCTGATTTGAAAATCTGTCCTTATATGTTTCATCTCCCAAACCAAAATCTAGAAATCGGATATTATTTTCATCACAAAATATTGATGTTTCTAACAATAAAATCTCAATTGGAGAGAATTCGTAGAACTTTATATTTAAAACTGGAGAATGCCATATTAAAGAGTCATTATAAATCATGCCAAAATGCATTGCTAATATTTCATCATTAACCTTTATCACAGTCAATAACTTATTATATGTTGATTCCAGATAATTTATTTTTCTTTTTTCAGATTCGAATACACTTTCAATATCATCAAAATTCCACCGTTCTTTATGTAATTTTGAAAACTGAGAAATTAAATCATCCGTTATCTGATTTCCTCTGAAGTGGCAAACAGAATAATTATTATTTAACACCTTTTTTTTATGTCGTTTTAAGCTCTTTTTCTTTGTAATAAAATCAAAACTATTTTCTGTAATATTTTTATCGAAAAAGCTAATTTCTTGAGATTCTCTCACTGCATTTAGTGATGTAAAAGAATCTGAAATATTGTCAAATATTATAAGTTCTATATTGTTTTTAGAAGCATATTTTTTTACAAACTCAATATATTGTTTTTCAAAACCACTCTGAATAAAAATAGGATTGTAATCAAAAAAATCAAATCCGTATAAAAATAAGGAATTGTATTTTAAAGTCGATAACTGACGAACAGATTGAGAAAACAAAGATAAAGCAACAATTTTACCTTCAGATTTTAAAGAAAGTAAAACTATATTTTCTTCACGAGATTGAGCAATATTTATAATCTCTTTAAAAGAAGGAACAGAATCTACAGGAAAAACCTCATCTTTTATAAAAAGATACATTTCTTTAAAAATTCTGATCTCGATTTCTTTCATTTAATTTAACATATTTTAAGATTCACTCCTTTCTCTAAAATTAGAATATTAAATACTTATCTATCTTTAAATAATTTTTGTTTTGAAGATTCCCAAAAATCATTATTACAAATAATTTCTAAGAATTGTTGATCACTTCTTCCAGAACCAAAATTGTTCTCTACGGTAAAACTACCAAATTCAATTGCCTCTTTAATAGCTAAATTTATTTCTTCTCTACTATAATTACAATTAATAATTTCTGAATGAAGAGATCTACTTTGTTGTCGTGTACCAATATTTACTGTTGGAACACCGTAATATGGAGCCTCCCTAATTCCTGTACTTGAATTACCAATAATAAATTGAGAGTATTTTAATAATACTAAAAAATATTCAAATCTAATTGATGGATAAATCTTAAAATTATCTTTATTTTCTAGCCTTATAAATTCATTAAAAATAGAACTAGAACCTAAATCATTATTAGGAAGAATGACTATGTAATTTAAATCTGAACTCAACACCTCATCTACAAGATCTGATGCATATTTCTTTATTTCTTCTACTTCAGTAGTTACAGGGTGAAACATCAAAATAGAGAATTTTTCAAAAGAGATTTCATAATGTTTTTTCACAAAATCTATACTCTTCAATTTATCAGAAAACATAATATCAACATCTGGAGAACCAATTACAAATACTGATTCTTCCCTTTCTCCCATTTGCAATAATCTAGATTGAGCCTTATCATTTGCTACCAAATGAAAATGACTTAATTTTGAAACAGAATGGCGAATTAATTCATCTATAGTTCCTGACACTTCACCACCTTCAATATGAGCAATAAATATATTATTTAAAGAACCAACAATAGCAGACGCTAAAGCTTCTACCCTATCTCCATGAATGATAATCAAATCAGGTTTTATCTCTTTTGTAAAACTAGAAAGTCCATGAATAGTATTTGCTAAAATTTCATCCATACTTTCTTCTCCATTAAAATTTCTAAATTGACGTATATTAGAAAAATTACTTTTCTCAATTTCAACTATGGTATTTCCATATTTTTCATGCACATGCATACCCGTAACAAAAATATGAACCTCAAAATTAGAATGATGTCTTGTAATTTCAATTAGCGATTTTATTTTTCCAAAATCTGCTCTGGTGCCTGTTACAAAAAGTAATTTTTTTTTATTCAAAATCATCCCAAGTTAATTGTTCGTCATTATCAATGTTTCTAGTAGACTTTTTTCCTAATAAAGAATTGAATTTATCTGCTAAAATTTCTCCTGTTCCAGGACGCTTCACCCAAATATTATCCATAGTCAAAATCTCTCCTTTTTTGATTTCATGAATAGAACAAACTGTAGCAAAAGCAAAATCAATAGTCACTTGTTCCTCTACAGCAGGACCTTTCTTACCACCACTTTGAGTCCAAATAATTTCACTTCCAGTTATTAATTCATTACAAGATTTTTCATCCATTGAACAAATAATATCAGGACCTATTCTATCCATTTTATCTGTAAAATGTCGTTCTAAAATAGAAGCCCCTAAAGCAACTGCTCCAAAACAGGCATGATTACTTATTGTATGGTCTGACAAACCATAAACGATATTCGGAAAACTATCTGACATCTCTTTCATTGCGCCTAAACGAACTAAATTATTTGGTGTTGGGTATAAATTAGTAGTGTGTAATAAAGCAAATGGAATATTGTTCTTTTTAAAAATAGATACTGCCTTATTAATACTTTCAATTGTATTCATTCCCGTGCTCAGTATTATTGGTTTACCAAAAGAAGCGATATGCTCTAAAAGAGGATAATTATTACATTCCCCCGAACCAATTTTGTAAGCTGGAACATCCCAAGATTCTAGCCTATTTGCTGCTGATCTAGAAAATGGAGTACTTATAAAAATCATTCCATTTAACTCTACATATTCTTTAAGTTCTAATTCTTCTTTTTCAGAAAGAGAACATCTCTTCATAATCTCATAAATAGAAACATTTGAATTTCCTGGAATAACTTTTTTAGCTTCCTTATTCATTTCATCTTCAACTATATGAGTTTGATGCTTCACCATTTCTACCCCAGCTCTTTTAGCGGCATCTACCATCTGTTTTGCTAAATATAAACTTCCTTCATGATTGATGCCAATTTCAGCAATTACAAGAGGTTTGTAATCCTTACCTATTTTCCTTCCGGATATATCTATAAATGAATTCATATTTTTTGTTGTATTAAAAATTCTACCCACTTCCAGTCTAATTCAGTATCAATATCTACTGATGAATAAGTAGGATTAACAATCATGGGAAATGAATTTTCATCCATTAATATTCCTTTTTTAATTAATGAGACAGATGATATATACATCAAGCCATTTTCATAATACAATGGAGTAAGATCCTGACTTCTTTGACCGAAATTATATGTAGTAGGAATAAATGATCCATTATTTATCCTCCCTAATTTATGATGATTTAAACTAACTGTAAATAAGGATTGAATATTTGTAGCTGAAAAAACACTCCACGCTTTTTGAAATAAATCATTTGGCCTTAGAGGATTAGTTGGCTGTAATAAAACTACAAAATCATATTGACTAAATGCATGGTCAATTACATACTGAAGGACATCAATTGTAGGAGTATTATCCTCAGATAAAAAAGAAGGTCTTTTCTGTACAATTGCACCACACTTCTTTGAAATCTCTGCTATTTTCTCATTATCTGTTGAAACAATAATATCTGAATTAGGTATGTTTTTTTGAGCATATTCAATACTATAGGCAATTAAAGGTTTTCCATTTAATTGTTTTATATTCTTCCCTGGAAGTCGTTTTGAACCACCTCTAGCAGGGATAATTATTAATATTTTAGTATTATTTTTCACTTCTACAAATTTACAAATTTGACAAGTTAATTATTACTTTTTCCCAATCTTTTATTTTCACTTTCCAATCGAATGACTTAGCCAGAAGGACTGCATTAGAAGAAACATTTTTTAACAGAGTAGGGTTTTGTATTAATTCTCTAATTACCTCCTCCATTTCATCAATTTTTTCAACTACAAAACCATCTTTTTTATGTGTCATCCATTCAGAAGATCCATAATCAGAATACACTAATGACGGGACTCCGGCACAAGCTGTTTCTAATAAAACTTTTGGAAAACCCTCAGATCTTGAAGGAAAAACATGTAACTGAATTTTTTGCAATAACTGATTCAATTCAAAATGATTTAAATGTTTATGAAAAGTAACATTAGTTAAATTCCGTTTAAATATTTCATTTTCAATAGAAATAAGACCATTGCCAGAACCTACAATATGGAAATTAAGTTCAGGAAACCTAATGGACAAATGAAAAAAATCTTTATATCCCTTGTAATAAAAATTATTAGCGATAATAACAACATCAGTAAGTAAGGTTTTTGGTATAGATGAAAAATCAGAAGAATTAACTCCTAAATACAAAGTTTTCTCATTTGATTGTATTTTTAAATTTTCATAATTCTTTTTTTTCATAAAAGAAGTAATAGAAAAAGTTTCTGTAAATGAAGAAAAATAATTTTTAATATTTTCAGAATTAGAAAATTGCAATAATATTTTTTCCAGGTTTGTTTTATCAAATACTCCCTCAACAGTTACAAAACTCTTTTTCCCAAGCAAGTTCAGAAGTGGAAACACAAAAAAAGGAAATGAAGATTTAGGAAGATAAACAACATCTGAAATAAGTATTCCCTTAAAATAAGCGATATAAGAAGATAATTTTAGAGGATAGAAACAATTAATTATTTTAACACCTCTTGCTTGTGGAATAGTTAATTTACCAGAATAAACAGACATACTAATCACCTCAAATTTATCTTTATCTAAATGACTAAGAAGAGATCTACAATTAAGATTCTGTGCATTGGTCATATTTACATATCCTGCAAGAAAAATTGTTATCTTTTTCATCAATGGTAGTTAAGAAAGAATTAACTCAATAAATTCTCTAACTACACCATCTCCACCATTTTTCTGTAATTGAATAATATTAGGAATAGACTTAATTTTTTTCATTGCATTGTTTGGACAAGCAGCAATCCCAACATTTGAGAGTAAATCAAAACAATTTACATCATCTCCAATATAAGCTATATTATCG
>JABGSE010000070.1 GCA_018647945.1 Flavobacteriales bacterium | reverse complement strand
TTTTATTAAGTGTTAGTATCTGTTTTAACTTTTTCAATACTGTTTATCTTACAATAATGCAGGCTCAAGGTAAATTCTTTAAGTATTCCGTTGCTACTACATTAAATTCTTTTATTGTAGCGGTATTTATTTATCCTTTTACTTTATTATGGGGTATTTTTGGTTTAGTTATTAGTCGTCTTTTCGGTATCCTTACTCTTACTTTTTCTTATATAATTCCAATGAATAAAGAAAGAGATGGTTATGAAGTTGAACTTAGTAGAAAAGATTTAAATATACCAACTCTTATTCTTGGCAATTTTGCGAATATCATTATTATTTCATCTCGTTTTGTTTCAGGTTCTGATGGCTCAAATAATATTACCTATTTTACTTATTCAATCTTTATTTTAAATGCATTACTTACAGCGGTAATTGGAAATGTGAGTACATTGTTATTGAGAAAAATTTCTATAAAAAAGAATACAAGATTTATGTATTACTCTCTAGCTATTTCAGTTTTAATTGGGTCTTTACTTGTTTTATTTCTTTATTATTTTAGTTTCGATTTGATTGAATTAGTTTATCAAAGAGGAAAATTTGGGATTTCTGATGTGGAAAATACATCAACATATTTATATCAGCTGAGTTATAGTTTTATTTTAATTTTTATCGCTACAACATTATTCCAACCATTTTTTACATTAAAAAACTCTAACACAAAAAAGGTGAGAAACTTGATGTCCACAATCTTTTTATTGGTAATTTTTGGAGGAATTTTTGTTTTATCTTTTATTTCAATTGATATAAAGATGAAATCTTTAATTCTTATTTATTCATCATCATTTGTGAGTGTTTTACTTTCAATATATTCATACATTGTTTATTTGAAAAATGAAAAGTAATCGACTTTTGATTATATTATTTACTCTTTTTGCGGGGGCTATGCTTGCAATCGGAAGGTTTTATGATCACAGATTAGAAGTTTATGGGGTAAACCTTACTATTATACTAAGTTCAATTTATAGTATAATTTTGATATGTATTTTTCTTTTAATTAAAAAATCAGAGTTAACATTTTCCAAGATTTTACAATATTCTTTTTTTTCTATTGCTATTCTTTCTAATCTTGTGTTATGGATTTTTTATGATTTTAATGAATATGGCTTAATAAAATTTTTAAATTTTATACTGATAACAATTCCAATTTCAGTTATTATTTCAGAGAGGTTTAGTAGAAAAGATGCTAAAACACTTATTTGGGTTTTATTTGGCATCTCATTTATGTTATTGAGCATTTCTTTAATAAACATATCATCCCTTGCTGAAAATCGTTCTGGGGTCTTGGGTGGTGGTCCTATAATTCTTTCAAGATGGCTGTGTTTAGGAGCTATCATCTCCTTTTTTCATCCGAAATTAAAAAAATATAGAATAATATTATTTCCATTATTTATTATTGTTGCTTTATTTACAGGAAGTAGAGGTCCAATAGCGTCTATTTTAATTACTATGACTTTGTATTTTTTTCTAAATTTCAGAAAGTTATTTTGGAGATTTATAGTATTACTTTCACTCCTAATTTCTCTAGTTTTTATAACCGGATTTCATAATCAATTATTAGAAGTGAAGACAGTTTCTAGGGTATTTATGAATGTTCAGGATGGAGGAGGAGGAAAATCTACTTCTGGAAGAACAATTCTTTTTCAAACCTCAATAGATGAGATTATTGAATATCCTTTAGGAGTTGGTTTTGGAAATTGGGAGGTCTATTCTAAGGATAGATCTACATTATCATTGAAAAAATTATTTTATCCACATAATTTACTTTTAGAAATTCTTTGTGAGATGGGTTTTGTTACATCAATTATTTTTATTTTATATGTGGTATTTATTTTATTAAATACAATTATTAAATTAAAGAATAATGTTGGTCTTAATATCTTGTTTTATACCTTTGCTTTTTTACTATTAAACTCAATGATTAGTGGTGATTTAAGTGATGCGAGATTATTGTTTGTCGTATTGTCATTACTTTCAATAAAAGAAATTAGGAATGTTAATAATCTGTAATGGAGCGTTTAAATCAGGGTCTTCATGGTTACATGCAATCCTTATTGAACTACTTAAAATTAAAAAGATACCGCTGAAAAGAGTTCCTGATTTTTATACAAATGATACAAATTCTCCAACTAAAATTATTGAAAGTAACTTAGATAAATTTATTTTTCATGAATCATTTGAAAAACAAAATTATATTACAAAAGCTCATTTTTTTAAAACAAATACATTAAAATCTGCTTATCCTGATAATGTGAAATTTATTTTTGTTAAAAGGTCAATGAAGGATGCAATTGTGTCTCATTTTTATCATATTAAAAACAAATTCCGATTAAATATAACTTTTAAATTATATTATATCTTTTTAGGGAAATATAAGTCGTACGAAATTTATTTATTCAATAAGAGATGTAAAGAGCACTTTGGAGAAGATAATTTTATTCATTATCACGATTTAAAAAATAATTTTTCATCTGTAATAGATAAATTATGTGATATTTTAAATATTGAATATCTTATAGATTCTGAAATTGAGATTTTGCGACAAGAAACATCAATAGATAAATTAAGACAGAAATCAAAAACAGGACAATCGGATTATTATCCTTCAAAAAGAAAAGATAATTGGAAGTATTTTAGATTAGGTGCTGAAGGAAATTGGGTGGATTATTTCTCAAAACGACAACTGTTACATGTAAATAATATTGATAAAGGAGTAGTTTCTTTTCCACTTAAATTTTATTACTTATTATTATTTACTTTAAGAAGGTATTTAGCTAATATTGAATGAGTTTAGAATACATCATAAAGTTTATATTCATTTTTTCTTCTTGTGGATTAATATCTATTGGATATTTTTTTGATGAAAGATTAGATTTTTATGGAATTAATTTAAGTACAGTAATAAGTGTATTTTATTCCATTTCCGCTTTTCTTCTATTACTTCAGATTAAACCAATTAAATTTACGCGACCTAAATTTGTACTCTATCTTTTTTATTTATTGGTATTGATTTCCACCCCAATATTATGGTCGCATTTTGGATTAAATGAATATGGTATCAGAAAATTTATCACTTTTTCCTTACTAATTGTTCCAATTTCAGTAATAATAATAGAGGTTTTTACAAAAAAAGATACAGTATTTATGATGTGGGTTTTATTTTTTGTTGCTTCATTATTACTTTTATTAGGGATAATAAATGTCGAAAATGTTTCTAGTTTGAGGGGAGGTAGAATGAGTGTGATGGGAGGAGGGCCAATTGTTTTTTCTAGATGGTTAGTAATTGGATCATTAATTCTTTTCTTGCATCCTAATGTGAACAAAATTTATAAATATTTATTTGTACCTCTTTTTATTCTTTTTTCACTAATGGCTGGAAGTAGAGGTCCTATATATTCTTATGCTATTATTATGATAATATATTTTGTATTCACATTTCGAAAGAATATTTTAAAAGTTTTAGTTCTTTCTTTATTAGCTTTGTCAGTAGTTTTTCTTATTCCTGTTGAAAATAATAAAAATGAATATGGAAATACTTCAAGAGTTGTAATGGGAACTAGTATAGGTGGTTATGCTAGAATAGATAGAATTGAAAGGTCTATTAAATTAATTGCAGTGTCTCCATTTGGAGTTGGAACTGGAAATTGGGCAATGGAATCAAATAAATTTTCATTGTTAAGTCACCGGGATAAAGAATATGCACACAATATTATTCTAGAATTAGCAAATGAATCGGGGATATTAATTTCAATTGTATTTTTAATATTAGTAGTTTTATTATTTATGTCTGCTTTTGAAGTAATTAGAGAAAAGGAAAGATATTTATCTCGAATATTTTTTGTTCTCTTTTTCTTTATGCTGCTCAATGCATTGGTAAGTGGAGATTTAATGGATGATAGATTTCTTTTTATCTTTTTATCACTTTATTTGTCCTCAGTAACTTTAGAAAATAATTTAGAAAAACAATTAACGAAATGAAAGATTGGAGAAGATACAATGGGGCATTGGTTCCTTTAGTTCCTCCTCATGTTGATGTAGATATTACAGATATTGATGAAAAGATAAGTGAGACTAATTCTTATTTTGCGCGTTGGACTTCAGATTTTGATTCTAAAAGAGAAGGTGAATTTTGGTATGTAATACAGGATAATCCAATGGAAATTGAAGATTACAGTAAAAACACCAGAAGTAAAATCAGAAGAGGTTTGAAAAAATGTTCTGTTGAGCTAGTTAATAAATTAAGAATTTTAGAAGAAGGGTTTGAATGTTATAATGCTGCATTTCTAAATTATAATACTCATCTTCTATCTAAAACTATATTTGAATTTGAAAATGAAATTTTAGAATTGGAAGGAGAATGGGAGTTTTGGGGGATCTTTTATGAGAATAAAATGATAGGATATAGCCAAAACAAGATAGTAGGTGATTATTGTGATTATTCAACCATTAAATTTCATCCTGATTATTTGAAATTATATCCTAGCTATTCTCTTTTTTTTACAATGAATAGATACTATTTGAATGAAAAAAAATTTAAATATGTAAATGATGGGGCTAGAAGTATTTCTCATGAAACAAATATTCAGGAATTTTTAGTACAGAAATTTCAATTTAGAAAGGCATATTGTAAACTTCATGTACACTATTCTCCAAAAATAAAGATGATATTAAAACTAATATATCCAGTTCAATTCCTGATTTCTTTTCTGAAATTTGGGGTTTTCAAAAAAATAAATGTCTTATTGTTTCAAGAAAAAATCCGTAAAAGTTATGAGTAAAGGAAGGAAATCCATAGTTGTAAATATTGGAAGAATCTTTCAGACAATCCCACCATTTTTCTTTAGTTGGATTGAAATTTTCTTTTATAAAAAAGATATAAAAAGATACCCATTTATTGTAGTTATTTCAACTCCAAGAAGTGGTTCTACTTTAACATATCAAATTTTATCTAGAGGAACAAAAAGCGTTTTCCTTACTAATTTGTGGAATTTATTATACGCATTACCATTAATTGGAGGAATTATTTCTAAAAGGAATGAAAATAATAATGAAGAATTTTCATCAGACAGGGGACTAGTTTCAGGAATTTATGGAGAAGCGGAAGGTTTGAAATTCTGGCAATATTGGAGTGGGCAAGGCTTAGAAGAAACGGATCAGAAAATCCCTATTAAAAGAGTAAAATACTTAAGAAGAATATTTGGTAGCTTATTGAAAAACGATTTACCAATGATGAGCGGATATCTAGGTCATTCTTTATCAATTAATAATTTGAGAAAAATATTTCCAGGAATTTTATTTATTTATTTAAAAAGGGATAAACTATCTAATATTTATTCAATGTATAATACAGGGAATGGATTTGATTGGTTTTCATTAAAACCAAAAGGATGGGAACAATCTTTATCGTTGCCAATTCATGAACGATTTGTGTGGCAGTATAACAAGATTGTAGATAAAATTGAAAGTGAGATATCTGATAAAGATACTCTTGTTGTTAATTATGAAGATATTTGTGAAAACCCAAAACAATTTCTTAATGATGTTAAAACATTTTCTTCAAAACACAATATTAACCTAAAACTCACTTTACAAAATATTCCCGACTCATTTAATGTCAGAAAAATAGATCCTAATCAGGATGAAGATTCAAAAATAATACATAACCTCTTACAAAATGAATAATTTAGTTTCCATAATAACGCCATCTTACAATTCTGAAAAGTTTATAAAGGATTGTGTTAATTCTGTACTTTCTCAAAGCTATATAGATTGGGAGTTATTAATTGTAGACGATTGTTCTAAAGATAATTCTAGAGATATTATATCAGAATTAGCAGCTAAAGATGGAAGAATAAAACCAATCTTCCTAGAAAAAAATGTTGGAGCGGCAGAAGCTAGAAATGTTGTAATCCGACAAGCAAAAGGAAAATATATTGCGTTTTTAGATTCAGATGATTTATGGGAATCACAAAAATTAGAAAAACAACTTTCATTTATGAAAGATAAGGATATCGCCTTTTCTTTTTCTACTTATCAATTGATATCGGAAGATGGAGAAAATCTTACAAATATTATAAAAGCACCACAAAAAATGACTTATCATTCTTATCTGAAAAATACAATAATTGGATGCTTAACCGTTATTATTGATAGAGAAAAAACAGGAGATTTTGAAATGCCAAATATTCATTCTTCTCATGATATGGCTTTGTGGTTATTAATTATGAAAAGAGGTTTTTCTGCTTATGGATTGGATGAGAATTTAGCAAAGTATAGAGTTGTTTCTTCTTCTAATACGGCTAACAAAACAAAGGCAGCAAAGGAAGTTTGGGATGTCTATAGAAAAGTAGAAAAACTGAATATTTTTTATAGTGCTATTTGTTTTTTTGGGTACGCATTTAATGCAATTAAAAAACGAATGTAATGATAAAACGAATCTTTGATTTTTCATCTTCCTTTATAGGATTGATAATTTTACTCCCTTTATTAATTTTTATTTCTTTTGCAATAAAACTAGGGTCTTCAGGTCCCGTGTTGTTTTCTCAGAAAAGAGTTGGTAAAGATGGGAAGCTATTTACTTTAATTAAATTTCGTTCTATGTCTGTATATCAAGAATCAAGAAGTACTGCTACTGCTCGTGGAGATGCTAGAATTACGGGTGTAGGATCATTTTTAAGAAAATATAAATTGGACGAACTTCCTGAATTGTGGAATGTTCTAAAGGGAGAGATGAGTTTGGTAGGACCAAGGCCAGATGTACCAGGTTATGCAGACAGTTTGAAAGGAACAGATAGAAATATGCTTAAATTAAGACCAGGAATTACTGGAACCGCTAGTTTAAAATATGCAAATGAGGAAGAATTATTAGCTTCTCAAGAAAATCCTCAAAAATATAATGATGAAGTAATTTTCCCAGATAAAGTAAAAGTGAATTTGGAATATTATGAAAATCAATCCCTTTGGTTAGACATTAAAATTATCTTTGCAACAATATTCAGAACATCCTACTAAATGGACAATAAAAAAATATGGCTTTCTTCTCCTCATATGGGAAAGAATGAGTACAAATACGTCACTGAAGCATTCGATTTAAATTGGATCGCTCCTGTTGGTCCTCACTTAAATGATTTTGAAAAGAATCTATCTGAAATTTCAGATGGGAAACATATTGCGGCACTTAGTTCCGGGACTTCAGCTATTCATTTGGCATTAATTTTATTAGAAGTAGAGTGTGGAGATGAAGTACTTTGTTCTACATTTACTTTTTCGGCTTCTGCAAACCCAATTGTTTATCAGGGTGCAAGTCCTGTTTTTGTAGATTCGGAGATGGATACTTGGAATATGTGTCCGAATTCTTTAGAATTAGCAATACAAGATAGGATAGAGAACGGCAAGAAACCAAAAGCAATTATTTTAGTTCATTTGTATGGTATGCCGGCAAAAATGAAGGAAATAATTGAAATTTCTGAAAAATATAATATTCCTATTATTGAAGATGCTGCAGAAGGATTGGGGTCTACTTATTTTGGTAAACCACTAGGATGTTTAACCAAATTTGGAATTTATTCTTTTAATGGAAATAAAATTATCACTACTTCAGGAGGTGGAGCTCTTATTTCTTCTGATGAAGAAAAAATACAGAAAGCAAAGTTTTTAGCTTCACAAGCAAGAGATAATGCTCCTCACTACGAACATTCTCATATTGGATTTAATTATCGTTTAAGTAATGTTTCTGCAGCTATTGGTTTAGGGCAATTAGAAGTTTTACAAAACAGAGTAAATAAAAGAAGAGAGATTTTTGAGTTTTACAAAAAAGAACTTACTGAGATTAAAGAGATTTCTTTTGTAGAAGAAATGGATGGTTTTTATTCAAACAGATGGTTAACGACTATTCTGATCTCAGAAGATTCTAGAGTAAATAGAGAAGATTTAAGATTGTATTTAGCAAAAGATAATATTGAAGCTCGTCCACTTTGGAAACCCATGCACCAACAACCAATCTTTGAGAATTGTTTATCATTCGGAGGTGAAAATTCAGAGTATTTATTCAAATATGGATTGTGCCTTCCTTCTGGATCAAATATGACAGATGACGATTTAAATAGAATTGTAACTAAAATAAAAGAAGCTTTTGAAAACTAAACAACTTTATTTTCATCTAAAAAAATCCATTTTTTAATGATGTAAAATAGAGGCCATTTAAAACAATCCTATTACATTTGTCAACTAAATTCCAGAACAATGTTTTACGATATACTATGGACCTTTTTTAGATGAAAACTAGACTACTTTCTTTAAATAGAATTTACAAACAACTTATCACATTATTTTTTGATGAGCTAATTTTATTATTTTCATTGTGGTTGGCATTTACACTCAGATTAGGAGAGCCATTTCATGAGCGATTGCTATCAAACTTATGGTTGTTTATTTCTGTACCAATTGTAACAACTCCACTTCTAATTAAATTAGGATTGTATCGTTCGGTATTACAGTATATCGGAATTAAAGTAATTACTACTTCTTTTCAAGCAATTACAATTAGTTGTTTAATTGTTACATTTTTTATGTTCTTTTTCCGTGAAGATGACCTTCCACGATCAGTTATTCCAATTTTCTGGTTTATTGCAAATACCTTTATCATCACCTCTCGTTTTCTTTTAAAAGGGATGATATATTCTTGGGATAGTTATGTAAATAAAAGAAAGCAAACCATAATTTATGGTGCGGGAAGCGCTGGTATTCAGATTGCAGAAAGTTTGAAAAAAAGTATAGAATATGCTCCAGTTGCATTTTTAGATGATGATCCACAAAAAAGTGGTACGATTATTAATTTTATTAGGGTTTCACCTTTTTCGAAACTTAAAAAAGTAATAAAAGATAATAATGCAAAACTTATTTTAATTGCAATTCCATCTGCATCTCAAGCAAAAAGGAAAGAGATATTAAAGAAATTATCTAAATTTCCATTGGAGGTTAAAGTATTACCTTCAGTAGATAATATTGTAAATGGAAAGGTTTCAATTGAAAGTATAAAACATGTAGATGTTGAAGATATTTTAGGGAGAGAAGCGGTAAAACCTCAAGAGAACCTGTTAAAGAAAAATATTAAAGGAAAAAATATTTTGATTACAGGTGCTGGGGGTAGTATTGGATCTGAGTTGTGCCGACAAATTTTAGAATTAAGTCCTAAAAAAATATTGCTTTACGAAAATTCAGAATTTAATTTATACTCTGTTCATCAAGAACTCTTAAAGAGTAGAAAGCAAGCAGAGATAATACCAAAATTAGCAACGGTTACAAATTTTTCTCAGATAAATTCTGTTGTTTCGGAATATGAAATTAATACTATTTTTCATGCAGCGGCATACAAACATGTTCCTATGGTAGAAATGAATATTTCGGAAGGAGTGTATAATAATGTTGTTGGAACTTATAATGTTGCAAAAGCGGCTAAAGATAATAATGTAGAAAATATGCTTCTTATTAGTACTGATAAGGCGGTTCGTCCTACAAATGTTATGGGAGCTTCTAAGCGGTTTTCCGAATTAATTTTACAAGCATTTTCCAAAGAAAAAACAAGTACATGTTTTTCAATGGTAAGGTTTGGAAATGTATTGGATTCTGCTGGTTCTGTTGTTCCACTTTTTAGGGAGCAAATAAAGGATGGAGGACCTATTACTGTAACTCACAGAAATATCACCAGATATTTTATGTCAATTCCTGAAGCAGTACAACTTGTGTTGCAAGCAGGAGCAATGGCGAAAGGTGGAGATGTATTTGTACTTGATATGGGAGAGTCAATAAAGATCCTTGATTTGGCTTACAGAATGATTCATTTAAGTGGACTTAAACCAGTAGATGCTGAAAATCCGGATGGAGATATAAAAGTAAAATTTACGGGATTACGACCTGGAGAAAAACTATATGAAGAGCTTTTAATTGGTGATGATGTCATACAATCGGAACACCCAAGAATAATGCAAGCAAGAGAAGAAAGATTAGCAATTGATGTGATAGAAAAGAATGTGAAGTTGATTTCTGAACTCAGAAAAAAACAAGAAGATATTTCGATAAAAAATATATTATTGAAGAATATAAATGGTTACAAACCTAAAGATTAATATATGAAAATTGCAATTTTAGGTACAAGAGGGGTGCCAAATTATTATGGAGGTTTTGAACAGTTTGCTCAACATTTATCGGAGTATCTTGTAAATAAGGGGCATGAAGTAATTGTTTATAATTCACATACTCATCCTTATCAGAAAGATGAATGGAATGGAGTAAAAATAATTCATTGTAAAAATCCAGAAGATAAAATAGGTCCTGCTGGTCAGTTTATTTATGATTTGAATTGTATAATTGATTCGAGAAAAAGAGATGCTGATATTATCCTTCAATTAGGTTATGCTAGCAGTGCAATATGGAAGATCTTATTACCAAAGAAATCAATTGTTATTACAAATATGGATGGTTTAGAATGGAAAAGAAGTAAGTTTCCCAAGATAATTAAGTTCTATATTAAATTTGCAGAATGGTTAACGGTTAAATATAGTCAATATTTAATTTCAGATTCTATTGGGATACAATCGTATTTGCAAAATAAATATTCAATTGATTCTAAGTATATTCCTTATGGAGCAAATTTGGTTAATAAATGTAATAAAGATGATTTACAACAATTTAGTTTGGAAGCTTATAATTATAATTTAATTATTTCTAGAATGGAACCGGAAAATAATATTGAAATTATTTTACAAGGCTTCGTTAATTCTGAATCGGATAAAAAAATGGTTGTTGTTGGTAATACAAAAAATAAATATGGGGAATATGTTAAGTCAATATTTTCTGATGAAAGAATTGTGTATTTAGGGTATATATTCGAAACTGACAAGTTAAATGTTCTGAGAAGTTATTCTCACCTTTATTTTCATGGTCATAGTGTAGGAGGTACAAATCCATCTTTATTAGAAGCAATGAGTTCTAAATCTCTTATTTGTGCTCACAATAATAAATTTAATAAGGCAATTTTAGGTGATGATGCATTTTATTTTAATTATAATAAATGTATTACTTCTATTATAAATAGAGTAGAGATAGCCCAAAGGAAAGAGTTTATTGCAAATAATTTATTAAAGATAAAAGACAACTATTCTTGGGAGAAAATTTTATTAGATTATGAATCTTTTATGCAATCTTGTTTGCAGAAGTAATTTAAAACTCTAACTTCTCTCCATCTTTAAATGCTACAATATAAGCAGTTACATACCCTCTTTTTAACATTGTTTTTTGATACTCAACCGCTTCATCTAAAGTGTAAAACATTCCCGCTAAGTAAGCTGTTTTTCTCTCATTGATAGGTACTGTTATAATGTAATCCTCATCAAACATATCCGCAGGAGCTTCAAACTCACCAAAAGTTCCTAAATTTACTCTGAAAATATATTCTTTCTCAACACCTAATTTTATTTGTTCTTCTCTGTCAAAAGATCTGAGTAACTCATCTCTTCTTTTTTCATAAAGTTTCTGATATTTAGCCGCTTTATTTCCTTCATCCATTTCATCATAAATGTAAATTAAGTTTTGGTATGAAGGTAAAAACAACTTATCGTGTTTTATTGTAAGCTGAAAAAGTTTTATTGACTTTTTCATAAATTCATCTTTTGAAGTGCCTTTAATTCTAGATGCGTAATCGCAAAAAGCAACAGCAGTATTGTAAGTCCAATCTCTATTGTTGTATAATTTTTTTGTCAAGTATTTTAAGTATCTTTTCGCTTGTCCCAAACTTCTTTTTTCTCCAGTACTTAAAAATGCAATTGATAAGTTTGCTCTTGTAAAATTCAGACCATCATTAGTAACTTTTCCTCTTTTTAATCTTTTTTCAGCAATTTTTAATTCGGAAATTGCATTCTCATATTCTTTGTTACTTAATGCATCTACACCATTATTGTATGCTCCAATTCCTTCTTGTATTTGGTCCATACTTCTTTCTTTAATGTTTTTCACCTTGTTAAATTGTAAGTGATCGTCATTTTTTATAATTCGTAAATTTGTTACATCTGGTTTTAATCCTTCTAGTTTTACGATATTTTCTTTAACGGATTTCACAGATCTATTACCTTTCTTTTTACTGTTTTCTTTCTGATATTTTTTAATAAGGTTTGCTTCCGCTGTCTGCATTCTGTTTCTTACTTTGTCTGCAGAGGAAGTATTACTTGAATTTCTGTAAATAGCTTCTAAAGTAATGTATGCTTGAAAATAATTTTTATCTAATCGGATAGCGGAGCTTAAATTTTCAGTTGCTTCAGTAGAACTGCCTATTAAATAATAGGCAATGGATAAATTGTAAAGCCATTCTTTTTCGTTTTCAACTTTAGTTGTAACTAAATTTAACAGTCGTAATGCAACAGCTTTATCTTGATTATTCCCGGAATTTGCATAACACAAAGCCATGTTGATATGAATATAATTATATCCGTGTTCGCTAAATTTCGCTCTTTTGTATCTTTTCATAGCGCTTTTAAACTCTTCAATAGCTAAGTCATAATTATTATCATTCATGTAACCAATAGCGTTTGTATAATACACATCAGCTTCCTTTGCTTTTTTAATAGAGTTTTTAGATAAATCTTTTACTTTTTCATATTGCATTATTTTATCTACTCCTGAAATTGGCTGCCATTCAAAAGCTTTTAAATTTTCAGTATTGGTAATACTATCTAATACAGAACCAGCTATTAAAGATGTATTTATTACACAAAAAATTAATGTAATTGCTAGTAAAAAGTTTTTTTTATATATTCTATTTAACATGATTTTAATGTTTTCATTTATGGTGCCAAATTAAGTATTTATTTTTACTTATTGCAAAACTATTCTATGGTTAATAACAGTTTGATTGTTTATAAACTGAATTATATAGATTCCTTTCGGTTGTTTTGTTAAATCCAAACTGGTTTTACCATTTGTAAATTCATTTTTATTAATTGAATAAACTAAAGATCCAAAAGAACTGTAAATCTTGATTTCTCCTTCAAAATATACATCTGTTTCAATAGTGAAATGTCCATTTGTTGGATTTGGATAAATTGATAAAGTTGAATTTAGATCGTCTATCGCTTCAATAATATAATTAATGTAATTTGAAATCCCTTCACAACCATTGGAATCAGTAACCACAACTGCATATTCCCCATCAGAAGTTGGAGTAAGAGTATCTGAATTTGCTCCAATTATTGGGTTTCCATTTCCATCAATCCATTGATAAGTAACAAAACCAGAAGTTGACTCAAATCCACTGTCATTCATAGAAATAGTTACAACTACAGGGTTTGGTTCCGAAATTAAAACTGATTGTGTTGCCAAACATCCATTGTTGTCAGTAACCAATAAGTTGACCAGTCCAGCACACAAATTATTTTCATCTAAACCTCCCCAATCTTGAGAGTAAGGAGATGTTCCTCCAGAAACAATTGAAGATGCGGATCCATCACATTCTCCATAACAACTAACATCTGTACTATTTATGATCACAGATATTTGACTTGGTTCGGAAATATAAGATGAAATATTATTTGTGCATCCATTTGCATCCATCACAATAAAGGTGTAATTTCCATCCCCTAAATTTGAAAAAGTATTTGAACTTTGAAAAAATTGTCCGTTATTGTCAGAATAAGTAAATGGAGATATTCCTCCAGTATTTACATTAATAGAGATTGTTCCATCATTTAATCCGAAACAACTAATATTTGTATTTGTTGTAGATAAACTCATTGAGTCATTTTGTAAAATTGTTACAGAATCTATTGCAATACATCCGTTTGAATCGGCTACTGTTACATAATGAGTTCCGGCAATTAATTGAGTTGAAATAGAAGTTGAACCATTGTCCCAAAGCGTTTGATATGGATATTGTCCACCATATGAATAAGCTGTTGCTTGCGCTGTTCCTCCATAACATAATGCAACATTAGTATTTGTAATAATTGAAAGTTGTGTTGGCTGACTTACCGTAAAAGTAACAGAGATTGAATCAGTAGTATCTGACAAAATAAGTTCGTAAGAACCAGCGCATAAACTATAAATATCTTCATCAGTAGAAGTGAATCCATTTGGCCCAGTCCAAAGGTAAGTGTAAACAGAATCTCCACCATCAGCAGTAATACTTAACGATCCATTACACTCTCCATAACAAAGTAGATTTGTTACCGAATCCAAAGTAATAGATAGGGAAGGAGGTTGGTTTATTATTATTGTATCAGAAGTTGAACAATTTGTAGAATCAGAAACTGTAACAATGTATTCTCCTGAAATTAAATTTGAGATATCTTCATTTACTGACGAGTAACCACTTGGGCCATTCCAATTATAGGTATTGTTTCCAACTCCTCCGTTTGACGAAATGTAGATAGATCCATCATTCCCACCATATACACTTACGTCAGTAATTGAGTCAATAGAAATAATAATTTCAGATGGTTCTGTAATAGTAACATATCCTGATTCTACACATAGATTACTATCTGTTACGGTATAATTATAAGTTCCAGAGGCAAGAGTCGTAGGGTTATTAGTACCCCAATCTTCAATATATCCTGGAGTTCCACCAGATATTGTAAGTGTAGCTGTTCCATCAGAAAGGCCATTACAACTTACATTTGTAGTAGCAGAGGAAACGCTTATTACAGATGGTTCTGTAATAGTAACAGATCCTGATTCTACACATAGATTACTATCCGTTACGGTATAATTATAAGTTCCAGAGGCAAGAGCCATAGGGTTATTAGTACCCCAGTCTTCTGTTAATGTGCCTGTTCCACCACTTAATGTAAGTGTAGCTGTTCCATCAGAAAGGCCATTACAACTTACGTTTGTAGTAGATAAAGAAACAGCTATAGCATTAGGTTCTGTAATTGTAATAGTATCAAAATGTATACATCCATTTCCGTCTGTTGCGCTGTAAGGATATATTCCAGCAGGAACACCAAATGGAGTAACAAAAGTATTTAATCCATTAGGCAGTGGGTATATGTAACTTGTCCAGCTTAATAAATAATCTGTTACACCTCCACTAAATACTACTGTAGCTGAACCGGTACTATCTCCATTACAAAGAACATTTGTAGTTGAGTAAATTGAAGAAATTTCAGATGGCTCATTTAAAGTAATGTTATCAAATAAAGAACATCCAACCGCATCAGTCATAGTAACAGAATAAGAACCATCTGATAAGTTTGAAATATTTTGAGTAGTGTCTCCATTCGACCAAGAATAAGTTAGAATTCCAATCCCTCCAGAAGAATTTGCAATAATACTACCAGTATTATCATCAAAACAAGGAATATTATATCCGTTATAAGAAGGAGAACTTAAAGATAAAGTTAATCCGCTTGAAGGTTGATTAACCGTTGCTGAATCGAAAAATAAACATCCGTTAGCGTCTGAAATAGTCACCGTGTAATTTCCTGCAGAAAGGGTTGAAATATCTTGAGTGGTATCGTTATTGCTCCATAAATAAGTATATGGTGAAGTTCCTCCGATAACCGTTAAATCAATACTTCCATCAGCCACTAAACAAGAAGTCAGATCAGTAATTAAAATTGAAGAAGTAATTGCTAAAGGTTCAGTAATTGTAACTGACCCTGTAAATGAACATCCATTATTATCATTTACGGTATATGGATATGTTCCAGCGGCAAGAGCCATAGGGTTATTAGTTCCCCAGTTTTCAGTTAATGTTCCAGTACCACCACTTAATGTCAGTGTAGCTGTTCCATCATTTCCTCCATTACAACTAACATTTGAAATTGTTTCAGTGACTGAAATTACTGTTGGCTGACTTATAATGATGGTATCACTAAAACTACATCCATTGTTATCAGTAATTGAAAAAGGATATGTTCCTGCAGGTACTCCAATTGGCGTGATAAAAGTAGATAAACCACCTGGTAAAGGATAGGATAAAGTATCCCAAAATAACATATAATCTGTCGTTCCACCAGAAATATTTACAGTTGCTGCTCCATCAGCTATTCCAAAGCAACTCACATTAGTTATTGTAGAAATTGCGTCTAGAACATTTGGCTCAGTAATAGTAACAGAATCATAAAGAATACAAGAATTACCATCAGTTATTGAATAATTATAAGTTCCTGCAGATAAACTTAATGGGTTATTCAATCCCCAGTCTTCAATATAAGAAGGCAAACCACCAGAAATTGAAAGAGAAGTCGAACCGTCAGAAAGCCCATAACAACTTACATTTGTAATTGTTGGAGTTGATACAATTTGAGAAGGTTCTGTTATTGTAATTGTATCATACATAATACATCCATTATTATCTGTTACCATATATGGATAAATTCCAGCAGGAACGCCAACTGGAGTTGTAAATACTGATACACCACCCAGTAAAGGATAGGTTAATGTATCCCAAGATAAAATATAATCAGTTAATCCTCCAAAGATATTGACAGTAGCGCTACCATCATTTAGTCCATAGCAAGAAACATTTGTTTGGGTAAATGAAGAATAAAGTAAGGAAGGCTCTGTAAGTGTAATAGTGTCATTAAGTGAACAGTTGTTTGTATCTGTAATGGTTACAATATATTGTCCAGCAGAAACATTAGTTAAGTCTTCAGTAATTGCGCCATTGTCCCAAGAAAAAGTATATGGGCTTATTCCTCCAAAAGGTGTGATGTCAATATTACCAGTACTTGCTCCATTACA
>JABGSE010000017.1 GCA_018647945.1 Flavobacteriales bacterium | reverse complement strand
TTCAGAGAAGAAAATTAAAGAACTTAAATTAGATGCAGGAATTATCAGAAACAGATTAAAGATAAAGGCAGCCAAAACAAATGCCATTGCTTTTATAGAAGTACAAAAAGAATTTGGAACCTTTAGTGAGTATATTTGGGGATTTGTAGATGGAAAGCCAATTCAAAATAATTTTAAATCATTAAGTGAAATGCCTGCAAACACACCTCTTTCTGATAAAATAAGTTCTGATCTAAAGAAAAGAGGATTTAAATTTGTTGGAACAACGATTGTTTATGCTCATATGCAAGCTATGGGGATGGTGAATGATCATATAACTGATTGCTTCAGATATAATGAAGTGTAATTTACTTTTCCTTCTTGTTTTTTATTCCATCAACAGCAATCAAACTACTTTGTATCTGCATTTGTAAGTCTCCTACATTATCTGGAGAATATGGCATAAAAATAGTACTCGTATTCTCTCCTAATTTTGAAACTGTTTCATAATGTTGAGTCATAAATAACATATTCATAACATCTTGGCTAGTCACATGATCCTCCATAGCAAGTTTAACTTCCTCTACAGATTCTTTTAATCCATTTGCAATTGCAATTCTTTGCTGAGCTATTCCTTCTCCAGCCAATCGTTTACTTTCCATATCCGCTTCTGCAGCGGCAACTACTCTAATCTTTGCTGCTTCAGCCTCTTCTTTGGCTGCCTCTTTCATTCTTTTTGCAGCATTTATTTCATTCATAGAGTGTTTTACCTTTGCATCAGGATCAATATCAGTTACTAATGCTTTAATAAAATCAAATCCAAATTGCCGCATTGTACCTGAAAGTTCAGCTTTTACAGCTAAAGCAATCTTCTCTTTCTCTGCAAAAACATCATCTAACTCCATTAAGGGAACCTCTGATCTTATTGAATCAAATACATAGGATTGAATTTGTTGTTCAGGGTTATTTAACTCATAAAAAGAATCTTTTATACCTTCTACAGCATCAATCACAAAAAATTGCACGGAAACTACTATTCTTACAAATACATCATCCTTTGTTTTCGTTTCCACCTCAACTGGCAGCTCTCTAACTCTCAAGTTTACATTACCAGAAATAACATCAATAAAAGGGATTTTCAAGTGCAAACCAGCTTTTGAAACTTTATTGAATTTTCCCAATCTTTCAATTATTACCGCATGTTTTTGTTTTACCATATAAAATGTACCTCTTAATAAGATGAATAATCCTATAACATAAAATATTGTTTGAATTGGGAAATCTATTTCTTCCATAATAATTAATTTTTGTTTGTTGTCAAATATAAAAAAACTTCTGATTAAAAAGGAGCCTATAAGAGTTCCTTAAATTTTATTTTAAATATCTGAAATCTTGATTGTTTTTAATCTTCTGTAAAGATTCGTAAATCAATCGAATGACATTTTCCACATCCTCTTTATGTACACTTTCCACAGTGGTGTGCATGTATCTTAAAGCAAGTGATATTAAAGAAGACGCTACTCCCCCTGTTGCATAAGCGAAAGCGTCTGTATCAGTACCTGTAGATCTGGATGCTGCCGCTCTTTGGAAAGGAATCTTATTCTTTTCTGCAGCTGTAATAATAAGATCTAATAAGTTGTTCTGTACTGCTGGTCCGTAAGTTAAAACAGGTCCGTCTCCACATTTAGTATCTCCTTGTTTTATTTTATCTATCATAGGAGTTCCTGTATCATGACAAACATCCGTTACAATTGCCACATCTGGTTTTATGTTTTCTACAATCATCTGAGCTCCTCTCAATCCTACTTCCTCTTGCACCGAGTTAGTAATATATAATCCGAAAGGTAATTTTACTTTATTTTCTTTTAACAAACGAGCTACCTCAGCAATCATAAACCCACCAATACGATTATCCAATGCTCTACCAACATAATATTTATCGTTTAAAATCATAAATTCATCCTCATAAGTAACAACACAACCTACATGAATTCCTAACTTTTCTACTTCCTCTTTGTCTTTTGCTCCACAATCTAAAAATATATTATCTAGTTTTGGAGATTTCTCTGTTCCTGCGGTTCTAGTATGAATTGCTGGCCATCCAAATACAGCTTTTACCATTCCTTTTTTGGTATGAATATTTACTCTTTTAGATGGAGCAATCTGATGATCGGAACCTCCATTTCTTCTTAAGTAGATATATCCATCTTTTGTGATGTAATGCACAAACCAAGAAATTTCATCTGCATGTGCTTCAATTACAACTTTGTATTTTGCATCAGGATTTATCACCCCAACTACCGTTCCGTAAGTATCTACAAAATGAGTATCAATGTAGGGTTTTATGTAATCTAACCACATTTTCTGACCTCCACTTTCAAATCCTGTCGGAGAAGGGTTGTTGATGTATTTCTCTAAAAAATCCTCTGACTTTTTAGTGATAATTTTCTTTTTTGCCATATTTTCTTTAATTTTCAATTGCGAATATACTAATTTTATCCTGCCCAACCCTCACGGTCTAAGGACCGATATTGAATCGCTTCCGCAATATGCTGACTTTCTATATTTTCAGAATTTGATAAGTCAGCAATAGTCCGTGATACTTTCAGAATTCTATCGTAAGCACGAGCAGAAAGGTTCAGTTTTTCCATAGCCAATTTTAGCATCTCGCTACTTTCTTTATCCAAATTACAAAACTTCTGAAGTTGTTTACTACTCATTTGTGCATTCGCATGTACCATTTTATCTTCAGCATATCTTCTCTCTTGTATGACCCTAGAATCGATAACTCTTTTTCTTATACCATTACTGCTCTCTCCTTTTTCTTTGGAAGATAACTCAGTAAAACTTACAGGAGTTACTTCCACATGTAAATCAATTCTATCCAATAGTGGTCCTGAAATTTTGTTCAGATATTTCTGTACCATTCCGGGAGGGCACATACAATCTTTTTCTGGATGATTATAATATCCACAAGGACATGGATTCATTGAAGAAATTAACATAAAACTAGCTGGGTAATCCACTGTAGATTTTGCACGAGAAATAGTAACCACCCTATCTTCCAAAGGTTGTCTCATTACCTCCAAAACCGTTCGTTTAAATTCTGGTAATTCATCTAAGAACAATACACCATTATGAGCTAAAGATATTTCTCCAGGTTGTGGATTAGTCCCTCCTCCTACCAAAGCTACATCCGAAATAGTATGGTGTGGAGAACGAAATGGCCGAGAGGTAATTAAAGTATCGTTAGCAGTCATATTACCTGATACTGAATGTATTTTTGTTGTTTCTAATGCTTCTTGCAAACTTAAGGGAGGTAATATTCCTGACATTCTTTTTGCAAGCATGGTTTTTCCTGCACCAGGAGGTCCAATCATTATCACATTATGACCACCAGCTGCTGCAATTTCCAATGCTCTTTTTATATTTTCTTGTCCTTTTACATCCGAAAAATCTGGGATATTATTATTTAATGCAGCATAAAATTCTGCTCGTGTATCTAATTCTGTTTTTTCAATTTCAATATCTCCATTAAAAAAATCTATTAGTTGTTTTATATTATCTACTCCTAACACTTCTAAGTCGCTTACAATAGCGGCTTCTCTTGCATTCTCTTTTGGAAGGATAATTCCTTTAAAACCTTCCTCTCTTGCTTTTACAGCAATTGGTAAAGCTCCTTTTATATGTTGTAATCCCCCATCTAAGGAAAGTTCTCCCATTATAATATAATCAGAAATTTTTTTAGACTTCATCTGTCCGGAAGCAGCTAATATACCAATAGCAAGAGGTAAGTCATAAGCAGATCCTTCCTTTCGGATATCAGCAGGAGCCATATTAATAATAATTTTTTTTCCTGGGATACGGTAACCATTATTTTGTAATGAAGCTCTAATTCTTTGTTCCGATTCTTTTACGGCATTATCTGGCAAACCAACTAAAAAGAATTTAATTCCTGCTGTAACATCTACCTCAATAGTTATGGTAGCGGCGTGTATTCCATTTACTGCAGAACCGTAAGTTTTTACTAGCATATTCTTTTTTTTATAGAATAGCTAATGTACTAAAATGTTATGAATTGACTCTCCAAAGAAAGTCGTTATGTCTATATCGTTCGTATTCTAACACTTCTTCTTCATTATTTGAAGTAAAATAACAAGAGTAGTTTAGATCCTTTAAAGTATTCCATACTGTTTCCCTACCTTTATCAGAACATTCAATATAGATAATTGGTTTTTCTCTACTTATTAACTCTTTCATTCCAGAAATTACCATTCCTTCCGAACCCTCTACATCAATCTTTACAAAAGAAGGAGATAAATTCTTTAAATCTTTATCCTCATCTAAAATAATAGAATCTACTTCAACATTAATAGTGTTGTCTTCCTTTTTGTGCCAAACCATAGAAGCCATAGAATGATTGATTCCTTTATCCGGAATTCTGAAAGTAACTTTTTTGTTTTCATTGGATAATGCCTTCTGAATTAAAGTAATGTTAGAACAATTATTAAGACTTATATTCTCTATAAATTCTGATGATGTATGAGGAATAGCTTCAAAAGAGAAAACTTTACCTTTATCTCCAACTAATTTACTTAATGCTACTGAAACATAACCAATATTTGCTCCTACATCCAAAACAGTATCACCCTCAGAAATATTCTTTTTTAGTATTTTCTGAAAATCTGGCTCAATATTTCGGTATATAAGATGTAAATGAAATTCAGGAAAAACAGAAAGTTGAATACCTTTAAAAATACCTCTTCTCATCTTTAATCTCTTCTTTTCTTTTCCGTGATAAAGAAGAAGACATTTCTTTATTATTGAAGTAATCAAAATTATTTAGAGAACTCTGCTAGTCCCCTGTTTAACCAATCTTTGAAAAGGTCTACCGTACCATAATCTTGATAATTAGCATTTTCTACCAAGGTTTCTTCTTCATGATTTAAGAAAACATAATAAGGTTGAGAATTTGTGCCATAAGTATTGGCTTGAAGTACCATCCATTGATCTCCAATGGTTCTTACTTTTTTAGTTTTGCCAGCAAGAGTAGTTTCATATTGATCCTCTTTTGGAAGTTTCGTTTTCAAATCCACATAAAGTGAGATTAAAACAACATCATTTTTAAGGATATTTTTAATAACCGGATCCGACCAAACAGCTTGTTCCATCTCTCTACAATTTACACAAGCTTTACCAGTGAAATCAATTACAACTGGTTTACCAACTTTTTTAGCATAAGCTAATCCTTTATCATAATCATTAAAAGCCATTATCCCTTGAGGTCCTAAATGTTGTCCTTCTATATGTTCATCTGCACTACCACCTAATCTATTTCCTAGTCCATAAGGTGATTCACTATATTCTAAAGGTGGAGGAAAAGCAGCTATCAATTTTAGAGGTGCTCCCCACAAACCTGGAATCATATATACTGTTAATGTTCCTGTTAGAATAGCAGCCGATAATCTACTTACAGAAATATATTTTAACTCTGAATCGTGAGCAAACTTTAAAAAACCTAGTAAGTACATGGTAAGTAATCCAAAAATAACAATCCAAATAGCAAGAAATATTTCTCTTTCTAAGAGATGCGTATCCATAACTAAATCTGCGTTTGATAAAAATTTAAATGCAAGTGCTATTTCTAAAAATCCTAATGTTACTTTTACAGAATTTAACCACCCTCCTGATTGAGGCAATGAATTTAACCACCCTGGGAAAGCTGCAAATAATGCAAAAGGAAGAGCAATTGCTAAAGAAAATCCTAACATTCCTATAATTGGTCCCATAAATCCACCTGAAGCCGCTTCAACCAATAATGTACCTACAATTGGACCTGTACAAGAAAAGGAAACTAGAGCTAAAGTAAATGCCATGAAAAATATTCCGATCAATCCACCTTTATCTGATGCCTTGTCCGATTTATTTACCCAGGAACTAGGTAGAGTTATTTCGAATGCTCCAAGGAAAGAAGCTCCAAATACAATAAGTAAAACAAAAAATGCTATATTGAAATAAATATTTGTTGCTAATAAGTTCATAGAATCAGCTCCGAAAATAGCTGATACTCCTACTCCTAAAGCAACATAAATTACAATAATTGAAATTCCATAAATAATGGCGTTTGTAATTCCTTTAGCTTTTGTTTTGGACTGTTTTGTAAAGAAAGAAACAGTCATAGGAATCATTGGAAAAACACATGGAGTCAATAAAGCTGCAAATCCACTAAAGAAAGCAATAAAAAATAAACCCCACATTCCTTTACTTGAAGATTCATCTGAATTCTTCTTATCATTTACTTTTATGTCTTTAACTTCTGATTTCTCTTTGTTATTTGATTCCTCTAATTCTGTTTTTTCGGTTTTTTTTTGAATAAAATTAAGTGTTTCTTTTCCCTCTACAACATCCTCTACTCCTTTTATAGTAAATGAGAATTCTGAATAATCTGGAGGCAAACATTGAGATTCATCACACACCATAAAATCTACATAACCTCCCAATTCAATATTTGATTTTGAATTTACAGTAATTCTTTGTTTAAAAATTGCTTCATGTTCAAAATACCTTAAAGTCATTTCCCAAAGAGGTTCATATTGCTCAATAGACTTCCCTTCTGATGGCTTTGAAACTATAGTGTCTCCCTCATAAAAGAACGTAAATTTAGTCGCAATTATATCGTCCTCTATAAATTGAGAATACATGTGCCAATGATCGTCAATAGAAGCTTTAAAAGTTAGCTCTACTTCTGTTTCCGAAATCTGTTTTTGGGAAAAATCCCAACTTACAGGATTAAATATCTGTGCATTTATTGTAAAACTAAATATAGTAAATAAAACAGCTAAAAACTTATTCATTTGTTATTGTAATTTTTCATTAATTATTCTTTCTAATTCTTCCGATTTCTGACTTCCTATCAGATAAGTTAATCCATCTTTATCAGTGAGTTCTACCGCATCATTTCCTCTTGTAAAAAATCGGATAGAACCTTTAATATGTAAATTATAAACTGAGCGATTCAATAAATATCTGCTGTACTTTACTTTTTTTACCGATATCAAACTATTGATATCAATCTTTACTTTTCTGGCAGTCCACAATCCATCTAAAATGATTGAGCCGTTACTTACCTTAGTTTCAAAATGTAAAATGAAGATTAAAATAACCGAAATAACCAAAATTGTCATTCCCATCAGGAAAAACAAATCACCAGATTTATCATGATTTTCCTTCCAATAATAAGCAATAAAGCAAAATATTGCTAAGATTATTCTTCTAGAAATTGACATCTTATTCAATCCTAAATATTGTTTTTCTATAAATTGATTTTCATTCATTTTTTTATCAGAAAAGTTCTGCAATATACGCCTTTTTACTGTTTTCAGTAATTTTAAATCTATCATCAATTCTGCTCCCCACAATCCAAACAACCTTCTGGTCAGAACACAAAATCCAAATATCTTCTTTTTCGAATAAAGAAAGCTTATTGTCAATAAAGAAATCACTCAATTTCTTTTTCCCATTCATTCCTAAAGGATAAAAATAATCACCTTCTTTCCATTTTCGTAATGTCAATGGAAATGTTAATTTTTCAAAATCAATTTTAGCAATATTTTCATTGGGAATAACATTTGTGTTTTCAGAAATTGAAAAAGCTAATTTTAATGGAAAATTGATTTTACTCTCTTCTTTTTCGATAAATATTTTTTCTACTTCTGATTTTTTTCTTTTGGAAACAAATATTTTTTCTCTATCAATTAAAAGTTTGTGTGTTTCAGAATAAAAAACTTTTCCTGATTCTCCTTTTGCAGATTTTAAGACTTTTTCTGTTTCAGAAAATCCATAAGGACTAAGGATCTCATACATCAAAATATTGTCATTTTTATCTTTCACAAGTTTTCCAATATCAATAGAAATTCCATCTTTATAACTACTTACAATTTCGGATTTTCTCTTATCAATTACTTCAGAAAAAACATCAAATACTTCATTTAAATACTTCATTTCCATCTCAATATTTTTACCAAAAGAAGGGTTCATGTCATAAATTAACGGAAGTAAATGATGACGAATATTATTCCGTAAATATTTAGTGTCTACATTGCTATTATCGGTTCTGAAACTTTGATTTTTCTGATGAAGATATTCTTCAATTTCCTTTCTGCTAAAGGATAACAATGGTCTGATAATTTTATTCTTCTTTTCTTTCATTCCTAAAAAACCTCTCATTCCGCTCCCTCTTATCAGGTTTATGAAGAAAGTTTCTTTATCGTCATCACTGTGGTGAGCTACCAAAATATAATCAGAATTTGTTTTCTTCCTTAAATTCTCGAACCAATTGTATCTCAAATCTCTGGCTGCCATCTGAATAGAAATGCTGTTTTCCAGAGCATATTTTTCTGTGTCAAAATGTTTTATCTCACAGTTTATATTTAATTGTTTAGATAAATCAACAACAAATTTTTCATCTCCATCCGATTCTTTTCCTCTCAAATTAAAATTACAATGTGCAAAGGAAAAATTAAATCCATTTCCAAAAAGAAGCAATGCTAAAGCGACACTATCCGCTCCTCCACTAATGGCTAAAATTAATTTATCCTCTTTCGTAAAAAGGTTTTCAATATGTTTTACAAACTTATTTTTCATATTTTCAACACATCTAACATTGCTTTTGCTTTTAACTCACTTTCCTCAAATTCTTCCAGTTCATCCGAATTTATTGTAATAGCGCCTCCCGCCATTACCGATACATAACGATTTAATTTATTATAAAGTATAGAGCGAATCACAACATTAAAATCAAAATTTCCTTCTGGAGTGATGTAACCAAATGCCCCAGAAAATAAAGATCTTTTCTGATTTTCGTATTTTTCAATTAACTCCATTGCTTTTATTTTTGGTACTCCCGTCATAGATCCCATAGGAAAAGTAGTTGCCAAAATATCTGTAAAATGAAAATTCTCTTTTAATTCAGATTCTATTGTTGTAATCATCTGATGCACATTATCAAAAGTATAAATTCCAAACAACTCTTTTACATTTACACTACCTTTTTTTGCAGTTTTAGAAAGGTCGTTCCTCACCAAATCTGTAATCATTACATTTTCTGACCTTTCTTTTTCGCTATTTAGAAGTTCATTTTTCAATAACAAATCCTCTTCAATATTTCCTCCTCTTTTTCTGGTTCCTTTTATAGGTTGAGAAATAATTTTATTTCCTTTCTTCTGCAGATATCTTTCCGGACTACTACACAATAAATGTAAACCTCTCCACTGAAAAAATACTGAAAATGGACTGTTATTTTTCTTGTTTAAATTACTAAAAACTACTCTTGGATTGATGTCTTTCCTCTCAGAATAAAATTCCTGACAATAATTCATTTCGTAAATATCTCCTAATTGAATGTGCTTTTTTATTTTTGTTATTTTAGAAAGGTATTCTTCTTTTGTTTCTCTACTTTTTAATGTGATTTTAGAGTGTTTTAGTTCAATTTCCTGATTATTAATTTCAGAAAAATAAGTATCAATTTCATTTTTCTTCAAAATAGATTCCACAAAAACCTCTTGACCTTTTATCTTAAATATTGTTTCGGGAATATAAAACATCATTTTAGGGAAATGAAGATTATCCGTATTTTGTGATGTTAAATTCTCAACTTCATTTTTCAAATCGTAGGACAAGTATCCAAACATCCAATCCTTGTTTTCATCATGAAAAAGTTTTAATTCCAAAAATGATTTTTCGGTTGGACTGATTGATTTTACACATCCAACAGCAACTAATGCATCGAAATTTTCAGAATTATTATTAGAAATTAAGAGTGAACTTTCCTGAAATTTTTCTGACCAAAACAAAAGTTGTTCAATAAATTTTTCGTTAGAAATCGCGTATGTATATTTCCTCCTCAATCTGCAATTATTTACAAGGAAGTAACATCAATTACTTCTATTACTTCAGGGACCGCTCTTTTAATTGCAACTTCAACACCATTCTTTAGGGTCATCATACTTACATTACAATTACTACAAGTTCCAATCATCTTTACCTTTACCACCATTTTGTCTGTCACTTCTACCAAATTAATATCTCCACCATCTGCTTCCAAATAAGGTCTTATTTTAGTAAGAGCTCCTTCTATTTTATCAATAATATTTTTGTCTGTTATAATTCCCATAATAATTTATTAATTTGTTGAACACCCTTTTGAATGTGTAGTTTGCACCGCTTTTGTTTCGGGTAAATCTATATTTCTTTTTTCAATATTGTCAATCACTTTTTTTGCCAAATTAGTAAGTGCAATTGCAACCTCTGTAGATCCTTGCAAAACTGCTGGTCTTCCTATATCTGCTGCTTCTCTTATCGATTGAACCAATGGAATTTCGGCCAAAAGTTCTAAATTCATTTGCTCGGCCAACTCTTTCGCTCCCTCTTTTCCAAAAATATAATATTTATTATTTGGCAATTCTCCAGGAGTAAAATAAGCCATGTTTTCTATAATCCCTAAAACTGGAACATTTATACTCTCCATTTTGAACATATTCACTCCTTTTCTGGCATCTGCAAGAGCGATTGTTTGAGGAGTACTTACTACAATAGCTCCCGTTAATGGAATTGACTGCACCAATGACAAATGAATATCTCCTGTTCCAGGAGGTAAATCGATAAGTAAATAATCTAACTCTCCCCAATGAGAATCCCAAATTAATTGGTTTAATGCTTTGGAAGCCATAGGACCTCTCCACACAACTGCTTGCTGGGCTTGAGCGAAAAATCCGATAGAAAGTAGTTTTACTCCATAATTTTCCAAAGGTTTTATTTTTGATTTCCCATCAATATTTACCGATTGAGGAACAGCATCTTTCAAATCGAACATTATGTGCATGCTTGGACCATAAATATCAGCATCAACTACTCCAACTTTTTTTCCTAAATCGGCAAGTGCTACTGCCAAATTTGCAGTAATGGTTGATTTACCAACACCTCCTTTCCCAGAGGAAATTGCAATAATATTTTTTACTTCAGGAATTGGGTTCCCTTTTATTTGGATAACTTTTTCTTCATGTTTTACAATTGTAAAATTTACTTTTACATCTATCTTATCATAAATTTTATCGTGAATTATTTTCATGCAATCCACTTCCACTCTTTTTTTATACTGAAGTGTTGGGTTGTTTATTTCCAAATCAAGGATTATTTCTGTGCTAAAAATTTGAATATTTTTTACCACCCCACTTTCCCAAATAGACTTGTCTCCTTCTGGCATTTTTACTGCAGAAAGTGCATTTTTTATTTGTTTTTTTTCAATCTTCATCTTTAATAATTCTGATAGCAAATATATAGTATTTCTACTTATTTAGAATAGTTTTAAGTAAGCTCTTTTGTGGGATCCCAGAAAACAATTTTAAAATTCTGAATTTGATTTTCTTTTACTACAATTCCTTCATTCTCTAATAATTGTTGCATTAAGTTAATTCCTGAAAAATGAATTTTTCCAGTCAACAATCCTCTCTTACTTACCACTCTATGGGCTGGCATATTTTCCGGACATTTATTAAGTGCCCAACCCACCATTCTGGCAGCTTGTGGGGAAGAAATATATTTTGAAATTGCTCCGTAAGTACTCACTCTACCTTCAGGAATTAACTGGCAAACATCATATACTTTTTGAAAGAAAAAAGAATTTTTCATTAATACTTCAACCTAAATTTAATATAAGTAATTTGGGTTCCTTTTTCCAAATATATTTTTTCATAATGGGTTTTTATCTCTAAGTTTTCTCTTGTCTGATTCACATTATACAAATCATTTGTACAATCTAAAAGTTCATGACCTTCACCTTCTATTATTCCTAAAGTATAACCGTACAAAAACTGGCTATCGGTTTTCAAGTTAATTACCGCATCTTCTGATAAAAATGTTCTGTATCTTTTTAAAAAATCAGGGTGTGTCAATCTTTTGGACTGTCGTTTTCTTTTTATTTGAGGGTCCGGAAAAGTAATCCAGATTTCACTTACTTCATTTTCGGCAAAACATTTAATAATATTTTCAATCCTAATTCTTAAAAAGGCAATATTGTTCAATTTCTTTTCAAAAGAATCTTGAGCGCCTACCCACATTCTGTTTCCTTTTATATCTACTCCAATATAATTTTTGTTCGGATATCTTTCTGCAAGTTCAACGGAATATTCTCCTTTTCCACAACCTAATTCCAACACAATGGGATTATCGTTTTTGAAAAATCCCCCAATCCATTTCCCTTTTAAGGGGATATCCTCTTTCATCTCATATGTTTCCGGTTGAATAACATGAGGGAGTTTCTCCATGTAAGAGAATTTTTTTAATTTATTTTTTGCCAAAGTAAAATTTTTCTACAAAAATAGATTGTTTTCCTTATTTTCGGCATGTGAAAACAAAAAAAAGAATTTTAGTCGCTCCACTCAATTGGGGAATCGGACATGCGGCAAGGTGTATTCCTATTATTAAGGAATTGTTGAATTCTGATTTTGAAGTAGTAATTACTGCAAATGGACGATCGGAAGTATTGTTACAAAACGAATTTCCGAAACTTCAATTTATAGACATAAAAGGCTATAATATTCAATACCCTAAAAATGGAAATATGGCATGGAGTATAATTTTACAAGCTCCAAAAATATTTTTTGGTATTTTGAAAGAACATAAAATTCTTCAAAAAATAATTGACAAACATAAAATTGACGGCATCATTTCCGACAACCGATTTGGGATGTGGAGCAAAAAAGTTCCATCCGTTTTCATCACCCATCAACTTGAAATTCAGAGTAAATTTTTTAAAAGTATTATTCTGAAAATTAACTTTTATTTCATCAATAAATATACAGAATGTTGGGTTCCGGATTTTGAAGATAACCGATTAGCAGGAAGTTTATCGGAAAACAGAAAACAAAATAAAGACATAAAATACATTGGGGTTTTGTCCCGATTTAAGAAAAAAGAAACAGAAAAAAAATACGATTTATGTTTTATCATTTCTGGGCCAGAACCGCAAAGAACATTATTTGAAGAAATGGTAATTAATAATCTGAAAGATCGAACAGAAAAATCCATTGTACTTTTAGGAAAACCAGAAGAAAAAGAAATAAAAACAATTGGAAATTGTGAAATCTACCCTCATTTAAATGCTGAAAAACTGAATACTATTTTTCTTCAATCTGATTTAATATTTTGCCGCTCGGGATATTCCACCATTATGGATTTATATAAAGTAAATGGGAAAGCTGTTTTTATCCCAACTCCGGGACAAACAGAGCAAGAATATTTGGCAACCTATTTTAACAAAAAAAGAGTTTGTTTCTCCCAAAATCAGAATGATTTTGACTTAAATAAAGCACTTATTGACAGTAAAAACTTTAACGGATTTTCTTCATCAGATGAAAAACAAATACATTGGGATAATTTATTTAAGATTTTTTAATCTTCAACAAATAAAATTATAAATTTGCTAAAATTTTAAAAAAAAAATATGAAATTTGGAATAATAGAATTGTTAACGCTCATTGGGTCTCTTGGATTTTTTATCTATGGTATGAAGGTGATGAGTGATGGTATCCAAAAAGTAGCTGGCAGTAAAATGAGAAGCATTTTAAGTAAAATGACTTCAAATAGATTTTTAGGAATTACAACAGGATTTATATTAACTGCACTTTTACAATCATCTTCAGCTACAACGGTAATGATAGTAAGTTTTGTTAATGCTGGTCTTTTAAGTTTGGTAGAATCCATTGGAGTTATTATGGGAGCAAATATTGGAACTACAATTACTGCTTGGCTTATTTCATTACTTGGTTTTAAAGTAAAAATAGCATCTATTGCGTTGCCAATTATTGCTATTGGTTTCCCAATGATGTTCTCTTCAAAATCAAACATAAAAGCATGGGCAGAAGTACTTATAGGATTTGCTTTACTCTTTATGGGACTAGATGCATTAAAAGGATCTGTGCCGAACTTGGGGGCTGAAGAATTAAATTTCCTTAAAAGTTATGCTGATATGGGAATTATGTCTACTTTAATTTTTATTGGAGTAGGAACTATTCTTACATTAGTAGTACAATCTTCTTCAGCAGCTATGGCTTTAACTCTAGTAATGTGTTATGAGGGATATATTCCTTTTGAACTAGCTGCTGCTATGGTTTTAGGTGAAAACATTGGAACTACAATTACTGCAAATTTAGCCGCCCTTGTAGGAAATGTACATTCAAAACGAGCAGCAAGAGCTCACTTTATATTTAATATTTTTGGAGTAATTTGGATGATATTTGCTTTCCAATTCTTTATAAATAGTATTGATAATTACATGATATCAAATATGGATTTATCTCCAGTTAGTAGCGTAGGTGAATCTGTAGCAGTACCAATAGGTCTTTCTATATTTCATACTACTTTTAATATCTTAAATGTGCTTTTTCTCGTTTGGTTTGTTCCTCTAATATCACGGACTGTTATTCGAATGCAGCCATCTAAGGGAGAAATAGATGAAGAATTCCACTTAGAACATATTGGTGCAGGATTAATGCAAACTACAGAGCTTTCGGTATTAGAAGCTCAAAAAGAAGTAATAAAGTTTGGAGAAATTACTACTAGACTATTTAATATGATTCCGGAATTAATGAAAGAAACTAATAATAAGAAGTTTGATGAATTAATGAAAAGAATCAGGAAATATGAAGATATCACGGATAAAATGGAAATAGAAATTGCAGATTATTTAGCAAAATCAGCTCAAGGAGAAATGAGTGATGCTGCTTCTATAAAAATTAGATCCATGATATCTATTATTAATGACATGGAACGAATTGGTGATATCTGTTATCAAATGTCAATTTCAATAGAAAGAAAAAAGGAAAAGAAAGCAGACTTTACTAATGAAGCAAGTAAAAGCATTGAAGATATGTTAAGTGAAGTTCAGTTATCTTTAAATATTATGAATAATAACTTAAACTCAGAATATTCCCAAGTAACCTTAACAGAAGCTAATAACTCTGAAATTAATATCAATGATATGAGAAATAAATTAAGAAAATCATATTTACAGAAAATTGAGAAAGGAGAAATGAAAATTCAAACAGGAATGATTTATAATAATCTTATCCATTCATTAGAAAAGATAGGTGATCATGTTTTTAATGTATCAGAATCAATTGTTGGAGATAAATAAAAGAACAATGAAAAAAACAATTTTAGCACTTAGTGTTACACTTTTAACATTTATAAATGTGAGTGCACAATCCCCGGTTAAAGACATTAAATTTGGAGGAAGAATTATGTACGACATGGCCGTTTGGGGAGATTCCACAATGGATAATGCTGGTACAGAATTCAGAAGAGTCCGATTGTACAGTTCGGGTACAATGTATAGTAATGTAAAATATAAATTACAGCTTGATTTTGCTAATGGAGATATTGCCTTTAAAGATATTTTTATTGAACTAAACAAACTGCCAATACAAGGGAATCTAAGGATCGGACACTTTAAAGAGCCTTTTAGACTAGAAGCTTTAACTTCAAGTAAATATATTACCTTTATGGAAAGAGGATTACCTATTGCTTTGTCTCCTGAAAGAAATACTGGAGCAATGTATCATACTACATTTGGAGATAGATTATCTTTTCAAACAGGTATTTTCAGAGAAAGTGATGCCTTTGGAAATGATAAAACTGCAAATAACAATGTCAACATTACTACTAGAGTTACTTACTTAGCCATGAATGATAGAAATAAATTATTACACTTAGGAGTTGCTAACAGTAGAAGAAAAAATAATGATAAATATTATGGGTTTTCATCAAGAGCAGAAAACCATTTAGGTCCTAAATTAATGAATATTGAATTCATTAATCAAGTAAAAGATGTAAATATAATTGCAAGTGAAATAACCTATGTAAATGGTTCTTTATCCTTACAAGGAGAAGCTTTACAAACAACTATTAATACAGAAATTGGACAGTGGAATACTCCTAATACTCATCAGATAATGTCTTATTACGGACAAGTTTCATATTTCCTTACGGGAGAAAACAGGTCTTATAAAAACTCTTTAGCAGGTTTCGGCAGGGTAAAACCAAATAACAATTATGGTGAAAATGGTTGGGGAGCATTGGAAATAGCAGTACGATTTTCAGCAATTGACTTTAAAGAAAATGGCTCGTTAGAGGACATTACTTTTGGATTGAATTGGTATTTGAATCCGAATACAAGAATGATGTTTAATTATGTAATGGGAGAAAGGACTAATGGATCAGAGTTAGATAATGAATCAGGAATTACTAGTGAAAATGCAATAATGATGAGGGTTCAATTGGATTTCTAGTTTTCCGAAACTTTATTATACATTACATAAAGTAGCTCTCACTGGCATTTTAGGTATCAATACAAAAGAAAGTACCGATACTAAAATTGCAAATACAATTATTATATACGGATTTTTAAAGGAGAGTTTAATTATTATTCTACTACAATATTTATGGTTTTACTTAACTCCTCTCCGTAAGATTTATGAAATCCATCTGCGAATTGAAGTGTTAAACAATAATTTCCTGCGGCAAGTTCTAAATCTGTATTTGTTTGTCCTTTTCCGAAATGAATGTGTTTTTCATCTGCTGGGACAATACTATCTTCAGTAATATGAGTGCAGTTTACAATAATATGATGATGACCAAATCCTTCTTTAAAGGCTCCTGCAGCTTCTACTTCCATTCCTTCCACTCCCATTTTTACATGAATTGGTGATTGTAAAGTATCTCCATCTTCTAAGTTTTGAAAGAAAACAGATGCATTATATTCTTTTTGTACTTCTGTGCAGGAACACAATATTAAAGTGAACATTAAAGAGCTTGCAACAAATAGATTTAAATTTTTCATAATAGATTGTTTTAATAGCAAATATACTATTTTTGAGACTTGAAACCCTAGCAATTAAGATGAATACATTTTCAGAAAAAATATTTAATATAAAGTCAGAGGAAGGATTTGAAAAAAACTGCATGCAACTTTTCGAATTTCAGATGGATAACAACCCTATTTATTCTACTTATTCCGAAATAATATTAAAAGGGAAAACTCCAAAAAATAGTAATGAAGTTCCGTTTTTACCCATTGAGTTTTTTAAAACAGAACAGATAATATGTCTTACCCAAAAAATTGAAGAGATATTTTTGAGTAGCGGAACTACAGGAAATCAGAGTAAACATTTGGTTTCCGATTTATCAGTATATGAAAAAAGCTTCCGAAAAGCATTTCAAATTTTTTATGGAGATATAACAGATTATTGTATCTTATCTCTGTTGCCAAATTACAGAGAAAGAGAAGGTTCTTCCCTTATCTATATGGTAGACGATTTAATAAAAAACAGCACACATCCCAAAAGTGGATTTTACCTCAACAACTACAAGGAAGTATCTGAAACTATTTTGGGATTAGAAAAGAAAGGTCAAAAAACATTATTAATTGGAGTAAGTTACGCCCTTTTAGACTTAGCAAAAAACTATCCTGTTAAATTAAAGAACACCATAATAATGGAAACCGGTGGAAGTAAAGGAAAACGAAAAGAACTACTAAAAGAAGAACTGCATAAAATATTGAAAGAAGCTTTTGGATTAGATAACATCCACTCGGAATACGGTATGACGGAGCTGCTATCTCAATCTTATTCTGAAGCAGATAATATTTTTAAATCTCCCCCATGGAAAAAGATTCTCATTAGAGATGTAAACGACCCTCTTTCTATTTTAGGAATTGGAAAAACAGGAGGAGTAAATATTATTGATTTGGCAAATATGTATTCTTGTCCGTTTATTGCGACGCAAGATTTAGGGAAAATACATGAAGATGGAACTTTTTCTGTTTTAGGGAGATTTGATAATGCGGATGTAAGAGGATGTAACTTACTTGTACAATGATAATAAGAAAAGCAAATAAATCAGATTTGGACAACATCATGTTGATGTATAAATCATGTGTAAAAGGTATGATTGCAAACGACATTGACCAATGGGATGAAACTTACCCAAATGCTGGGGTAATTATTGAAGATTTGATTGCTCAATCTTATTTTGTTGCTATTGAAAATGAAATCATTATTGGTGGTATAAATATAGATCAAAATCAAGACCCAACTTATCTGCCAATTGATTGGAAGGACAAAACAAATCAGTTTTTAGTTGTACACCGATTGGGAGTAATGCAAGAATTTTGGAACAAGAAGATTGGAAAAGATTTAATGTTATTTACTGAAAAATTAGTGATAGAAAAAGGACTGAAATCTATTCGACTGGATACTTATAGTGGTAACCCAAAAGCTATGGAGTTTTACAGAAGATTAGGATATACCGAATTGGGAACAATCGATTTAAAACCCAACAAAAATGAGTATTATTGTTTTGAAAAAATTATCAAATGAAAAATATACTATTAATAAGTGTTGTATTTCTTTTTGCATGTAATTCTCAAGAAGAAGCTACAACTGTGGAAGAACTTCCAAACTCTCCTTTTGTAATGGTTTTGGGAGTGGCTCAAGATGCAGGATATCCTCAGATGAATTGCAAAAAAGATTGTTGTAAAGCAGCTTGGAATAATCCTGCATTACAAAGAAATACTTCTTGCCTTGCAATAGTTGATCCAACAACAAATGAGCAATGGATTATAGATGCTACTCCAAATATAAAAGAGCAATTGCAAGTATTAAAAAGTAAAACGGGCACAGAAAAGGTGGATGGGGTACTTCTGACTCATGCCCATATGGGTCATTATACAGGACTCATGCATTTTGGAAGAGAAGTAATGGGAACAAATAAAATTCCTGTTTTTGCCATGCCAAAAATGACAAGTTTTTTGGAAGAAAATGGGCCATGGAGCCAATTGGTGGAATTAGAAAACATCAGTTTACAAAAACTAAAATCGGACTCTACTTTTAGTTTGAACGAGAACATAAAAGTAAAACCTTTTTTGGTTCCGCATAGAGATGAATTTTCGGAAACCGTTGGTTATGAGATTACGATAAATAACAAATCCTTAATTTTTATTCCGGATATTGACAAATGGGGGAAATGGGAAACGAATATAAGTGAACTTATACAAAAAGTAGATTACGCTTTTCTGGACGCTACCTTTTATAAAAACGGAGAATTAAAAAGAAATATGAATGAAATCACTCATCCTTTTGTAGAAGAAAGTATGGAACTTTTTTCTACGCTCTCTGATGCCGACAAACAAAAGGTACATTTTATTCACTTTAACCATACTAATCCTTTATTAATAGAAGGAAGCTCTGCTCAGAAAGAAGTTTTAGAAAAAGGATTTAATTTGGCGAAAGAAGGGCAAATAATAAGATTCTAAAACCAAACTACATATTCAGTATTTACAAGAAACGTAAAATGAGTGATAAATCATTATTAAGTATTGAAAAACTGATTGAAAAACTAAATTTTCTTGAAAAAGAGTCTGTGGGACAATGGGGGAAGATGAACTCATCTCAAATGGTAAAACATTGTTCAAAATCTATAGATTTATATTTAGGAAAAATCACAGTCCCATTCTGGTATAAATATTTTGGTGTTACCATTGGGAAATTATTTCTAATATACATATCAAAACTAAGTCCATTAAAAACTCCAAGAAATCTAAGGACAATGGTGAAATCTTTAAAAATATCTGATGAAAATTTAGATTTAGATTATGAAAAAGATGTACTAATTCAAAAACTTAATAACCTTATTGATCTTGAAGGGGAAATAGATCATCCTATATATGGTAAAATGGAAAGTGAAAAAATTCAATTTCTTATTATTCACCATACTACTCATCATTTTAATCAATTTGATTTGATTAACTAAACCAGTAATTACTTCTATAAAAATGATGTCGATTTAATTTATTAGTTTTGTGGTATGTTAGAAATCCTTTTTAGTACATCATTTTTTCTATTTAGTGGGAATATAATAGATACAAAACTTACTCATCATAAGTATGAAAAAGAGAATTATAAAGAAATCTTTAACTTGAAAAATAAAGAATCTGTTAATACGTACTGTGTTAAACACTCTGAAGTTGAAAATATTAAGAAAGTTAAGTGGAATCGACCTGGTGGTTTACAAGAAACTAACTACAAAGTAACCAAACCAACTGAATAGATATTACTTAAAATACCCCACTACTCTACCGTAACTGATTTGTCGGAGAGGGTAAAATTGGATTTACCAGAACAAATTCTAGTATTCACAATTACAGTTTCATCCAATCAATTGAATCAATATAACTATACTAAACAAAAAAGGGTTTTAACAGAACCGGTGATTAGTTCTATAAAATTAGTAACAATTTAATTTACCTTCTCTTTCTTTTGGTACTTTAAAATAAATCCTCCAACCGTGATTGTGACGATGATTGTTGAAATTAACCAAATATTAAATATCATATTATTGTCTTATTTATTATTTACAAAATTACTAAAAAAAAATTGTAGTGAAAGATATAATGATCAACCTAAAATACCCCACTACTCTACCGTAACCGATTTTACTAAATTTCTTGCTTGATTTACATTAACAGAACCCCATAACCTCATCATAAAAGCGTTCAGGATTATCTGCATGCAACCAATGTCCTGCTCCTTCAATAGTAGCAATACTAAAGTCAGAAAAATGTTTATTTATAATTAATTCATCTTCTGTTGTTATATAATTTGAGTTCCCTCCTCTTATAAAATGAGTTGGAACATCACAAACTCCTTTTATAAAGCCTGCTTCTTGTATGTTACTTACTTTCTCCAAAAGAACTTCAATATTAAAACGCCAAGCAAAGTCCTTGTTTTCCTTTCTATAAAGGTTTTTCAAAAGAAATAAGCGCATTCCTTTATCCTCAAAAGTGGAAGAAAGCACACTGTCAATTTCTTCTCTTTTATCAAAATCATCCAAAGGAAGTTTGTATAAAGTTGCCAAAAGTTTTTTATAAAAATCACTATTATATTCCCTAGGGGATATATCTGCAACTATTAATTTTTCTATTTTTTTAGGATATGTAAAAGCAAATTTCATAGCCACTTTACCACCTAAGGAATGTCCTAATAGTATTGGTTTTTGAATATTACGACCCTCCATATATTCCAAAACATCCTCAGACATTACCTCATAATTAAAATCTTCAGCATGTGGAGATCTACCATGGTTCCTTAAATCTATCAAATGTACTTTGCAATATTTTGAAAATTGTTTTCCAAGGGAATTCCAATTATCACTCATGCCAAACAATCCATGAATTATTATTAAATCCTGTGCTTTATCACCATATATTTTTGAATAAAGTTTCATCTACAGAAGTCGTTTATACATTTGTATACTGTTTTCTAATCCTAAATAAAGTGCATCACTTATAAGTGCATGTCCAATAGAAACTTCCTCTAAATTTGGAATTTCTTTAGCAAAAAATTCTAAATTTTGTAAACTTAAATCATGTCCGGCATTTATCCCAAGTCCTAATTCAGTTGCCTTTTTTGCAGCTTCTAAATATGGTGCAATTGCCTTTTCTTTATTTGACTCGCAATTTATAGCATAATCTTCCGTATAAAGTTCTATCCTATCTGTTCCACAGTTTTTTGCTCCTTCAATCATCTCAATATTAGGATCTACAAAAATGGAAGTTCTGATTCCTTTTTCCTTAAAGATAGATATTATTTCTTTCAGAAAATCTTGAAATTTTATAGTATCCCAACCAGCACAAGAAGTAATTACACTAGGTCCGTCTGGCACCAAAGTAACTTGCTCAGGATTTATTTCCAACACCATATTAATAAAATCTTCAGATGGGTAACCCTCTATATTAAACTCCGTACTTATGATTGGTTTGATATCGTAAACATCCTTTCTTGTAATATGCCTTTCATCTGGTCTTGGATGAATAGTAACTCCATCAGCTCCAAACTTTTGGCAATTAATAGCCGCTTCCACCACATTTGGAGAGAATCCTCCTCTAGCATTTCTGATAGTAGCTATCTTATTTATATTTACACTTAGTTTTGTCATATTTCAGGATGTAAAGATAATTTTTCTTTCAAAAAATCCTCATTTTATATTCACATTTTATTTTTATATGGTCTATTGTCTAATATCTAATATCTTATCTTTATGTTTGCCTTATGCAAGCTTACAAACTTATTTCTTCTTCTATCGAAAGTATTCTTCCTTCAGAGGATGGAAACAGAGCACTTCAGATGATGGATCAGTACAGAATAAATCATTTGGCAGTGGTGAAAAACGATTTCTATTTAGGGGCTATTTCCGATAAAGAAATCATGAATTGGAACTCTACAGAAGAATATATTGAAGAACATTTACCCAATTTAGCTTCTCCACATGTATTACACAACCAACATTTGTTCGATATTATTGAAGTATTGGAACAAAACAATTTGTCAGTTATTCCTGTTTTGGATGAGGATAATCAGTATAAAGGAGTTATTACAAACCGGAAACTTTTATATACAATTGCTAAATCAGCTACCATACAATCAGTAGGCGGGGTTATTGTTTTACAAATGAATAACAACGACTATTCACTAACAGAAATTGCAAGTATTGTAGAAAGTAATGACACAAAAATTCTGAGCTCCTATGTAATTTCAAGAAAGGATTCTACACAAATGGAACTTACCATAAAATTAAACAAAACAGATATTACTGACATAATTAAAGATTTCGAAAGACATGAATATGTGGTAAGTGCCTCCTACAAAGAGCAAGATTCCGACACAGATTTCCTAGAAAGATACGAATCCTTAATGAAATTTTTGAATCCTTAATATGAGAAATATAATTCTTTTTATATTTCTTCTTTTTTCCTCAACTTTATTTTCTCAGCAAACTGAAATTATGGTTTCCGATATAAATATTCAGGGGAATAAAATAACAAAATCAAGAGTTATTCTGCAAGAACTCGCTTTAAAAAAGGGAAATCTAATCAATAAATCTGAAATTGAAAATTCTATAAAGGAAAGTGAGGAGAATTTGAAAAATTTAAACCTCTTTAATTTTTCGGAAATAACTTATAGAATTGAAGAAAATAAGCTCTTTTTAATAGTTAAACTACAAGAGCGCTGGTACATTTGGCCGTATCCAATTTTCGAAATATCCGAACGAAATTTTAATGTGTGGTGGACTGACTTTAAGGAAAGTAATTATTCTGATTTCAGAAAACTAAATTATGGAGTATTTTTTAATTGGGAAAATTTTAGAGGTAAAAATGAACTTCTTGTGGTAAAATTCAGAAGAGGATACAAGGAACATTATCAATTAAATTATGACATTCCTTACCTCAATAAAAGTAAAACTTTAGGGATAAATACCGACTTAAATTATTTCAGAAGAAAAGAAACTTTTTATAATACTTCCAATAATCATCTTCAGTATTTTATTGATGATAAAAAATACAGCAGCAAAGAAATTATCGCCTTTTCGGAACTAATTTATAGACAAGATAGCAGAAAAAAACACAAAGTAAAATTAGGATATCATTCCTCCGAAATTACTGATAGCTTATCAAAATTAAATCCAAATTATTTAAATAATAATTCCACTTTTGGTGATTATTTTTTGATTTCCTACGAAATGGAAAACGAACAAAGAGACGATATTGATTATCCATTAAATGGACATTATTTTAATTTCATTCTATCAAAACACATCAAAAACAAAGCAAATGTAAATCATTGGGGAGTAATGGGAAAAGCAGAAAAACACATACAACTTTCTGATAGAATTTATTTAGGATCTAGTTTTTTGGCAAAAATAACATCCGATAGCTATCATCCTTATTTTATGCAGCAAGCTTTAGGGTTCGAAAATTATGTTCGTTCCTACGAATACTATGTTATTGACGGACAGCAATTTTGGATTTCCAAAACATCACTTAAATATAAACTAGTAGATAAAACAGATTTTGATATTTCCTACTTCAAAATGGATCAATTTAAAAAATCTCATTATTCACTTTATTTTAGTATTTTTTCAGATATGGGATATGTAAAAGATAATCAGAACTCTGCAATAAATCCTCTAGCAAATCAGTTATTATGGGGAAAAGGAATCAGCATTGATTATGTTACTTATTACGATAAATTATTAAGAATTGAGTATTCAGTAAACAGATTAGGAGAAAAAGGCATATTTTTACACTTTTCTAATCCATTTTAAAAAAAGATTATGAGAATAGCATTATTCGGAACCCCATTTCCCACACAATACAATAAATACATACAGCATTTGATATGTAAACTTGAACTGGAAAATGTAGAAATTTTAATCCACCAAGAATTTTACACATTTCTAGAAGAGGAGATTGAATTTAAAAACGAAATTGAAACTTATGAAAGGATAACCGCATCTGACAATATCGACTATTTATTTAGTATTGGTGGAGACGGAACTTTACTAAGAGCAGTGACTTATGTCCGCGATAGTGAAATTCCAATTATGGGAATAAATACCGGAAGATTAGGATTTATTTCAAGTATTTCTACCGATCAAATTGAAGTTGCAGTAAATAATGTATTGAGCGGAAATTATAAATTAAGAAGCCGAACAATGCTTAGTTTGGATACTGAAAACAACTTATTTGGTACAACAAACTTTGCATTAAATGAAGTAGCAATTGTAAAAAAAGATACTTCCTCCATGATAAGAATTGACGCTTATGTAGATGATGAATTCTTAAATTCCTATTGGGCAGATGGACTTTTAATTTCTACGCCAACAGGTTCTACAGGATATTCTTTAAGTTGTGGAGGTCCTATTATTATGCCAGGAACTGAAAACATTATTATTACTCCAATTGCCCCTCATAATTTGAATGTTCGTCCGATAATTGTAAACGAAAAAAGTGTTATTAAATTGAAGGTTGAAGATAGAGATCAGTTAGCATTGGTATCTCTGGATTCTCGTTCGAGAGCTTTTGACTCCTCTTTAGAACTAATAATTCGGAAAACAAAATTTAAAATAAATCTGATAGAACCAAAAGATCATTCATTTGTAGCTACCATTCGGAACAAACTAATGTGGGGTTCTGATAAAAGAAACTAATCGAATACTCTACAAAAGTTGATAATTAGTATATTTGCAAAATATTATAAAAATATGAAGAACTTAAACATAAAAAAATCTGGTACTAGAATGTCAATTTCTATTTTAGTTATATTCTTTACATTTATTTCAATTCACGAAAGTAAAGCTCAGTTTAAACCAACACAAGAAATTGGAATTATAGGAGGAACTTCCTACTATATTGGAGATTTAAACTCTACTCATTTTAACAATATTCAAATGGGTGGTGGATTAACTTTCCGTAAAAATTTTGACAGAAGATTTACATTTAAATCATCTGCTATATTCTCTAGTATTAAAGGAGATGACAGAAATAGTTCAGACCAAACAAAAGTAAACAGAAATCTTCACTTTAAAAGTGATATCATGGAACTTTCCGGACAAGTAGAATTTAACTTTTTACCATACGAAACCGGAAATCCTTTATACAGTTGGACTCCCTTTGTTTTTGCGGGTGTTTCATTATTTCATTATAACCCAAAAGCAGAAGCTTCTGATGGACAGTGGTACGAATTACAAGAATTAGGTACTGAAGGACAGGGGACAACTTTACCAGGAAAGTCTCATCTAAAGAAATATTCTCTCACACAATTATCTATTCCTTTTGGTGGAGGAATTAAAGTTGCTGTTAACCCAAATTTCAACATTATTTTCGAATACGGATTAAGAAAAGTATTTACCGATTATTTGGATGATGTAAGTACAACTTATGCAGGGTTGCCAACCGAGTTTGACCCAATAACTATTGAACTTGCCGACAGAAGTTTGGACGGACCAAAATTAGAAGGAGAGGAAAGAGGGATTTCTACAAATAATGATTGGTATTCCTTTAGTGGAATTACACTTTCTTTTACATTACAGAACAACACAAAAGGTTGCGATTACTAACAAAATGTCTGTAATAAAGAAAATTGATAAAGAAAATTTACCATTGCATATCGCTATTACCATGGATGGAAATGGCAGATGGGCAAAAGAAAAAGGTAAATTCAGGATTTTCGGACATCAAAGCGGTGTAAAGGCAGTAAAAGATACTGTTGAAGGAGCCGCTGAAGTCGGCATAAAATTTCTTACACTTTATGCTTTTTCTACTGAGAATTGGAACCGACCAGAAAAAGAAGTGAACGCACTTATGAGTTTACTCGTTTCAACAATAAATAAAGAAACCAAAACACTGATGGATAATGACATTAAACTTCAATCCATTGGAAATATAGAAAAACTTCCTTCAAAATGCCGAGAGGAACTTGAACAGGCAATTGAAGAAACAAAAAATAACAGCAGAATGACATTGATTCTGGCTCTGAGTTATAGTAGCAGATGGGAAATAATGAATGCAATTAAACAAATTGTAAAAAATGAAATCTCAGAAAACGAAATAACTGAAGAGTTATTTTCACAATATTTAACAACAAAAGGCGTTCCTAATCCTGAATTATTAATAAGAACAAGCGGGGAACTCAGAATTAGTAACTTCTTGCTTTGGCAAATTGCATATTCCGAATTGTATTTTACCGATAAACATTGGCCAGAATTCAGAAGAGAAGATTTGTTTGAATCTATTTTAGATTATCAGAAAAGAGAAAGAAGATTTGGAAAAACAACAGAACAGATAAAACAATAAAATTGAAGAAAAAACTATTATTTTTTAGCATATTACTCCTTTTTGTAGGAGGAATTTCAGCACAAGAAATTGATTATTCTCAAACAAAAGAATATACAATTGCAGACATTACAATAAAAGGAACAAAATTCCTTGACAATACAACTCTTATTAACATTTCAGCTTTGGAGAAAGGAGATAAGATTGAAATTCCTGGGGAGAGAATTTCAAATGCAATAAAACAACTTTGGGAACAAGGATTGTTTTCTGACATCTCTATTGATATTGACAAGGTTGAAGATGAAAATGTTTATCTAATTATTAATTTGGTAGAACATGCAAGGCTTTCAAAATTTAAATTTATAGGGGATCTGAAGAAACACGATATCACAAGTTTGAAGGAGCAACTAAAATTAATGAGGGGAAAAGTACTTACCGACAACCTAATTAACAATAATTTACACAAAATAAAATTGTATTTTGTGGATAAAGGATTTCATAATATTATCGTAAACTATAGTATTGAACAGGACCCGCTAAGTTTAAATTCTTCATCACTTACTTTTAATATTGATAGGGGTGAAAAAGTAAAAATAAAGGAAATTATTATTCATGGTCGTGAGCTCCGAAAAAATGACAACAAAAATTTCTTTAACAAAGTCGACATGACTTACGCCATTTCTGACTATACTTTTAGAAAGAAATTGAAGGAAACAAAAGAGAAAAAGTGGTGGCGAATTTTTAAAGTTTCAAAATTTATAGAAACAAATTTGGAGATAGATTTGGAAAGTATTATTGCAAAATATAACGAAAAAGGGTTCAGAGATGCAAGAATAATAAAAGATACAACTTACTTAAATGAAGACAATACTCTTACTTTAGAGATTTTTGTACATGAAGGAAATCCCTATACTTTTCGTGATATTACATTTGTAGGAAACACAAAGTATAATAATGAAGAATTAAGCAATATCTTATCTATCGAAAAAGGGGATATTTACGACAAATCAGTGTTAAATAGTAGACTTCTTGGAAGTCAGGATGGAAGTGATATCAGCTCTTTATATTTGGATGATGGGTATTTGTTTTTCAATGCAAATCCAATTGAAACCGCAACAGGAGATAATCAAATTGATTTAGAAATCCGAATGTATGAAGGGCAACAAGCAAGGATTAATAAAGTTACTTTAAATGGAAATGTTAAAACGAACGACCATGTAATAATGCGTGAAATACGTACAAGACCTGGAGACTTGTTTAAGCGATCAGATATTATAAGAACTCAAAGAGAATTATCAATGATGGATTATTTTAATCCTGAAACACTTCAAAATATTGATATTCAGCCAGACCCTGTTAGAAATACCGTTGATATTACTTATAATGTAGAAGAAAAATCATCTGACAGAATTAACTTATCAGGAGGATGGGGAGCAGGAAGAATGATTGGAACATTGAGTTTAGAATTCAAAAATTTCTCTTTCAGAGATATCCTTAAGCCATCTAAATGGGTACGACTTCCTTCAGGAGATGGGCAAAAACTTTCTCTTTCCTTACAATCTAACGGAATATATTACCAATCTTATCGTCTTTCATTTCTTGAACCTTGGCTTGGAGGTAAAAAACCAACTTCTTTCAGTGTTTCTTTATCCAGAAATGTTTTTTCCAACGGACAGGAGGGAGATGACAGAGAGTCGACACAAATTACAGGAGTTACAATTGGTTTAGGAAAACGATTAAAAGTGCCGGATGATTTCTTTATCCTGCAAAATTCATTAAATTTTGAGCAATACAAGCTTACAAATTCACAATCATTCTTTAGTTTCAAAAACGGAATATCAAATAATATTAATTTTAGCTCCATCCTAAAAAGAAGTTCTATCGATCAGCCTACTTACCCAAGAAGAGGGTCGGAATTTTCTTTGTCATTAAGAGTTACTCCACCTTATTCTATGTTTGACGGAATTGATGATTATTCTGAAAAAACTGATCAGGAAAAATACCGATTTATGGAGTTCTATAAATGGAATTTCAAATCCAAATTGTACACATCATTTACCGAAAAACTAGTACTTGCAACAAGATTAGAAATGGGATTATTGGGAGCTTATAATAACAATTTAGGAGTAGCTCCGTTTGAAAGATTTTATTTAGGAGGAAGTGGACTTTCTGGGATGGGATATCAATTTGATGGAAGAGAATTAATTGCATTAAGAGGTTATGCTGACAATTCTGTTTCTCCTCAAACTGGTGGAACAATTTACAATAAGTACACCTCCGAATTAAGATATGCAATCAGTTTAAGTCCTATGTCCACAGTATATGTTCTTGGATTTTTAGAAGCCGGAAACGCTTGGGACAATTTTGATAACTTTAATCCCTTTACTTTAAAAAGATCGGGAGGATTAGGAGTAAGGATTACAATCCCTGGAATGGGACTAATGGGATTAGATTATGGATGGGGGTTTGATGAAATTCCTGGAAATCCAAATGCAAACATAGGACAGTTCCACTTTTCTATTAATCAAGATTTTTAATTATATTTGAACATTAAAACCAACTATTATGAAGAAGAAAATATTAGTATTAACAGTAATTATAATTACAGCATTTAGCGGTAGTGCTCAAAAGTTTGCTTATGTAGATACCGACTATATTTTAACTAAAGTTCCTGAATTTGTTCAGGCAGAAGAAAAAATAAATGATTTTTCTACACAATGGCAACAAGAAATTGAAACCGTTTATGCTGAAGTTGAACAAATGTACAGAGATTATCAATCGGAACAAATTTTACTTACAGCTGAGATGAAAACAAAAAGAGAAGAGGCGATTATCAATAAAGAAAAATCGGTAAAAAGCTTACAACAAAAATATTTTGGTCCTGAAGGAGAATTGTATAAAAAAAGACAAGAGTTAATTCAGCCAATACAAGATAGAATTTTTGATGCAGTTCAACAATTAGCGGCCAATAACAAATATTCCGTTATTTTTGACAGCTCAAGTGAACTTATAATGCTTTACTCAAATCCAAATTTGGATAAAAGTGATAAAGTATTAGAACTAATGGGATATTAATAAAAACAAAAAAAAATACAAAAATGAAAAAATTAGCAATATTAGCATTATTCGGACTATTAACATTTAACACTTTTGCACAAAAACTAGGTCATCTTGATGCTCAAGAAATTCTGGCATTAATGCCCGAAAGAGAAAAAGCAACAGAAGATTACCAAGAATATGCAAAAGGATTAGAATCTCAATTGATGTCTATGCAATCAGAGTATCAATCAGAAATACAAGATTATCAGGACAATGAGGCTACTTACTCTGACTTAGTAAAACAAGATAAAATTGCTGAAATTCAAGGTTTAGAACAAAGAATTGGTACATTCCAACAATCTGCACAGGAGTCTTTACAAAGAAAAGAAGTTGAATTACTTTCTCCTATTTTGGAAAAACTTCAAAACGCAATTAATGAAGTTGCAGAAGATGGTGATTACACCTATATTTTTGACAATAACACAGGAGGAATGTTACTTTATTCCAAAGAAAGTGAAAACATATCTTCTCTAGTAAAAAAGAAATTAGGATTATAATCCTAAATAAAATAAATTAGAAAAAGCAGCTTACAAGCTGCTTTTTTTATACCTTTAAATCATGCAAAATAATGCAATTGGCATATTCGATTCTGGAATTGGCGGACTTACCGTTGCGCATGCTTTAAAAGAAAAATTACCTAAGGAATCAATCCTCTATTTTGGAGACACGAAACACCTTCCTTATGGAGAAAAATCGGATGACGCAATACAAAATTTCAGTTTAAACATTAGTAAATTTCTGTTAGAGAAAAAATGCAAAGCAATTGTAATTGCATGTAATTCGGCTTCTTCAGTTGCCTTTCAAAAAGTAAAAGAATTATCGGGGAATATTCCTGTTTTTAATGTAATTGATCCTGTAATTAATAAAATTTCTGAAAATAATAAAAAGTGTAAAATTGGAGTTATTGGAACAAAAGCTACCATCCAATCTGGGATTTATAAAAGAAAAATATTAGAGAAATCTCCAAGATATTCAGTCACTTCCTTGGCCACTCCATTACTTGCTCCTATGATTGAAGAAGGTTTTATCAATGAAGAAATTAGTAAAACAATAATTCACAATTACCTTTCATCTTCAAAGTTAAAAGGAATTGAAAAACTAATATTGGCTTGTACTCACTATCCATTAATCCAAAACGAAATAAAATTTTTTTACAATAATAATATTGATGTTATCGATTCTGTAAATATTGTTTCTCAGTCAATTTATGATGAATTAAAAAATTCAAAATTGTTAAATAATATTTCAAATCCAAAATACCGATTTTATGTATCTAACTTTACAAAATCATTTGAAAATTCTGCTCGTTTCTTTTTTCAGGAAAATTTAAAATTAGAGGAAGTAAATATTTAATTATCTTCAGAAAACCAAGAAGAATACATCACATAATTATTCGCAATTCCTTCAATCAATCTGTTGGTTTGTTCTTCATTTAGCTGTTTTACTTTTTTTGCAGGGATGCCGGCATAAATACTTCCTGATTCTACATGAGCGCCCTCCAAAACTACTGCGCCTGCAGCTATTATTGAATTACTTTCAACAACTGCTCCATCCATTACTATAGATCCCATTCCAATTAAAACATTGTCTTTTATTTTACATCCATGAACCAACGCATTATGGCCTACAGAAACATTATTTCCTATAAAAGTTGCAGCAGTTTTATAAGTACAGTGGATTACCGCTCCATCCTGAATATTTACTTTATTCCCAATTCGTATTGAATTTACATCCCCACGAATTACAGAATTAAACCAAATACTACAATTATTTCCTATTACCACATCTCCTATAACTGTAGAGTTTTCTGCCAGATAGATTCCCTTCCCAAATTGAGGAGTTATTCCTTTTATCTTTTTTATTAATGCCATGTTATTTTATGTTAGTATTTTTGTCAAAAATACAAATTATGAATTATAGTCTTTATGCTGAAAGTACTCCGAATCCGGAAGTTATGAAATTTGTTTCTAACAGAATGATTGCTGATAAAAATGTTGAGTTATTATCAGCTGAAAGCGCTAAAAATATTACTATTGCCAGGGAATTATTTAATTTTCCATTTGTAAAAAGTGTTTTTCTAAGTAGTAATTTTATTTCTATTACAAAAACTGAAAATATTAAATGGGAGAATATTGCCATGCAATTAAGAATCTTTATTCTGGATTTTTTAAATAAATCCAAAACAGTAATAAACTACACAGAAAATATTGATGAAACAACAACTTCTACTTCTTCAAATAATAAATCAGTATTAAAAAAAGAATTTGAAGGTGATGCAAAAGAAATTGAACAAATACTTGAAGAATATATAAAACCCGCTGTTGAATCAGATGGAGGATCAATCACTCTTGATTCTTTTGAAAATGGAATTGTAACTGTAAATTTAAGTGGGGCTTGTAGCGGATGTCCTTCTTCTACTATTACTTTAAAACAAGGAATTGAAAGCTTGTTAAAACAAAAACTAGGAGATAAAGTTCAGGAAGTAATTGCGAATGACGCTTAATAACAAGATTTAATTATGCATCCAATCTTTTTTCTTTAAAAGAGATTCTTCTGATTCTACATTGTCTTCATCAGGTACGCAACAATCTACCGGACAAACTGCAGCACACTGAGGTTCTTCATGAAAACCTATACATTCAGTACATTTATCAGTAGCAATATAAAAGAATTCATCCGAAACCATATCATTATCTTTATCTGCATCTGCAGATTTTCCATTAGGTAATTTAATGTTTCCACTTAAATTTGTGCCATCAGAATATTTCCATGCCTCATCTGGAGAGTAAATTGCATTATTTGGGCATTCCGGCTCACAAGCTTCACAGTTAATACAATCATCTGTAATTTTAATCGCCATAATTTTTAATTTTTAATACTACAAAAATATAGCTTTTTTCAAACGAAATTACATAACATCATAATTTATTCTCAATCTAAATCAGAAATAAAAAAATGATAAAATCTAACATAGTTCTATCTAAGCTTTGTATTTTTGTGGAGCTTAATTTCACTAAAACTAATAATGGAGAAAACTACTAAAGTTGTTGATTTAGAAAAAGTTGTAATAAAATTTGCTGGTGATTCTGGAGATGGGATGCAACTTACAGGAACTCAGTTTACCGATACATCTGCGCTTTTAGGAAATGATTTGGCCACTTTCCCAGATTACCCTGCCGAAATTAGAGCTCCACAAGGTACTGTTGCTGGAGTGTCCGGTTTTCAAATTCATATTGGTAGAATTGACATTAATACCCCAGGAGATATTGCAGATGTATTGGTTGCTATGAACCCTGCCGCGCTAAAAGCTAATAAAAATTGGATAAAAAAAGGAGGCACAATCATTGTAAATATTGATACATTTACAAAACGGGATTTAGAAAAAGCAGGCTATGAAAACTCTCCTTTGGAAGACAATAGTTTTGAAGGGTATAATATTATTGAGGCTCCAATTACCAAGCTTACTAGAGAATCATTAAAGAACTCTGGATTGGATGGGAAAAGCATAGGACGATCAAAAAACATGTTTGCTTTAGGGATTGTCTATTGGATGTTTAACAGACCAATGGAACAAACAGAAAAATTTCTGAAAAAGAAATTTGCTAAAAAACCTGAGGTTGTCGCAGCTAACATCAAAGTAATGCATGATGGTTATAATTTTGCAAATACTATTGAAGCTCTACCCTCTTCCTACACAGTGCTTTCTGCTAATTTGAAAGATGGGACTTACCGAAATGTAATGGGAAATCAAGCATTAGCATGGGGGCTATTAGCCGCTGCAGAAAGAGCGAATAAAGAATTATTTTTAGGTTCTTATCCTATTACTCCAGCATCTGATATTTTACACGAATTAGCAAAACACAAGAATTTAGGAGTAAAAACATTTCAGGCAGAAGATGAAATTGCAGGGATTTGCTCTGCAATTGGAGCTAGTTTTGCAGGAAGCTTATCAATTACAACTACCTCTGGCCCTGGGTTATCACTGAAAGGAGAAGGTTTGGGATTGGCTATAATGGCCGAACTACCATTAGTTTTGGTAAATGTACAAAGAGGAGGACCTTCAACAGGACTTCCTACAAAAACTGAACAATCAGATTTAATGCAAGCACTTTATGGTAGAAATGGAGAAAGTCCTGCAGTAGTCCTTGCTAGTTCCACTCCCGCCAATTGTTTCGATTGGGCCTATATGGCAGCCAAAATAACATTAGAACATAATACTCCTGTTGTGCTTTTATCTGATGGGCATCTTGGAAATGGAGCAGAACCTTGGAAAATTAAATCAACTATGGACATGCCGGAAATCAATCCGAATGTTGATACCGAAAAGGGAGAATACCAACCTTATTTGAGAGATGAAAAAACACTTGCCAGAAAATTAGCACTACCAGGAACAAAGGGAAAAGAACACAGATTAGGTGGTTTGGAAAAAGAAGATGTGACTGGAAATGTATCTTACGAACCAGAAAATCATGAGATAATGTGCGAAATTAGAGCAGAGAAAATACAAAGGATTTCTGATCTTATCCCTCATCAAGAAATAAAAGGAGAAAAAGAAGGGGATTTATTAGTAATTGGTTGGGGAGGGACTTATGGTCCATTGTACTCAACAGTTGAAAATTTATTAAAAGAAGATTTTATGGTTGGACTTTGTCAGTTTAACTATATAAATCCTTTACCAAAAAACACTGCTGATATTTTGAAAAACTATAAGAAAATTGTTGTTTGCGAATTAAACTCAGGTCAGTTTGCAAATTATTTAAGAATGAATTTTCAAGGAACTATTTTCAGTCAATATAACAAACTACAAGGATTTCCATTCACAACTTCAGAATTAGAAGATCATTTTAAAACCTTATTATCAAAATAATATGGAACATTTAACAAATAAAGATTTCACAAGCGACCAAGAGGTAAGGTGGTGTCCTGGCTGTGGAGATTATACTATATTAAGAGCCATGCAAAAAGCACTTCCAATGCTAGAGAAGAAAAAAGAAGACTTTGTTTTTATCTCTGGAATTGGCTGTTCTTCTCGTTTTCCATATTACATGAATACTTATGGTTTTCATACCATACATGGTAGAGCTCCCGCTTTTGCAACTGGAGTAAAATTGGCAAATCCTAAACTTAGTGTTTGGCAAATTACTGGAGATGGTGATGCTCTTGCAATTGGAGGAAATCATTTTATACACGCACTCAGGAGAAATATCAATATCAATATTTTACTCTTTAATAATGAAATTTACGGATTAACGAAAGGGCAATTTTCTCCTACTTCAAAAAAAGGAATTAAAACAAAATCAAATCCTCATGGTACAACTGACGAACCTTTTTCTATTAGCGATTTGGCAATTGGATCTCAAGGATCATTTTTTGCAAGAGTTGTGGATACCAATCCGAAATTGATGCAAAAAATATTTGTAGAAGCAGAAGAACATGAAGGCACATCCCTAATTGAAATTTTACAAAACTGTGTAATTTTTAATGACAAGACTTTTACAGATATTACAAATAAAGATGTAAAGTTAGACGCTCAACTCTTTTTGGAAGATGGTAAAGCTATGATTTTTGGAGCAGAAAAAAATAAGGGAATTATCCTAAACGGATTTAAATTAGAGGTAGTAACAGTTGGTGAAAATGGAATAACAGAAGAAGATATTTTGGTTCATGACGCAAAAGAAAAGGACCCAACTCTACAGGCTATGCTTGCCAGAATGAGGCCCCCAGAATTTCCTGCAGCATTAGGAATTATTCGTGCAGTAGAAAGACCTACTTTTGATGAAGGATTACTAAGTCAATTGGAATATGAAAAGGAAAACGCTAAGTTTAAAACTGTAGATGAACTCCTAAACTCAGGAGATACTTGGACAATAGAAGGATAAAAATATTAATTGCTGTACTACAGGATTTAAACTAAAAATTGTTCCGCTTTTTGCACCGCTAATCAATCTACTATTACAAATTTACCCACATAACAGTAATGAAAGAAGTGTCCGAATTATAACCATCAATATCTGTTATGACAACCCAATAGTCTCCATTAACTTTTGGTGTTATTTGATTAGTTGATTCACCTGTGCTCCACAGATAAATATATGGAGTAACCCCTCCTACGGTATTCGCTAAAATATCATTTCCTTCCTGTGATATAAGACATAGCGGTCCTAATTCATTTTGAGGATGATGTTCATGATGATCAGTAAAATATCCATTAAGTTGATAAACTAATAAAAATATACCCGCTACAACTAATATACCATTTGATATTTTATCAAAGTAATTCCCTCTAAGTAATGAGAACATTGGAAAAAGAATTATCAATACCGCTATTTGTCCAAATTCTACCCCTACATTAAAACATAATATTTGAGATAAGGACAAATCAATAGATGTAGCAACTGCTACTTCTTGTAGTTTTGTAGACAGGCCAAATCCATGTATCAATCCAAAGAGAAAAACCATTATAACTAAATTGGGAGCATTAACAGAAAACCACTTTTTGAATCCGTCCAGATTTTCAAATCCTTTATAGATAACACTAAATGCAATTACGGCATCAATTAAATATGCATTTGCTGTAATGCCATAGAAAGTGGCAAAAATAAGAGTGATACAATGCGCAATAGTAAAGGAGGTAATGAATTTAAAAATATCAGAATAGTTGTTAAGAAAAAATACCACTCCAATTAAGAATAAAATATGGTCGTATCCTGTAACCATATGTTCTGCACCAAATCTACACCAACGAAATAATGACGCATCAGCCATATCAATAATTGTTGATTCTGGAACACCATGAGAACTTCCAATTAAAGGAAGAAAAAGTAATAGGAGGAGTGTTATTTTTTTCATACTACAATAATACAGAAAATTTATGGGAATTTTAAAGAGAAAAAAGTCGGGGGAGCAGGATTACAACCTTTTAGTTTTATTCAATCTATTACCCTACATTTGCAAAAAATAATTCCACAAAAGGAATACTATATGATATTTGAAGATTTAAAACTATCCCACGCTTTATTAAAAGCCGTTAAGGACCAAAAATACACAACCCCTACCTCAATTCAAGAAAAAGCTATTCCATTAATTCTGCAAGGAAATGATGTACTCGGTACTGCACAAACAGGAACAGGAAAAACAGCTGCTTTTGCCTTACCTATCTTGCATCACCTTGAAAAAGAGAAAAGTAATAATAATGGTAAAACAAAAATTAGAGCTTTAGTGGTTACTCCAACTAGAGAACTCGCTATACAGATTGCTGAGAATTTTACGGATTATGCAAAATACAATAACATAAAAAATACTGTAATTTTTGGCGGAGTGAAACAGATGAAACAAGTTAAAAGATTACAAGCTGGAGTGGATGTATTAGTAGCGACTCCTGGTAGATTGTTAGACCTTATTGGACAAGGATATATCTCATTAAAAGATGTTGGTTATTTTGTGTTGGATGAGGCCGACAGAATGTTAGATATGGGCTTTATCCATGATATTAAAAAGCTATTGGAAAAATTACCAAAAGAGAGACAATCTCTTTTCTTTTCGGCAACTATGCCTAATAGTATTCTGAATCTATCTAATACTATTTTGCGTAACCCTAAAAAAGTAGCGGTACACCAAGTTTCTACTACTGCCGAAACCATTCAGCAGTGTATTTACTACACAAATAAAAGTGATAAAAAAGACTTGTTATTTCATATTTTGAAAGATAAAAACATCACACAAATTTTGGTATTTTCCAGAACAAAACATGGTGCAGATAGAATCGTTCGTAATTTAAAAAAGAAGAATATTGAGTCGGCTGCAATCCATGGGGATAAATCCCAACCCCAAAGACAAAAGGCCTTACAATCGTTTAAGAATTCTGAGGTTAGAGTATTAGTCGCTACCGACATTGCTGCTAGAGGAATTGATATTGATAAACTAAGTTATGTGTTGAATTACGATATTCCTAATGAGCCAGAAACTTATGTACACCGAATTGGTAGATGTGGTAGAGCCGGTGAGGAGGGGATTTCTATTTCCATTTGTGAACCAGAAGAAAATGTATATGCTAAGGATATTGAGAAACTAATAAAGCAAAAAATTACAGAAGTTAAAGGTCATCCTTTCCCACAAACAGAAAAACCTATGAATGCTAAGGAAAAAAAGGCCTCTGAAAAGGAAAAAAATAGAAAGAAACAAGAGTTTTTTGCCAATAGAAAGAAAAAGAAAAACTCCAATAATAGAAGGTGGTAATTTATTATGAGCGATAAAAAGAATAGTGATAATTCTCAAGTAAATAATCCTTTACATGGTATACGATTAGTAGATATGCTTGAGTTTTTGGTGGAAGAATATGGATGGGAAGATTTGGGATATGAAATAAAAATCAATTGTTTCAATAGTAATCCATCTATAAAATCGAGCCTTAAATTTTTAAGAAAAACA
>JABGSE010000016.1 GCA_018647945.1 Flavobacteriales bacterium | reverse complement strand
ATCAGTACTACTTAATAATTTTACAGTTGTTTTTTCAGAAAACGGATTCGGATATACCATCAATTTATTATTCAGTATATCCATTATCCCAGAAACAATATTTGTAACTGAAAAAGGATCAGTAGTAATAGTACATCCGTTTGAATCCGTTACCATTAGAGTGTAGTCACCATTCTGTGTTGGGGTATAAGTAGATGCAGTTCCAACAGAAACTCCATTAAAAGTCCAATTGTAAGCATAGTTTGGCGTACCACCCATTACATTACTTTCCAAATCAATATTTACTTGGTTTACAGATGCAGTAATAGCAGCAGGAGAATTAATAGTAAAATTAGCTCCGCCTGAAGAACCTTGTACATCTGTAACAAAAACACTATAACTTCCTGCGGCCAAACTGTTCGGGTTATTTCCATTCCAATTTATAATGTATGGTGCAACCCCACCACTGATACAAACCAAAGCAGTTCCATTAGTATCTCCATAACATTGTAAGTCCGTTGTAATTGCTGTTATTCCTAACGCACCTGGTTCAGTAGCATCAAAACTTCCTGCTTCAAAGAATACTCCCGAATCATATGATCCATCAGTGCCATCTGCTATAGCCAATTTTATATGGTAAACATTACAAGCTTGTACAGCAGTTATAGCAGTAAATACATCCGTATATCCGTTAAATGCCGATACTACAGCAAATGTGTCGTGATTGTAATATTGTGAGTTTAAATTATCGTTTACTGTTGAAATAGTAATTGGTAATAAAGGAGATGAGTTGGGCACAACAGCAATATTCATGGCTCCACCTGGGAAAGCGGCGGGTGAGGCGTATGGTCCTGTTATTCCTGGCCCCGAAATTAAAAAGGCAAATACATCATTAAAGGAGGAGTTTACAAAATCCAAATATTCTTCTGAGGCAAATACATATTTAAATTTTACCGTATCGGATGAGGGTACAAAATCAAATTCTAAAATTGCAACATCTTGCGTTACCGAAACAGAAAAAGATTGACCTATTAATCCTGGTACGGAATTTGCAATTGTCAATAAATCCGCATCTCCAGCTCCATTAAAACTTCCTGTTAAATGATAAGAATTTACAACTGGTGTAGAATCAATTATGTTTCCTAAACTATCCCAAATATAATTCCACCAAGGCATGGTATCAACCCCAATATTTCCAATTGAATCTACTCCACCTGTAGAAAGAACAAAACCACTATCCATTCCAATTAACCCCATTGAATCTGTAAAAAATCCGATTTGAGAAGGGTCACCAGTATAAAGATGATTGCTTGTTGTTACTCCATTTCCAATCAGTACATTATCAATTAAATAAGATGGGTTGGAGTAGTTTCCTGTAGTGTTTATCTGAATTTGAGCAAATGAGTTAAGAACTCCAATACATAATAAAGATAATAGTAGTTTTTTCATTTTTAATTTCGTTTAAATATTTTTGGTAAAACTACATATAAAAATTAACTTCAAAAAAATAATATTTACTAAATCTTATCTGTTCATACTATAAATTAATCTTCTATTATGGACTCTCCATTTAAATCTGTAGTAAGTACACTACTCATGTAATCGAAAAAAGGTCTTACGGATTTGAAGGATTTTAATACAGTTTTTTGGAAATCTTTATGGAGTACTTCTTTATTTGTAAATTTTCTCAGTAATATAAAATCTTTCTTATTTATTAGTTGGATATTCGGATGGTTTTTATCAAATCCTTTTGGGGCTTTTTTCAGTGTGTTTCTTGTGTAAAATCCTCCAAATGTTTCTTTTATTTCTTTTGAGTTCAAAATATCTGTTATCGTATCTACATCCAATTCAAATTCTTGTCGTATTCGGAGTAAATCTTCTTTGTTGGGCTGCCAAAATCCTACTGCCAAAAACGAACCATTTGGGGTGATTTCCAAATGATATCCTCCTCTTAAAGCTTCAGTTGCTCTTTTATAACTACAACTTCTGTATAGTTTGTAAGGGGATTTATCTTTCGAAAAACGAACATCTCGGTAAATTCTGTAGGCTTTCATTCCTTCCAGATTATCTTGCAATTGTAATCCCTGAAAAATAGTGGTGAAAAAGGATTTTATTTTTTCCTCTTCCTCCATATAATATTCTTTATTTTCGGCAAACCAGGGTCTGTTATTATTGTCTTTTAGTGTGTTTAAAAACTTAAAAATAGAAGGATTTACTTGAGGATTCATATTTATAAATTGAGATTATTAATTAAACTTTCATCTGCAAAATTAGGAATAGTTACCTTTAGGTTAGGTTCCATTTCCATGGCTCTTTTTATAGCGAAATTAGCTTCTTTATTTCGGGCCCAGTTTCTTCTACTTATTCCGTTATTTACATCCCAAAACAACATGGATTTTAATCTTCTATCCGAATCTGGAGTTCCATCTAACATCATACCGAAACCACCATTTATTACTTCTCCCCATCCTACGCCACCACCATTATGGATAGATACCCAAGTTGCACCTCTAAAACTATCGCCAATTACATTTTGTATGGCCATATCTGCTGTAAATTGTGATCCGTCATAAATATTGGAAGTCTCTCTGAACGGAGAGTCCGTACCACTTACATCATGATGATCTCTCCCCAAAATAATAGGAGAGGAGAGTTCTCTAGATGCCACTGCATTATTAAAGGCTTCTGCAATTTTAGTTCTTCCTTCTGCATCTGCATATAGTATTCTGGCCTGGGAGCCGACCACCATTTTATTTTCTCCAGCAGCTTTTATCCAATTGATGTTATCTTGTAGTTGTAGCTGAATTTCTTTAGGAGCCGTTTTCATTAATTCTTCTAATACTTCCCCAGCAATTCTATCTGTAATTTCCAAATCGGCTGCAGAGTTAGAAGCACATACCCAACGGAAAGGTCCGAAACCATAATCGAAACACATAGGCCCCATAATATCTTGTACATATGATGGATATTTGAAATCTCCATTTTCTTTTACTATATCTGCTCCGGCACGGCTTGCTTCCAGTAAAAAGGCATTTCCATAGTCGAAAAAGTACATTCCCCTTTCAGTTAAAGTATTTATAGCATTGGTATGTCGGACTAATGTTTTTTGTACTTCTTCTTTAAATTGTTCAGGCTTATTGGCCATCATATCATTCGCATCTTCAAAACTCATCCCAACAGGATAGTAACCACCTGACCATGGGTTATGCAGGGAAGTTTGGTCAGAGCCTAACTCAATATGAATTTCTCTTTCTACCAATTTTTCCCAAAGGTCAACAATGTTACCATCATAAGCAATGGATACCGCTTCTTTGTTCTCTCGGGCTTGTACCGCTCTATCTATTAACTCATCTAAGTTTTTATACACTTCATCTACCCAGCCTTGTTCGTGGCGTTTGTAGGTTGCTTCCGGATTTACTTCTGCTACTATACAAACTCCTTTTGCTATTACTCCTGCTTTTGGCTGTGCTCCACTCATTCCACCAAGTCCTGCAGTAACAAATATTTTACCACTCATATCTTTTGTAGTAGAATCTATTTTTCGGGAAGCATTAAGTACAGTAATGGTGGTTCCGTGTACGATACCTTGCGGACCGATATACATAAAACTTCCTGCAGTCATTTGTCCGTATTGAGTAACTCCTAAAGCATTAAATTTTTCCCAGTCGTCCGGTTTGGAGTAGTTGGGTATCATCATTCCGTTTGTAACTACAACTCTTGGTGCATCTATATGAGAAGGAAATAATCCCATTGGATGTCCAGAATATAAAGCTAAAGTTTGTTCATCTGTCATTTCAGCTAGTAATTGCATACAGAGCAGATATTGTGCCCAATTTTGGAAGACGGCACCATTTCCACCATAAGTAATTAGTTCGTGAGGATGTTGTGCAATACTATTGTCCAAGTTGTTGGATAGCATCATCATTATTCCGGCAGCTTGCTTGCTTTTATGAGGGAAATCTTCAAAATGACGAGATTTTATTTCATAATCTGGCCTATATCGGTGCATGTAAATTCTACCATATTCTTTTAGTTCTTCTGCAAATTCTTGTGCTAATACAGAATGTAAATTTTCTGGGAAATATCGTAATGCATTTTTTATGGCAAGTTTCTTTTCCTCAATTGTAAGAATATCCTTTCGTTTTGGGGCATGACTTAGAGATGTATCGTACTGTTTTTTTGAAGGTAATTCGGTTGGAATTCCTGCTAAAATAGCTTGTTTAATATCGGTCATTTTGTTTTTGTTTATCGTCTTTTTTGTACGGACAATGTTTGCAATTATTATTGCAACAATATCCTCTTTTTAAATGGTACTTTTCTGTAAAGATAATGTATCCCTCTTTGGAGTGATAATATTCGTCTTTATTCAGATTATGTATTTTTGAAAATTCCTTCATTTAACTGCAAATTTACGATATTTGCACCAATGAAAATCAAAACTAAAGAAATATCCCATTCTCTACTAAAAGAGAAAGAAATAGAACTTTTTGTAAAGAGAATAGATTTGGTGTCCCCTTTTGTTTCTGGTAATAAATACTACAAGTTGAAATATAATTTGCTAGAAGCAAAAAAACAAAACACAGATACTATCTTAACTTTTGGTGGTGCTTATTCCAACCACATAGCGGCTACTGCATTTGCGGCAAACAAAAAAGGATTTAAAAGTATTGGAATAATTAGGGGAGAGGAAACTTTACCCTTAAACGATACTTTAAGTTTTGCAAAAGAAAACTCCATGGAATTCCATTATGTAAGTAGGGAGGAGTACCGACAAAAACATACAGAAGGTTTTATTAATAAGTTAAAAGATAGATTTACTGACTTTTATTTAATTCCTGAAGGGGGAACAAACAATTTGTCAATAAAAGGAACCCAGGAAATTTTAGATGTGAACGATACTCAACATTTTATTTGCACCGCAATTGGTACAGGAGGAACTATTTCAGGAATTATCAATTCATCTTCCGACAATCAGAAAGTTTTGGGTTTCCCTGCTATAAAAGGGAGTGAAGATTTAGAAAAGGACATCAGAAGTTGGACAAATAAACAAAACTGCAAATTAATTACCGATTATCATTTTGGTGGATATGCTAAAATATCAGAAATGTTAATCCAATTTATACTGGATTTTTATGATAAAAATAATATTCCGTTAGACGCCATCTATACCGGGAAAATGATGTTCGGAATATTCGATTTAATTAAAAAGAATTACTTTCCAAAAGGAAGTAGTATTTTGGCAATACTCACAGGAGGATTGCAAGGAAATAAAGGGATGAACGATAGATTTGGATTAAATCTCCCTCATAATTTCTAATGGATTTTCTTTCTTCCAAGTACCTGCCGTAAAATCTGGTATTTTTATAGATTGACTATTTGTAGCAACCGAAAGTTCGGAAAGTGGAGTGATAGAACTCCATAAAATACTATCGTATAAATTTATATCTAGTGGAAGTCCTAAGTTTAAACATCTTACTAATCGGTAAATCATTACAAAATCCATTCCTCCGTGCCCTTGTTTAAACCCTTGACTTACTGTTTTTAGTTTTGATATAATTGGATGTTGGTATTTACTTCTATACTCATTATGTTCTTTTTTTTTCAGCCAATTGTGTCCCCAATATTCTGGTTTTTCTCCTTCAATATACAAACGGCTGGGGTATCCAACATGTACTGCTTTTGTTCCCACTATCTTGTTAATTCTGGAATAAGGTCTTCCTGTATGTACATCAAACTGAAGTAGGATTGTTTTTCCTTTTTCTGTTCGGATCATGGTATTGTTCATATCCCCACATTTGTAGTTTTGTATAGGATGCCCTGCCTGTTTTGCGGCAATACTCAAATTTAATTCTCTACTACTCATTGATGTAAGATGAGAAAAAGTATCTCCTCTACCAATATTCAGATAAAAGGAAATAGGACCCAATCCGTGAGTGGTATAGAAGTTCCCATCTCTTTCTACATGTTCGTGCAAACGCCATTGTCCTTCATAATAAGTATCGTGTAGTAATAAAGCTCTCAAATCGTGCAGATAAGCACCTTCTGTATGTGTAATATCTCCAAAAACTCCTTCTTGTATCATGTTGAGTGCCCAAAGTTCTTCTTCATTGTAATTGCAGTTTTCCATCATCATACAATGTTTTTTGGTACGCTCGGCAGTTTGTATCAAACTCCAACAATCTTCAATGCTAGAAGCAACAGGAACTTCACTTCCTACATGTTTTCCGTTTTCCATTGCGTAAACGGCCATTGGAGTATGCAAATCCCAAGGCGTGGCAATTATTACCAAATCAATATCATCTCTGAGACAGAGTTGTTTCCAATCGTTTTGGCTTTTATAATATAGTTTTGCTTTCTTTTTTTGCCAAACAGCTAGTTTTTCGGAAGCAGAATTTACTTTCTTTTCTGTAATATCTGATAGAGCAACAATTTCAGCATGATTGTTTTCTACTAAATATTGAAACATCTCCAGAAGGGTATTTCCTCTATTTCCTAAACCAATAATACCTACCCTTACTTTTTTTATAGGAGAGTCCGCAAATCCGAACATACTTCCGTCCACGTCTTTTTGGGTATTGTCTATCAATTCCTGAACAGAAGTTCTATCAGATGAAAAACTATTAAATGGAATTCCTAAAAAGGCAGAAGCTCCAATTACAGATTTAAGAAAGTGTTTTCTTTTCATTGTAAAATGTTTATAATTAAGATTTTCCAAATGTATAAAATTTATGATAAATGTATATTTTAGTGGAATGAAATATTTCTTTTTTCTTTTATCTCTTTTATTGGGGTTCTCTGTTTTTTCGCAAAGTAAAACCGATTTGTATATTGAAAGATATGCTGATTTGGCCGTAAGCGAGATGAATGAATTTGGAGTTCCTGCATCTATAACCTTAGCACAAGGAATACTAGAAAGTGGAAATGGAGAAAGTTATTTAGCTACTGAAGGTAAAAACCATTTTGGGATAAAATGCCACGGATGGGAGGGAGCAGAAATTTTTGCAGATGATGATGCGGAAAACGAATGTTTTCGGAAGTACAAGAAGGTAAAACAATCGTACAGAGATCATTCCTTATTCCTATCCAAAAGAGGACGATATTCCTCCTTGTTTGATTTGGAATTAACAGATTATAAAGGATGGGCAAAAGGACTAAAAAAGGCGGGATATGCTACGAGTCCTACTTATGCTGAAAAATTAATCTCTTTAATAGAACGATATGATTTAGATCAATTTGATAAGGGTATTTCTAAGCAAAAACAGCAGGAATTATTTGTTACGCATACTTACGGATTTCCGTTTGCTTATGGGGTAGGACTAAACTATATGAAAACAGAAGAGTATTTTGTTTATGCAGAGTTAAATTCCTCCTTTGTATTTAGCGGAGCTTCTGTTGGAGGTGGAATGCATTTGTTTGATAAATTGTATGGAAGTGTATCTGCAAACGGAATATATGCTATGTTTGCAAAAGATGAAACACAAAGGTTGGACTTTGCTATAAGCCCTCAACTTAATTATTTGTTGGACACAAAAAAGAAGAAAATACTAATAAATACGGGGGTTTTATTTCCTCTGATGGGAGTAATAAAAAAGGATGTAATACCCACTTTTAGTTTAATTTATTTCCTGAATTAATAATAAAACTTTTTCATTAAAAAGTAATCTCCTTTTTTAGCTAAACCTTTTCCTAAGTATTTGGATTTAGCTGTTTTCCAATCTAGTTTTGTGTTTCCTTTGTTACTAAAAAAGAATATATGTTCTGCTTTTATTTTTTGGTAATCGTATCCGTTTTCTTCCAACAATTTTTTAAGATTTACAGTTGCATTACGGTATGTTTCTCCCTCTTTTAAAGTGTATATTATTTCTCCTAAATCTTCTTTCTCTTGAGATTGAATGGTAGAATTTACTATATCATTTATTAATAATTCCTCCTGTGTTATTGTTGTATCTACTAAAAGAGTGTCCATAATTATAGTATCCAAAATCTTTTCGGAATAAAATATATTAAAATTAGAGATTACTCCATTTTGTTCTCCTCTTAGTTGGTAGGAAAGTATTCTGTTTAAAGTGTCATCATCTTTGGTTATATCAGAGTAATAATTTAGTCCGTATTCAGAATATTGTTTACTTTTATAGTTGGTAAATAAAGGATTTTTCTCCAAAGTGTTTCCCTCTTCTAAGATTTGGTAAATGTAACTTAACTCTGATGTATCAGACGAGAAAACAAAATAATCTCCCATATTTATATAATAATCTTTATTTTCTGTAAATAGGTCTCCTGCAAGTAGTTGAAACAGATTATCTGTATTTATTTTATAATACAACAATCTCTTGATTATTTGAGGAGTGATACTGTCCATCATCAAATTAAGAAGGCTGACCACATTGTAGGCTTCATCCGATTTTAGGTAATAAAAAGCAGATGTATTGCAAGTAAAACTTCCAATTTCGTTTATGTAAGATGTTAGTTCCGAAATATTAAAATTAAAATCTGTTTTTAAAGAGTTACTTACTGAATCCCACTCTTGGAATTGATTGTTGTTTTTCAGGTAGGTTTTGTAATTTTTTAGGGTATTTTTATTGTAGGTTAAACTCAATAAATCTGTAGTGGTATAAGGAGCGATTTCTGAAATTGTAATTTTGTGTGGAGTTGAATTATTAAGGATGTTAATGTAGTTTGTAGAATCGGAATAAGAGATAAAAGAACTTGCCAAAAGTGAGTCCAAGTGGAGAGTAGTATCCTTATTTATTAATTTGAAAATAAGATTGGATGTGTCTTCCGTTATTGTTTGGGTTATTTCTATTTCTGGATCTTTATTTATTCCTATGTAAATCCAAAAGGAGATAGCCGAAATACATACAATTCCGATAATAATACTTTTTAGAGTTTTGTTCATTTTTTCATCTTTAAATACAAAGACAAAATTATCAAAATAGCTTGAGCTGATTTGGTAGTAATCGGAAACTTTTCCTATGGTATATGTTAGCACCGAATTTTCGGATACCATCTCTGTGCTTTTTAGTTGGGTATCCCTGATTGCTTTCCCATCCATATTGAGGAAACTCTTCTGATAATTCTTTCATTATCTTATCCCGTGCAGTTTTTGCCAGCACAGATGCTGCGGCTATGCTCATAAACTTCTCATCTCCTTTTACAATACATTGGTGAGGAACTTTTTTGTATTTGTTAAATCGGTTACCGTCAATGAGGAGAAGCTGGTATTTCCCTTTTATTTCATCTATCGCTCGGTGCATGGCCAAAAAAGAAGCGTTTAAAATATTTATCTCATCAATTTCCTGTGGAGAAACAATTCCTATTGCAAAGCTGAGAGCTTCTCTTTTTATGATTATTTCTAATAAATCCCTGTTTTTTTTACTGAGTTGTTTAGAATCGTTTAGGAGTTTGTTTTTAAAATTAGAGGGAAGGATAACGGCAGCTGCTACTACTGGCCCTGCAAGGCATCCTCTTCCGGCTTCATCACATCCAAGCTCTATTTTATCGGAAAAGGAGAGTTGTATCATCTTATCGGGGGAGTAACCCTTTTTGATTTTTCTTTTTTATTTTTGGAGGAGATTTTTCTTTTATTCCGATATCAATATTTTCTTTGTGTTCCCATTTTCCATTGTTGTAAATGTATGCGTCATAAGTGCCATCCGGAACATAATATTCGTGAAGTCCTTCTAACATTTTTTTTACAGGAACCAAATGATCCATCACAATTTGTTTTCCTTTTTCATGGTATTTTACACTTACGGATGTTTTTGAATCATACTCTACAATCACCCTGTTTGTTACTTGTTTTTTGCTTCTGAAAATTGGATGTCCAAATTTTATATTTCTCCCTGCAAAATGCATTACATCAATTATTTTTTTGGTACTGAATCCATCATTTCCATCCCATCCCAAAAGGGTGTAATATTGCCGACCTTTCTTTTTGATGTACACAATATCGTAATAGAGTGCTCCATACCAATTGTTTTGGTCTAGTTTTTCAGTTTCTGGCACCCTAATATTTTCCGAATTGTCTGTTAAATGAATAATTTTATTTTCATTTTTCTTTTTATTTGGTATTTGCACCAAACAGAAATATTGGTACTTACCATTGTCTAATTTTAGTATCCAATTGAAAAGTCGGAATTTATTATCTCCAGAAGTAAGGCAGCTAATGGTAATTAGCGAATCAAAAGGATATCTGAAAGATTGTTTGTAGTGTAAAACTTCCTCCAATTCTTTTATAAATCCATTGTGAAATTCTCTTCTTTGTTCTTCTGTTTCTCCGTTCATTATTCCATGAGCCATCACCTTTAGAGTGTCTTCATATTCGGCAATTACTTTTTTGGATACATTTTGGGAGAACAGATTACTATACAATAGCAAGGGGAGAAGAAAAGAAAATAGTTTTTTCATTTTTAATTTTAGTAATTAACTTCAAATAATAAACTAATATTACTTTTGCACAAATATATTACATAAAATGAACTTAGAAGAAAGAATACAAAGCTTTGTTAAATTAGGAGAATTCCTTTCGGGATTGTTTGAAGAAAATCCTATTTATTTACTAGAGGAATTAGATGTTTTGAAACAGAAAATAAAGGAATCTGAAATAAGAAATAATTGGTTTTCTGAAGAAAGTGTTTTAAGTTCGTTACAATCGATATCGGAGCAGTTAACTACTGAAAATTTTGATGCTTGGCTTACTCCGTATAATTTGGAAAATAATACTCAGGATAAAAAGGTTCTATTGGTGATGGCTGGTAACATTCCTTTAGTAGGGTTTCATGATTTTTTGTCGGTAATAGTTAGTGGGAATAAAGTAGTGGTAAAACTTTCGTCAAACGATAGGGTATTGTTACCTTATTTATGGGAGGTACTTTGTAAAATAAACCCTATTATATCTGATAAATTAGAATATATTGAAGATTTAAAAGAAAGAAAGTTTGATGCTGTAATTGCAACAGGTTCTGATAATTCTGCAAAATACTTTGAGTATTATTTTAAGAATATCCGCAGGATAATTCGTAAGAACAGAAGATCAGTTGCGGTGCTGAACGGAAAAGAAACACAACAAGAATTAAAGGGATTATCGGAAGATATTTTCTTGTATTTCGGATTAGGGTGCAGAAATGTATCGAAAGTATTTTTGCCAAATGGGTATAATTTAGATAAACTATTTGATGTGTTTTTTCCTTTTCAAGATGTTGTAAATCATAAAAAATACGGTAATAATTATGATTACAATAAAGCAATATTTCTGATGGGAGGACATGAGTTGACTGAGAATGGATTTTTGTTAATGAAAGAAGATACGTCTTTACAGTCTCCAGTTTCTATGTTGTTTTATGAGTTTTATGAAGATTTGGATAAAGTGAAAGATTATATAAATGAAAATGAAGATTTACTACAATGTGTGGTAAGTAAAGAAGATATTGTAAAAAAGAATACTCACTTTGGGGAAACACAAAAACCACAACTTTGGGATTATGCCGATAATACAGATACCATTGAGTTTCTGACTACTTTTTAATTTATTCTTTTAAGAACTCCTAAATCTGGAACATTATCTCTTAAGTTTCCTTCCAAATCTAAAAACAGAACAGACTGGGTTTGTGTAATATTAAAATCTCCTGCAGAATTACATGGAGAAGTTAATGACAAATGAAAATCAAAGGTGTTTTTATTTATAAATTTAGGACTTTCATTTTTTATAATATTGATGTAATGGGAAGTTTCCGTATCTTCATTTGGATCAATTTTTATCAGGCAATGGTCAAAAGTATAATTGAAATTCCCTATTGTATTTTCCTGAAAAGAGATTTCTGTAGTAAGACTGCCGTCAATAATGCAGTTACCGAAATAAGCATTGTTTAAATCTCTAATATAGATATTACCATCCGAACCTTCATAATAATTATTCAGTAGGATAGAAGGACTGTTTCTGTGGTCAAAATTCCAATAGTTGGCAAATGTACAGTGCTTAAAACTATAATCTCCTCCAATATTACAGACAACAGAATATTGTCCACATTTGGTGATAATGGTATTGTTTACTTCTAGTTTTGCACCTTGTCCTAATATTCCAATTGCCGACATATTATTTATCTTACAATTATTTATTACTGCAGTTGGATTGTTGTTTGATACGGTATCAGCATGTATAGCAATGGTTCCGTTCTGGAAATTTACATAAGTAAATTCATTATTTATACTTCCAGGGTACATCCAAATTCTGTCCCATTGTCCTGGTAAAGAATCGTACCAAGAATCTAATCTATCTCCTCTAAAAGTAACTTCATTTCCTAATTCTCCATTTACTTTTATAGTTCCCCCAGCGGTGGAAGAAAAAGGATTTCCTACAATAATACCTGAGTTTTTGTGCAGATAAATATTTGTCCCTGCATTTATGATTAGTAAACAATTCGGATCTACAACTACATATCCGTAAATTACATGAGGTTTATCGTTATTCCAAACTTCATTACATTCTAGTTGGTGGTAAAAAAACCTTGATGTATCATCTCCGTTTATAATGTCTCCATAGGTGTTTGCAGTGTGGAAATAAGCGTCATGCCCATAAGCAATTAAATCAATGTCTTGTGTTTTATTTCCGGTAGTAAATACAATAGAATCGGAAACCAAATATGGTGTATTTGTGTTTGTTGGGTCAATGGTTACTTCTACAAAAACAAACATACTGTCGTTTGCAGATATTTTCACATTTTTTATATTGTTTCCACTTTCCCCATCTACATTCATCCTAAAGTTACCTCCCGAATTTCCTCTTAATTCTACATTGGTGATAATATCAAAATTGTTATTGTTGTAAACCATCAACTGTTTTGTTACCGATCCAATTGAAGTGAAAACAGTGTCAAAAATAATAGTGTCGTTGGAAAATTGTAAAGTGGCAGTTCCTTCAGTTTGTATGTTTTCCTTTTTACAGGAATAAGATAAAATTATCAATAAAATAGGGAGGATGTATTTCATTTAAAAGTTTTTACGGATTCTGTCCAGATCTCTTTTATTGTCTTTTTCTTTCAGGGATTCTCTTTTGTCAAATAATTTTTTACCTTTTGCTACAGCAATTTCTACCTTAGCTCTTCCTTTATCATTTATAAATAATCGGGTAGGAATAATGGTCATTCCCTTTGTTGTTACCTTTCCATTAATTTTCTCTAATTCCTGTCGGTTTAGTAGGAGTTTTCGTTCTCTTTTGGGTTCATGATTTACATATCCTCCGTTAGAGTACTCTGAAATGTGTAGGTTTTTTATCCAGAGTTCATCTTCAATAAATACGCAATGCGCATCCGACATAGTAACTTGACTGTTTCTGATTGATTTTATTTCTGTTCCCATAAGCACTATCCCTGCAACGAACTTATCGATAAATTCGTATTCGTGAGATGCTTTTCTGTTCTTAATATTTATAAAATCCTTGGACATAAGTGCAAAGATAATAAATATGAACTTAGTTTATCCCAAAGAAACATCCAAAACCATCATTACAATAAAACCTAAAATAAGTCCCATTGTTGCTAGGTCCGTATGTCCTCCTCTCTGACTTTCTGGTATCACTTCCTCCACCACAATAAATATCATGGCTCCTGCGGCAAAGGCGAGTGCGTAAGGAAGTATCGGTAAAACTTGCATTACAACTTCCGCTCCAATTACAGCAAATATTGGTTCTACAATTGCCGACATTTGTCCCCATTTCCACGACTTCCACCTGCTAACGCCTTGTCTTCTGAGTGGCATAGAAACAGCAAATCCTTCTGGGAAGTTTTGAATTCCAATCCCTATAGCAAGTGCAATTGCTGATCCTATAGAAAATACTTCTGGCATTCCTGTAAGTTCCGGACTTGCAAGTGCTCCAAAGGCAACTCCAACCGCTAATCCTTCTGGAATGTTGTGTAAAGCAATTGCAAGTACAAGTAGTATAGTTTTCCTCCATTTAGTAGTAATTCCCTCCGCTTCTTCTCTTTTTGCGAATATGTGTAGGTGTGGGATTATTTTATCAAGTCCATAAAGAAATAAAGCTCCTAAAAAGAATCCTATTGCTGGAGGTATCCATGGAATGGAGGTTTCAAAATCTATATTATTTTTTTCTGCATATTCTTCTCTTTCATTCTCATACATCTTTATGTATTCAAAATTTTCTCCCTTTTCCTGATTTAAAGTAATATCTTTTTCATTTAAATATATTTCTACTGCTGTGTTAAGGTTTCTTTTATTTGTATTCTCAACATAATCAATTGAAGGGGATAATAAAGACCAGAAGCTTGCTGCAATCATGACTCCCCCGGTAAACCCTAAGGATATATCTAAAGCTTTCCTGTTTGAGCTTTTAAATAAAAAGACCAATGATGCTCCTATTGCAGTTAATGCCCAAGTAAAAAGTCCTGCGTAAAGTGCTTGCATTATGGGGTTTTGGACTATAAACCATTGGTATAATTCGAATTTTTCCATTTTTATTTTTTGTTTATTAAAAGGTGTTTAGCCGCTTCATTACTAATATTTTGTTTTTTATTATTTATACTGATGTTTACCGATTTGTCAAAATCTATTCTATCAAAAATTTCTATTTCGGTTCCTATTTGTATTTCCAATTTGTTCAGGTATTGTAAAAAAGAAGATTCGTCCAATGTGACACCAAGCACGGTTCCGTTTGTATTTTCTTTTATTTCACTTAATGGAACTCTATCTGTTTTAGGTATTTTTCCATCTTTTGTTGGTATTACTTCTCCATGTGGGTCAAATTTAGGAAAGTTGAGAAAGGAATCTAATTTATCTACTAGTTCTTCAGATTTTATGTGTTCCAATTGCTCTGCTACCTCATGCACTTCATCCCAGTTGAATTCTAATTTTCTTACCAAAAAAGTTTCCCATAACCTATGTTTCCTCAGGATGTTTACTGCTATTTTAGTCCCTTTCATATTTAATGAAACCCCTTTGTATTTGGTATAGATTATTAAATCTTTCTCCTGAAGCTTCTTTAACATGTCACTTACTGAGGCAGCAGAAGTGCTCATTTCAGCTGCAATTTCATTAGTAGAAACCAACTCTCTACCCTGTAAGGAAAGAGATAAAATGGCTTTTAAATAATTTTCTTCTGCGAAAGTATTCATATATTAATTTTTGTGCAAATTTAACAAAATTAGATTATTCTCAAAATAAATTTAGATATGTCTAAAAATAAATTACTTTTGTAAAAAATTAAAACAATAAAATGAAACAAATTAACATACTTCTATTACTAGTGATTATGGTATTTATTTTCTCTTCTTGCGAAAGTATTTTACCAAAAGCTCCAGACTCATCTGACACAATTGCGGAGCCAATTGAAGGGTTGACTCCTCATCAACTTGCTTTTTTTATGGAGGGAGACGAACTTTTTGCTAAGATTTTTACACCAGATGAAGGTTTAGTCCCCATTTTTATTCAGAATGCATGTGAGGGGTGTCATGTTGGAGATGGAAAAGGGCATCCGTTTAACAAACTTACTAGATTTGGTAAGTATGATGAAGATGGAAATTTTGATTATATGTTAGATCAAGGTGGTCCTCAATTACAACACAGATCAATTAATAATTATTTGCCAGAGGTTTTGCCAGAAAATGCAACTCATTTTTCTGATAGAATTGCCCCTATTGTTATTGGTATGGGATTACTTGCTTCTGTTGATGACCAAACTTTATTGGATTTAGTAGAGTTACAAAACAATGAAATGGACGGAATTACAGGAAAGGTAAATTATGTTTTGCCAAACGATTTCTTTCTTTCAGAAGATATTCATATTGATAGTTCGGGGTATTATATTGGTAGGTTTGGTAAAAAGGCGTCAAAGGTTACTTTGCTTGATCAAGTGGTTTTTGCTTTAAAACAAGATATTGGTCTTACATCTGATTTTGACACGGAAGATCCTATCAATTATGTAATCGCTTCTAATACTTCTGATGGTGTTCCAGATCCGGAAGTAGGAAGTGATGTTGTAAACAGATTGGTTTTTTATATGAGAACTTTAAAGTCTCCTAGCAGAAGAAATGAAACAGATCAGTCTGTAATTGATGGGGAGCAAATTTTTAAAGATATGGGTTGTGTAAAATGTCATGTTCAAACTCTTACCACTGCTAGTTCCGAAATTGAGGCTTTGTCGAATAAAGTATTTCACCCTTATACCGATTTATTATTGCACGATATGGGAATGAGTTTAAATGACAATTATCGTGAAGGGAATGCTAAAGGAGGGGAATGGAGAACTCCACCTCTTTGGGGATTGGGTTTAGCGGATGATAGCCAGGGAGGAATAGGATATTACTTACATGATGGAAGGGCTACTTCCTTAGAGCAGGCAATTGAAATGCATGGTGGAGAAGCTGCCGGAGTAATTGTAAATTATAATAACTTATCAGATGAAGAAAAAGGTAAGTTGTACGCATTCTTAATGTCCTTATAATTATGAAGAATAGAAGAGATTTTATAAAGAAAACAGTAGGAGCTTCAGCAGCTCTTTGTTGTGGAGTGAGCGCTTTGTCCTTTTTGCAATCTTGCACAGGTTCAAAATATATTTCTACAAAGGTAGTAAATGGAGAGGTTAGAATATTAAAATCTGAATTTGTAGAGAATGTATATTTGGTAGTGGAAACCGATAAATTGCCTTATCCTTTGTATTTATACAAAAATGAAATAGGAGAGTATTCATCCTTTTTAATGTTGTGTACACACAGTAATTGCGAGCTTTCTGCTACTTCAAAATCTTTAATTTGTCCGTGTCATGGTTCCGAATTTTCTGTAAAAGGAGAGGTAACTCAAGGTCCTGCGGAAAGAGATTTGAATTCTTTCGTATGCAGACAAACTGAAACCGAAATAATAATTGAATTAAAAAAATAACATTAATGAATAAAATCATAGCATCAATTTTAATAATGTGTATTTCTGTGGGAAGTGTTCTCTCTCAGGAATCAGAATCAATCTACAAACGACCTTTTATCGATTTTGGAAAAACAGCTGTTGGAGGGTACTTAGAGGCGAATTCCAATTACTTTTCTGAAGATGGAGTGTCGGAAGGTTTTTCTATGGAGATGAGAAGATTTAATATCTTTTTATTTTCTAAAATAAGTAAGAGGGTGAAGTTTTTATCGGAATTAGAATTTGAACATGGAACAGAAGAAATTGCTTTGGAAACTGCTCAATTAGATTTTGAGTTTAGTCCTTTTTTAAATTTCCGTGCGGGTATAATTCTTCCAGAAATTGGTTTGGTAAATTCAAATCATGATTCTCCGAAATGGGAGATTATTGATCGTCCACTTTCCTCTACATCTATTATCCCTTCTACTTTATCTGAAGTTGGTTTTGGTTTGTTCGGAAACTTAAATTCTGGAAATCAATTTATAAACTATCACCTGTATGCGACAAACGGATTGCAAGATGGGATTATCCTAAATGAAGAGGGAAGAACTCATATTGCTTCTGGTAAAAGTTTGAAATCTTTTGAAGAAGATAACAATGGAAGATTAATGTATAATGCTAAGATATCTGTTAAAAACAATAACTTTGGAGAGATTGGATTCTCGTATTATGGGGGAGTTTACAATACATTTGCTTTGGAAGGAGAGGTGGTTTCTGAGGAAAGAAGTTTGGATTTGTACGCTATTGATTTTGTATTACCTTTTGGAAAAGGAGTATTGCAAGGGGAAATGGTAAATGCATTAATTGATGTTCCTTCTGATATAGTGGAGATTTACTCTAGTCAGCAAAAAGGGGGATTTGTAGATCTTGTGTATCCGCTTTACAAAAAAGAGATGTTCGGATACCAGAATTCAGTAATAAACGCTTGTGTGAGGTATGAGAACTTGGATTACAATATGGGAACTTTTAAAAGTACTGGAACCGAAATAGGGGATGAGGTGACTGCAGTTGTTGCTGGTCTTTCTTTTCGTCCGACAGACGGAACAATTTTCAGAGCGAACTATCGTCATCATTTAACAACTGACATTTTGGGTAACGCTCCTGCTATAATGGGAGGTTTCCAAGTGGGATTTGCGACTTACTTTTAATAGAGTAAAGTAATAATAAAATAGAAATGTCTCTTTATAAAAAAGAGGCGTTTTTTTTGGTTTAATTCTAAATTAGTTTACATTTGTAAACGAAAATACGGTAAAATAGGTGGTCTTTTACTTGTATTTCTTGTAAAATAAATAAATGTATTGTAAGTATTATGTTTCCAAATAAATACACGATACTAATAAAGTCAATGATTAGGATTATTTATTGATATATTGTAAATGAAGTGTTGAAAAATATCTTCTAATTAAAACAAGGAAGCTAACAAATGTAAATAGTTTAAATATGCACATAAGAATAAAAAAATGGATAGAAAGTAAGGAATTAAAGTCAAGTAGTTTTGCCGATAAAATTGGTGTAAACCGTGCTACAATTTCGCATGTACTTTCTGGTAGAAACAAGCCTTCTATTGACTTTTTGGATAAAATGATTCGTGCTTTTCCGGACTTAAATTCCAATTGGATTGTCTCTGGAGATGGACTTATGCACAAAAGTGATGGAGTAAAAGAAGTGGTAAAATCAAAAAATATAAAGAAAATTGTAGTTTTTTATGATGATAACTCATTTGAGGAGTTAAATCCTTAATATATTGTTTCAATATTCTATTTTTGCATAAAAACAAATTAATGTACAAAATAATCCGTTTCTTCTTTTTTCTTTTTGATCCTGAAAAGATACATCACTTTACCTTTTTTCTACTGAAGGTAGGATATCCATTTGAATCTTGGGCTTGGAGAAAGATGTTTACTTTAAAAGATAAAAAACTAAAAAGAGAAGTTTTCGGAATAAAATTTCCTAACCCTGTAGGGCTTGCAGCGGGTTTTGACAAAGATGCCAGATTGATAGATGAGTTATCTTGTTTCGGATTCGGATTTATTGAGATAGGGACTTTAACTCCAAAACCACAAGATGGAAATCCTAAACCTAGATTATTTCGCTTGAAAGAAGATTCTGGAATTATAAACAGAATGGGATTTAATAATAGTGGAGTAGAAGATGCTATTATCAGATTGAGAAAGAGAAAGTCTAACACTTTAATTGGAGGTAATATTGGGAAGAATAAATTGACTCCCAACGAAAATGCTACAGATGATTATGTTATTTCTTTTAACTCTCTTTTTCCGTATGTAGATTATTTTGTGGTGAATGTAAGTTCCCCAAATACTCCAGGTCTTAGAGATTTGCAGGAGAAAGAACCTCTTACTAATTTATTAAGTTCTCTTCAGGAGATTAATAATAACAAAGATAAAAGAAAACCTATTTTATTAAAGATTGCTCCGGATTTAACAAATAAGCAGTTGGACGATATCATTCAGATTGTTCAGGATACAAAAATTGATGGTGTGGTAGCAACTAATACTACAATAGATAGAAGTAATCTGAAAACAGATAAAACTAAGCTTGAGGTTATTGGAAATGGAGGTTTGAGTGGAAAACCAGTAAAAGAAAGGTCAACAGAAGTGATTAGGTATTTATCTGAAAAATCGAATAAGGCATTTCCTATTATTGGAGTAGGGGGAATACAGAGTCCTGAAGATGCAATAAAAAAACTAGATGCAGGAGCTTCCTTAGTTCAGATTTATACAGGTTTTATTTATGAGGGTCCAGGGTTAGTTAAAAGAATTAATAAAGCAATATTGAAGAGATGAAAATAGTTGAATGTCCTAGAGATGCAATGCAAGGAATAAAGGAATTTATACCTACTTCAACAAAAACGGCATACATCAATCAACTCCTTAAGGTTGGTTTCGATACGATTGATTTTGGTTCGTTTGTTTCCCCTAAGGCTATTCCACAATTAAAAGATACAGCAGAAGTTTTATCCGGGTTGGATTTATCAAATACATCTAGTAAGTTACTGTCTATTATTGCAAATACTAAGGGAGCGGAAAGTGCTTGTAATTTTGAGGAGATAAACTATTTAGGTTTTCCACTTTCAGTGTCAGAAAAATTTCAGAAAAGAAATACCAATAAAAGTATAGATGAATCCTTAAATTCTGTAGAAGAAATTCAGAATTTATCTGTTAAAAATAAAAAGGAATTAGTAGTGTATTTGTCCATGGCTTTTGGGAATCCTTATGGAGAAAATTACCATCCAGATATTGTAGTTGAACTAACTGAAAAACTAAATCAGTTAGAGATTGGTATTATTGCTCTTTCCGATACCATTGGAGTTTCCAATCCCACAAATATTAATCCACTTTTCAGTACATTAATTTCAGAATATTCTGATATTGAATTTGGAGCTCATTTTCATACTACTGCTGATAAATGGGAAGAAAAAGT
>JABGSE010000015.1 GCA_018647945.1 Flavobacteriales bacterium | reverse complement strand
CAATTTGTTGGAGATACTAGAAAAGGAGGTCCTTGTAATTTTGAAACCTATAGTTTTACTCCTCATTGTAATGGCACCCATACTGAATGTATTGGTCATATTACAGATGAGAGAATATCTATATTATCTTCTTTAAAAGAGGAAATGATACCATCTACTCTTATTTCTGTTACTCCAAGAAGTACTGATGAAAATTATATTCCTAACTTAAATACTGAGGATTTAGTTATTACAAAAGAAGACTTAGAATTGCACCTAAAAGATATAAATTCTAAGTTTTTGAAAGGGCTTATTATCAGAACACTACCAAATTATAAGAGTAAAAAAAGTAGAGATTACATGAAGAAGACACCATCATTTTTTAGTATTGATGCAATGGAGTACATTGTAAGCTTGGGTGTAGAGCATTTATTAGTAGACACCCCTTCTGTGGATAGATTATTAGATGAAGGTAATCTTTCAGCTCATAATATTTTTTGGGAAACAAAAGGAAAAGAATTTAATTCAAAAACACAAAACAAGACCATAACAGAAATGATATTCGCTTCTGAAGAAATTAAAGATGGAAGCTATTTGTTAAACCTGCAAATTCCAGCATTTGTTTCGGATGCAGCACCTAGCAGACCTATAATTTACAAGATAAATGATTTATAAAAATACAGCAGAATTTGCATTAGAATTAGATGCGAAAGATGAGTTGAAAAACTATAGAAATGAGTTTCATATTCCCTTACAAAAAAATGGAGAAGAACATATTTATATGTGTGGAAACTCATTAGGATTACAACCCAAACGAACTAAGGAATACTTAAATCAGGAGTTAGAAGATTGGGCAACTTTTGGGGTGGAGGGACACTTTCATGCCAAAAAGCCTTGGATGCCTTATCACGAATTTTTAACAGAAAGTTACGCTAAAATAGTTGGGGCAAAACCTACTGAGGTAGTTGCTATGAATACCCTTACGGTAAACCTGCATTTAATGATGGTTTCCTTTTACCGACCAACTGAAAAAAGACATAAAATAATTATTGAGGGAGATGCGTTCCCATCTGATATTTATGCAGTAGAATCTCAAATAAGACACCATGGATTATCTGTTGAAACTTCTTTGATAAAACTAAGACCAAGAGATGGAGAATCAGCAATCCGAACAGAAGATATTCAAACGATAATTGAAAATGAAGGAGATGAAATCGCGTTGATTATGTTGGGAGGTGTGAACTACTATACCGGTCAGGTTTTTGACTTTGAAAAGATTACAAAATTGGCACATGTCAAGGGAATAAATGTTGGTTTTGATTTGGCTCATGCAGCGGGAAACATCAAATTAAACCTCCATAAATGGGGTGTTGACTTTGCCGTTTGGTGTTCGTATAAATACTTAAATTCAGGGCCAGGTTCAGTAGCAGCAGCCTTTGTACATGAAAAACATCACAATACAAATCTTAATCGATTTTCAGGTTGGTGGGGACACAACAAAGAGGATCGTTTTAAAATGCCAGATAATTTTGTGCCCATTAAAACAGCAGAAGGTTGGCAATTGAGTAATCCTCCCATTTTGTCCTTGGCAGCAATTCGGGCTTCTTTGTCTATTTTTGATGAGGTGGGAATGGATAAATTGGTTTCAAAATCAAAAGAACTAACTAATTATTTATTGTTTTTACTTGCGAGTATTGATACGGAAAGAATAGAAATTATTACGCCAAAAGAAAGAGGTTGTCAAGTTTCTATACGAGTAAAAAATGGAAATAAAGAATTGTTTGATAACATAACCGAAAAAGGAGTAATTGCAGACTGGAGAGAACCGGATGTAATTCGTGTGGCACCCATCCCACTTTACAATAGTTTTAAGGATGTGTTTAATTTTTATTCCATACTTAAAGAAAAACTGTAATGCAAAAAAATATTACAATAGTTGGAGCAGGTTTGGTGGGCTCGTTGGAAGCGCTTTATCTCACAAAAAGAGGACATAAGGTTACAATTTTTGAAAGAAGAAATGATTTGCGTTCTGAAATTATTACGGCAGGAAAATCCATCAATTTAGCACTTTCCGAAAGAGGTTGGACAGCCCTGAAAAAAGTAGGAATTCATAAAGAGGTTATGGAAATCGCTATCCCAATGGGCAAGCGAATAATGCACGATACGGATGGAATCCTGACGGAACAAGATTATGGTACAAACGGAGAGGCAATTTATTCTGTTTCCCGTGTTGAGTTGAATGTATTGATGATGAAGTTGGCAGCCAAAAATGGTGCAACACTTCACTTTAACGAAAAGTGTATACATGTTGATTTGGAGGATGGAAATGCCACTTTTGAAAACACAAATACAAGTACAAAACAAACGGTTTCAGCAGATTTGGTAATTGGTGCTGATGGTGCTTTTTCAGCAGTTAGGAAGCAAATGGTTAAAAATCCAAGTCAAAAATATTCCTACAATGAAATTGATCACGATTACAAAGAATTACTGATTCCTGCAGGAAAAAATAGAATACATCTACTCAATAAAAACGCATTACACATTTGGCCAAGAGGAAATTTTATGCTCATTGCATTGGCTAATTTGGATGGAAGTTTTACTTGTACTTTATTTGCTCCAAAAACAGGAAAAGATTCTTTTGAGAAATTAAATAGCAAGGAGGAAGTAGATAGTTATTTTCAGAAAGTATTTCCTGACTTTACAGAGATGACACCTAATTTGTACGAGCAATGGGAAAACAATCCTACCTCTTCATTGGGGATAGTAAAAACTTATCCTTGGCACATAAAGGATACTACTTTGTTGATTGGTGATGCAGCACACGCTACCGTTCCTTTTTACGGACAAGGAATGAATGCTGGTTTTGAAGATTGTAAAATTTTAGATGAACTACTAGATAAGCATGAAGATGATTTTGAGACATGTTTTCAAGAATATTCTAAAAGTAGAAAACCAAATGGTGATGGGGTTCAGGATTTATCTATGCAAAATTTTATAGTAATGCGAGATAAAACAGCTGATGCTAAATTTTTACTACAGAAAGAAATAGAAAAGAAATTCTCTAATTTATATCCAGATAAATGGACTCCTCTTTATTCAATGGTTAGTTTCACTAATATTCCTTATGCTGAGGCTTGGGAGATTGGAATGAAACAAGAAAAACTAATGCAAATCATTATGAGTACTCCTAATATTGAAGAAATATGGGAAAGTGATGAAATAATTCAAAAAAT